>NZ_CP102251.1:1612309-1934771 GCF_025145285.1 Alistipes onderdonkii
AGTGGTTCGCGCGGATCAACGCCTACGGCGCCGCACACGGGATAAGGATCCTGCACTACATCAACTCGTCGGGGATGAAGGAGATCATCGAAGGAACCCAGATCGCACACGAGTTCCGGAAGATCTATGCCTGCTCGTTTCTCTACGACGTCGACGGCATCGCCTACTGGCCCGCCGTGGCGGTCAATTACACCAACAAGACGCAGTTCATCTTCAAAATCAACAAAGGCGTCGAATCGGTGTTCGACAGCAAGATGGTGAACCGTTACATCCCCGAAAACGAACGTCCCGTGCCGTTCAAGCACATGATCTACGTGGGCGACGGGACGACCGACATCCCCTGCATGCGGCTGGTGAAAAATTCCGGCGGACATTCGATCGCGGTCTACAACCCCGACCAGAAGGGTGCCCGCAAGGAGATGGCCTCGCTGATCCACGACAACCGCGTGAGCCATGTCTGCCCGGCCGACTATTCCGAGGGTTCGGACATGGACATCCTGGTGAAGACCATCATCGACAAGATCGACCTGGACGACCGGCTCGAAAAACTCGAAGTCGTGAAATGACCCGGCCCGCGGAACGGGAAGCGGATATGCCCGGGACGCCCCCGGAAACGGGCAGCGAGGAAAGCCGGGCATCCCGACGAAAGATTCAAGCATCGGAAAAAGAGAATATGAACATTATTTTCGCAACGAACAACGCACACAAGCTCACCGAGGTGCAGGCCGTACTGGGGCCCGGATACAAGTTGCTCACGCCCCGCGACTGCGGCGTGACGGAGGAGATCCCCGAGGAACAGGATACCCTCGAAGGCAACGCCTCGCAGAAGGCGCATTACCTGCACGAACGCACCGGAATGGATTGCTTCGCCGACGACACGGGGCTCGAAGTCGAGGCGCTGGGCGGAGCCCCGGGCGTACACTCGGCACGCTACGCCACCGACGGGCACGACTTCGCGGCCAACAACCGGCTGCTGCTGAAAAACCTCGAAGGGCAGGCCAACCGCCGGGCACGGTTCCGCACGGTGATATCGCTGCTCTTGGACGGCGAAGAGCACCTTTTCGAAGGGATCGTCGAGGGGCGCATCATCGACCGGGAAACGGGGCACGAGGGATTCGGGTTCGACCCGCTGTTCATCCCCGACGGATACGACCGAACCTTCGCGCAGATGACCACCGGGGAGAAGAACGAAGTGTCGCACCGTGCCCGTGCCGTACGCAAACTCGCCGCGTATTTGCATTCCGTCGAGAAATAAGCGTCTTTACGAAAAACAGGCGGCACCCCGGCAATGGCCGAATAAATTCGGCATTGCGCCCGGCTTGCATCGTCTTTAACCCTGTTTTAGACTGGCGGCGCCTCGGCAAAATGCAGGTAAACTTGCTTTTGCCCTCGGCTTGCACTATCTTTGCCGTTCCTATGGAAGAGAGAAATTACAACAAGGAGGAGCGTTTCGACGCCAAAACCATCGAAGTGCTGAAGCACCACTACACCGAAATACTGCGGTTGCTGGGCGAGGATCCCGCACGCGAAGGGTTGCAGAAGACCCCCGAACGGGTGGCCAAGGCAATGTCGTTCCTGACGAAAGGATATGACGAAAACCCGTTGGAGATCATCCGCTCGGCGACGTTCCGCGAAGAGTACAAGCAGATGGTGCTGGTGAAGGACATCGAACTTTATTCGCTCTGCGAGCACCATATGCTGCCGTTCTACGGCAAGGCGCATGTCGCCTACATCCCCAACGGCCATATCACGGGGCTTTCCAAAATAGCCCGTGTGGTGGAGTGCTTCGCCCGCCGCCTGCAGGTACAGGAAAGGCTGACGGTGCAGATCCGCGACTGCATCCAGGAGGCGCTGAACCCCATGGGCGTGGCCGTCGTGATCGAAGCGAGCCACATGTGCATGCAGATGCGCGGCATCGAAAAGCAACAGTCGGCGACGACAACCTCGGCCTTCACCGGGATTTTCCTCTCCGACCACCGCACGCGCGAAGAGTTCATGACCCTGATCTCGCACCGGTACCGGTAGACCCGCCGCACGATAAAACGGAACGTCCCGCAGCGCACGGCTTGCGGGACGTTCCGTTTGCGGGGGCGACCCGATTATGATTTACCCTTACCCTTGAGCTCCACCAGGGCGGCATTCAGCGCCCGGTGAAGCGAATACTGCGAAAGGGGTTTGACGAGGAATTCGTTGCACCCCGCATTGCGCGCGCTCTCGATCTCGCTGCCGGACGAATAGGCCGACATGGCAATGATGGGGACGTCCGCCGAAACGCTGCGGATACGCCGCGTAGCCTCCAGGCCGTCCATCACAGGCATGCGGATGTCCATCAGCACGGCATCGGGCTGCACCGTCCCGAACATGTCCACGGCCTCGGCTCCCGTATGGGCACGCACGAGGCTGAAGCGGCGGCTGAGGACGGCTTCGATGAGTCTGAAATTGGTGTCCGAATCCTCGGCGACCAGCAGTACCCACGACTTGCCGTCGTCCCGGCCCGGGGCGGCGCAATGCTGCTCGTCGTCTTTGCCGCCGTCCCGGTGGACGACGGGGATCGAGAAATGGAACCGCGTGCCCTTGCCGGGTTCGGAATCCACTCCGATTGTACCGTCGAGTTTCTCGACGATCATCTTCGAAATGGCCAGCCCGAGCCCGGTTCCGGCTGCGAAATCGTTGAGTTTGACGAACCGGTCGAAAATATTGCGCGCCTTCTCGGGCGGTATGCCCATGCCGGTATCTTGGACGAAGAACTCCACGCACCCGTCCTTCAGGTCGAACCCGAAGCGGATCTCCCCCTCTTCGGTAAACTTGCCGGCGTTGTTCAGCAGGTTGGAAATGACCTGTGCCAGGCGGTTCTGGTCGCAGACGATCTCCACGTTCGCGACCCGTTCCTCGAAGACCAGCTCCACGCCCGGCTTGACGCGGGGTTTGTGGACTTCCAGCTCCGAGCGGCAGAGGTCGTTGAGGTTCATCGGCCTGAAGCGGAATTCGAGCGTCCCGGCTTCGATCTTCGAAATGTCGAGGATATCGTTTATCAGTTGCAGCAGCAGCTCGGAATTGACGTCGATGATATCGATGAACTGTTGTTTCTCCTCCTCGGTTTCCACTTCGCCGATGAGCTTGGCAAAGCCCACGATGGCATTGAGCGGCGTGCGGATCTCGTGGCTCATGTTCGCCAGGAAGGCAGATTTGAGACGGTCGGACTCCTCGGCGCGGATACGCGCCTCGACGATCTCCAGCTCGGCATTCTTCATGTCGGTGATGTCCCACGAGACACCGATGATGAGCGGAAGACGGTTTTCGACCGGCACCAGCGACTTGGAAGTATTGACGATACGGGTCTCGCCCGTGACCGAGACGTACTCCTCGATGAAGGTCTGGCGTTCGCCCGTACGCAGCAGCGTCAGGTCGTCCTGGCGGAAATGCTCCGCATCCTTCGGGCTGGGGAAAATCTCGTAATCGGTATGCCCGAGCGCCCTGGAGGCCGGAATCCGCGAATATTCCTCGAACGCCCGGTTCCAGTAGAGGTAACGGAACTCGTTGCTCGGGTCTTTCACGAACAGATAGACCGGGACATTGTTGAGGATGCACTCCAGGATGGAGTTCATCTCCTTGACCTTGCTCTCGTGTTCGATGCGCTGCGTCACGTCCCGGCCGAAGAACCAGACGATCTCGCGTTCCTGGAAGTAGTCGTAGATGATGTAGGCCACGATGTCCCACGCCACGATATGCCCCTGCTCGTTCTTGAAGCGGACGGTGTATTTGTGCGAGCCGTTATCGCGGCGTATTTTCTCCAGCCGGGCATCCCACTGCTGACGGGAACCTTCGTACGACCAGAAATCGTAAACCTTGTGTTGCGAAAGGTCGCCTTCGACATCGTGCCGCACCCGGAACTGCTCGTTGGCATATTCCATCGTACCGTCCAGGCTGCAGGCGTAAATCTCCTCGTCGACATTGTTCAGCGCATATTTGACCATCTCCAGCTCATGCTTGGCGGCCTCGGCCTCGGTGATGTCGCGGCAGATGCAGAGGGCATGCTCCTCGTCGAGCGGGAAAATCCGGTTTTCGTAGTTGCGGGTTCGGCCCCCGAGCGTAATGTCGTGGTGGGAAGAGGAGCCGCACCCCGTCGCAAAGACATTGTCGAGGTTGTTCTTCACATTGCGGCAGGCCGAGGGCGAAAGCATCGTCCGGATATTCTGCCCGGCGAGCTCTCCGCCCGGAACCCCGACATGGTTGGTCTCATCCGCGGAAACCAGTTCGACCAGCGTCCCTTCGCGGTCGAGCACGGTCAGCATGTCGGGTATCGAATCGAGAATCTTACAGGCATAACGCTCCCGAAACCGACTCCCGGAAGCCTTCGGCGTATCGAGTTGTGCCTCGAGCTCTTCGATCCTGCGGATAAGCTCTTCGCGGGAGCAGTTATCGTATCGGCTCATACATTGTGGTATTGTGCATAGATAGTTACAAAAGTAATATATTTTCCGAAAGACGAACCATTTTCGGGCCGAAATCGCCAACGATTACGCCCCATGTAGCAACGATACCGTTCGGTAGCAGCATTCCCGACCGCAACTCGGTGCTATTACCGTTCAAAAACAGCGCAGAAAAAGCCCGCAAAGAATCTCTTTCCGCCCGGCACCGGGTCAAGACGCCCCAAAATGGGCTATTTCTCGCCGGGTTAAACCCCTGTGCCCGACCATAGAACACACCGCAGCCGCGTTGCATATCGCAAAACTGCTTTTTTATATCCCGATCAGGCTTCCACGCGTAAAAAAGGTGTGGAAGGAACGAATTTTGAACATGCTCCGAGACAGCAAACTAAAAAATCAAAATCATGACCGTCAAAAAATTACGTTACCTCGCATACGCACTCGTTGCAGTTGCGTTTTGCGCGTGCCAGAAAGAGCCCTCGACATCGGGCCTCCACAAAGACTATCTGGTCTACACCGCTTACGACACCGAAGCCGACTTCGGTGCAGTGGACACCTACTACCTCCCCGACAGCATCCTGCTGATCGGTGGCGCAGACAAGACGGAATATTGGAAAGACGGCAATGCGCTGGAGATCGTCAACACGGTCGCCAGCCGCATGAACGCCGCCGGCTACACCCGCACCGAGGACAAGGATGCGGCCAGCGTCGGCCTGCAATTGAGCTACGTGCAGAAAGTGACCTATTTCGTGGGTTACGACTATCCCTACTGGTGGTGGTACTACCCCTACTACTGGACGCCCGGATACTGGGGCGACTGGCTGGGATGGCACTATCCCTACCGCGTATATTACGGTTATACGGCCGGTTCGCTGCTGATCGAGATGCTGGATCTGGAAGCCGACCAGCAGAGCGGCAAGAAACTGCCCGTCATCTGGGACAGCTACATCGGCGGCCTGCTCACCTCGTCGGAAAGCCTCAACCAGCAGCGCACGCTGGACGCCGTCGAACAGGCATTCGACCAGTCGCCTTACCTGAAAAAATAATTTAACCGTAAAAACACGTCCGATTATGAAAACATCGAAATACCCGGTTCTAAAAACCATCGCACTCTGTGTCGTCCTGCTCGCCGCTGCGCGCACGGGCAAAGCGCAGATCTTCCCGAACAATTACATCAACGTCGACTGGCAGATGGGCGTGCCCCTGGGCAGCAGCCTCGCCGACAAAGCCTCGGGCTGGGGCATGAACTTCGAAGGCGGCTATTTCATCACGCCGGCCATCGCCGTGGGCCCGTTCATCTCTTACCAGACCAACCTCGAAACGATTCCGCGCCAGACACTCGACCTGGGCAACGGTTCGGCCCTCACGGTCAACCAGAAGCACTCCGTATTCCAGCTGCCGTTCGGCGTCACCAGCCGTTACACCTGGCTTACGGACAGCGTATTCCAGCCCTATGCAGGCCTGAAGCTGGGAGCCAACTACGCCGAACTTTCGTCCTATTACTACGTCGTCAAGCAGTACAACGACACGTGGGGATTCTACCTCTCGCCCGAAATCGGCGTGAGCATCTTCCCGCGCCCCGACTACCGTTTCGGGTTCCATGTGGCACTCTATTACAGCTATGCCACCAACAGCGGCGACGTCCTGACTTACTCGGTCAACAACCTCAATAATTTCGGCATACGCGTCGGTATATCATTCTGACGCAGAGTGGGAAAGCGCCTCTTGTGGAGTGCCCCGGTTCCTGAAAAGGGATCGGGGTTCCCTTTTTCGGGGAACCTTTTCCCCGGCGGATTTGCAGGTTCGGAAAATTGTACCTACCTTTACAACGACTAAAACCATTGGATGTTTAAAACGGATACGGCATCGTAGGAATCCATAACTTGCATTGGATTCCGACTCTTTCTTCCCTCCCGGGGGCATTTCTGCCCGGGCGGACATTCATTTTGCCTTATTTTAAAAAATTCGCCATGCACGGGATTTCCCAATCCATCCTGCGCGCGGCCTCAACTACAAACAACCATGGAACAGGAAAATAAACAGATCTTCGATTTCGATTTAAAAATGATCGCCGATTTCTTCAGGGAACTCGACAGGCAGGGGCCCGGCGGCGTGGAGCAGACGCTCCGCGCCCTGGAATTCGTACCCGACAGGCCGGGGATGCGGATCGCCGACATCGGATGCGGCACCGGCGGACAGACCGTCACGATCGCCCGGAACAGGGATTGTACGATAACGGCCGTCGACCTGCTGCCGGAGCTGTTGGAAGAATTCCGCGCCCGGATAAAAAAGGCCGGGCTGGAAAACCGCGTCACGGCCATACAGGGCTCGATGGATGCACTGCCCTTCAGCCCCGGGGAGTTCGACGTGATTTGGGCCGAAGGCTCGATCTACAATATCGGATTCGAACGCGGGCTGAGGGAGTGGCGGCAGTACCTCAAACCGGGCGGCATAATCGCCGTGACCGAATGCTCGTGGCTCTCGGGCGCACGCCTGGCGTCGAAATTCATCTCGGACTATTTCCCCGACATCGACAGCCCGTCGGGGAAAGTGCGGATCCTCGAAGAGGCCGGATATGCACCTCTGGCGCATTTCGCACTGCCCGAGCATTGCTGGACGGAAAACTACTTCGCCCATGCAAGCGCACGCATCCCGGGATTCCTGGAGCAATACAGGCACAGTGAAAAGGCACTCCTGCTGGCCGAAATGCAGAAAAACGAGATCGCCCATTACGAGAAATACAAAGCGTACTACGGTTACGTCTTCTACATAGGCCAAAAAACGGAAGAGTAATCCCCGTCCGAAAAGGCAGAATCCCGCTTCCCCGAAAGAGGCGGGATTCGTTTTTCCGGTTCAGGGAAAAATGCCCGGTCATTCCATCGAGGTGTAGACGAGCATCGTCTCGGGGGCCAGGCTGATCCAGCTTCCGGACGCATGCGCCACCCCGCGCTCCACGGGAAGCAACCGTTCGCCCCCGAGCCTGAGCCGCCCCCGGACGTAGACATAAAACACGAAGAGCCGCAGTCCTTCGGGACTGCGGCTCTTTTCATCCGTGCAGGGCGCTATGACCGTGACAGGGCGTCGAGGCGCGACAATTCGTCGTCGGAGAAGGATGCATGCTCCAGCGCCCGGAGGTTATCTTCGATCTGGGCGACGGAGCTTGCCCCGATAATGACCGACGTGACACGTTTGTCGCGCAGCAGCCATGCCAAAGCCATCTCGGCAAGGGTCTGGCCGCGCTGCCGGGCGATTTCATGCAGGCCGCGGATCCGTTCCGACATCCTCTCCGTCAGCACGTCGCGCCGCAGCGAACCCTCCGCCGCCATGCGCGAGCCTTCCGGAATACCGTTCAGGTAACGGTCGGTCAGCAGCCCCTGTGCCAGCGGCGAAAAGGCCACGAACCCGGCCCCGGCCTCGGCATTGAGCGTCAGGATGCCCGACGTGTCGGGTTCGCGGTCGAACAGGTTGTAGCGATCCTGGAAAAGCAGGCAGGGTACGTCGCGCTGGGCCAGGTAGCGGAAAGCGAAACGTGCCGCGGCCAGCGGGTAGCGCGACAGCCCGACATAGAGCGCCTTGCCTGCGCGGACGATGTCGACCAAAGCCTGGAGGGTCTCTTCGAGCGGGGTCTCGGGATCGTAGCGGTGCGAGTAGAAGATGTCCACATAATCGAGCTTCATGCGCCGCAGGCTCTGGTCGAGGCTTGCCATGAGGTATTTGCGCGAGCCCCAGTTGCCGTAGGGCCCCAGCCACATGTCGTAACCCGCCTTGGTCGAAATAAAGAGTTCGTCGCGGTAGGGTCGGAACGACTGCTCCATCAAACGGCCGAAGTTCTCCTCGGCCGTACCGTAGGCGGGGCCGTAGTTGTTCGCCAAATCGAAATGGACGATTCCCCGGTCGAACGCGTAATGGGCCATCTGCCGCACATTGGAGAAGGTCTGCCCGCTGCCGAAATTGTGCCACATGCCGAGCGAAAAGGCGGGCAGCAGCACACCGCTGCGTCCCGCACGCCGGTAGGTCATGCCATCTTCGTAACGCGACGCGGCCGGCTGGTAAATAGGTTCGATCATAGCTGTCAGTTTATTTCAGTATCAAAACAAAAAATCCGCGAACATTGTATTTTTCCTGCCGCCTCCCCGTGGGACGCCGGAGCAAGACAAGCGTCCGCAAAAGCGCCGGGGCAGCACCGAAGAAGGAGGCGGCGGTGGCATCGGATATAACGGATACAAGGCATTAACAGGGAGTCTGCATATCCGATGCCGTCCGTTACTATATCTTGCAAACGGACTCAGGACGCGGTCAATGCGCCTCGAGCCAGTTGTCGCCCACGCCGTAGTCGACCACCAGGCGCACCTTGAGGGCGGCGGCGGATTCCATGCATTCGGTGACGATGGCCGCGACGCGCTCCTGTTCGGAACGGAGCATGTCGACGACCAATTCGTCGTGTACCTGAAGGATCACCTTCGACCGGATGCCTTCGGCCGCGAAACGGCGGTGGACATTGATCATGGCGATCTTCATGATGTCGGCCGCAGACCCCTGGATCGGGGCGTTCACGGCATTCCTCTCCGCCAGGCCGCGCGCCACGGCGTTGTGCGAGGAGATGTCGTTGAGATAGCGGCGGCGGCCGAAGATCGTCGAGACGAATCCCTCCTCCTTGGCCCTGGCGACCACATTGTCCATATACTCCTTGACCTTGGGGTAAGATTCGAAATAACCGTCGATAATGTCCTTGGCCTCCTTACGCGGGATTTCGAGCCGCTGGCTCAGGCCGAAGGCCGAAATGCCGTAGATGATGCCGAAATTGGCCGTCTTGGCACGGCGGCGCTCCTCGGAGGTCACTTCGTCGAGGGTTTTGTTGAAAAGTTTGGCGGCCGTCGCGGCATGGATATCCTCGCCGTGGGCGAAGGCCGCGATCAGCGATTCGTCGCCCGAAAGGTGCGCCATCAGGCGCAGCTCGACCTGACTGTAATCGGCCGAGAGCAGCAGGTGGTCGGAATCGGAGGGGATGAACGCCCGGCGGATGCGGCGCCCCATCTCTTCGCGCACGGGGATGTTCTGCAGGTTGGGATTAGTGGACGAAAGGCGCCCGGTAGCCGTGACCGCCTGGTTGAAGGAGGTATGGATACGCCCCGTCGTCCGGTTGACCAGCTGGGGAAGCGCCTCGACATAGGTCGAAAGCAATTTTTTGACACCCCGGTATTCGAGGATCAGGTCGACGATGCGGTGTTTGCGGGCGAAGGTCTGCAAATAATCCTCGTCGGTGCAGAACTGCTTGGTCTTGGTCATCTTGGGCTTTTCGGCGATGCGCATCTTGGCGAAAAGCACCTCGCCCAGCTGGCGTGCCGAGTTGATGTTGAGCGTCGACTCGCCGGCTTCGGCACGGATCGCGGCTTCCAGTTCGGCCAGCCTGCGGCTCAGTTCGACGGAGTATTCGGCCAGCGCCCCGGAGTCGATCCGCACGCCCGCCATCTCGATGTCGGCCAGCACGGCGATCATGGGCTCCTCGACCTCGAAATAGAGGTGTTGCAACCCGATCTTCTCGACCTGAGGGTAGAGCACGTGTTTGAGTTGCAGGGTGACGTCGGCATCTTCGGCGGCGTACTCCTTGACGCGCTCGACGTTCACCAGATCCATCGTCAGCTGCTTGGAACCCTTGCCGATCAGCGTTTCGATCTCGATAGGCTTGTAGTTGAGGTATTTTTCCGACAGGGCGTTCATGTTGTGGCGCGACTCGGGATCGAGCAGGTAATGCAGGATCATCGTGTCGTACTTGCGGCCCCGGATATCGAGCCCCAGGCGCCGGAGCACCATCAGGTCGAACTTGATGTTCTGGCCGATCTTGGCAATCCCTTCGTCTTCGAACAGCGGCCGCACGATCTGCGTATATTCCGCCGTATTTTCCTCCTTGAAGGGAATGTACCACGCTTCGAACGGCTTTACGGCCAGCGACATGCCGACGATGCGGTCGTTGAAGATGTCGAACCCCGTGGTCTCGGTGTCGAAACAGAATTCGCCGTATTTCCCGACCTCGGCGACCACTTCGCGCAACTGGGAGGCATTCTCCACGAGGCGGTAATCGTGCGGCGTGGTCTGCGCCGTCTTGAACTGCATGGCATCGGCTTCGGCCTGCAGTTCTGCGACGGGAACCTCGGCGGCAGGCATGTCGACCACCGGGTCGCCGAAGAGGTTGCCCTGTCCGACCAGCGCCGCGCGTTTGGCGGCGGCGGACTTGGCCCGAGCCATCTCCGCAAGCTGGGTCTGCGCCTCCTGGCGGGGGCCTTCGGGTTGCTCCTCGGGGGGCGCAAGGTTCGTAAGGTCGTTCATAAAGGCCTTGAAATCCAATTCGGCAAAAAGGGCCTTGAGTTCGTCGATATGGGGTTCGCAGACCGTGAGGTCTTCTTCGCGGAACGGGATGGGCACGTCGAGGCAAATGGTGGTCAGTGTCTTGGCAAGGCGCAGTTTGTCGCCCCACTCGGCGATCTTCTCGCCCTGCTTGCCCTTGATCTTCGAGACGTTGTCGAGGATATTTTCCACCGTTCCCCACTCCTGCACGAGTTTGCAGGCGCTCTTCTCGCCGATTCCCGGCACACCCGGGATATTGTCCGAAGCATCGCCCCACAGTGCGAGGATGTCGCGCACGAGGCTGGGGTCGTCGATGCCGTATTTCCCGCGGATCGCCTCCCGGTCGACGATCTCGATGCTCCCTTCGGCGCCCTTCTGCTTGTATATCTTGCAATTGTCACGTACCAGCTGGCCGTAGTCCTTGTCGGGCGTCACCATGAAGACCTCGTAACCCGCCTCGACGCCTTTTTGCGACAGCGTGCCGATCACGTCGTCGGCCTCGTAACCCTCGACTTCGAGGATCGGGATGCACATGGCTTCCAGCACACGCTTGACATAGGGGACGGAGAGGAGGATGTCCTCGGGCGTCTCGGCACGGTTGGCCTTGTACTCGGGAAATATCTCCCGGCGGAAGCTGCCGCCCTTGGGGTCGAACGCCACGCCCAGCAGGTCGGGTCGCTCACGCTTCTGGATGTCGCGCAGGAACTTTACGAAGCCGAATACCACGGAGGTATTCATGCCGGCCCGGTTGCGCATGGGACGCCCCAGAAAGGCATAGTAATACTTGAAGATCAACGCATAGGCGTCGACGAGAAACAGTTTTTTCATATATTCGATTTGCGTCAATAATAGTTCCCTTTCGATGTTTGCCGTGCGCCTATCCCTTGCGCCCGGGGCCTGTCCGGTAGAAATGTCGGGGTATGTCGTTCCGGCGGAACCGCCGGGCGGAAATCAGCGGTTGTCCTCGGCGAACCACTCGGCGAACGAGGTTGCAGTCTCATGCAGGCGGAGCGAATGCAGTTCCACCCCCAGGGGCAGGCGGCGTGCGATGCGTGCCGCGAAATCGCCGAGCATGTTTTCGCACGTCGGCTGGTAGTCCACCGTGACGATGTTGCCGAAGCGTTCGGCCAGCACCGCCCGCAGGGGAGCGTCGCGGCGTGTCGCCCGCAACACGAGCGCATGGTCGAAACGGGAAACGACCTCCTCGTTGACAATGCTTTTCAGGACACCGAAGTCCATCACCATCCCACACTTGGGGTTCGTGTCGTCGTCCGCAGGGCACCCTTTCACGGTCACGAACAACCGGTAGGAATGCCCGTGGATCTCACGGCACGGCCCGTCGTATCCGTCGAGGGCATGTGCGGCCTCGAACGAAAACTCCTTTGTCAATCTGATCACTGCCATATCCGCAAAGATATTCATTAAATGCGAAAGGAGAAAGCGTTTTCCGCACTTTTCACCACGGGGGTTCCTTTACGCCCCGTTCCGGATCGGTAAACAAAGGTGCGGGAAACCCCGGTCGCATATCCTTCCCCACAAAAAGCCGCCCCGGTTTTGATTTGTCCTTATTAGTTCCTATATTTGTTACCATAAGTCTCATTATCTGATGAAACGTGTCCTGAATGATCTCACCCCGTTGCCCGGCAACGATTTGTTCATCACACAGTATTGGTTTGACAAACAAACCGATCCGCCCCTTCATTTCCACGAGGATTACATGCTCAGCCTGACCCTGAACGTGAAGGGTACACGTGTCACCGGACAATCGGTCGACAATTTCACGGAAAAAGACCTGATCATCATTTTCCCGCGCGTACCGCACTGTTACAAACGCGACGAAGCCTTTGCGGAGACCAATTGCGAGGCCGTCGCCGTGCAGTTCAGCCGCGACATGCCCAACTGGCAGATATTCGAAACGGAATCCATGCTCCCCATCCGGAAAATGCTGAGCCAGCCGGTCGCCGGGCTCTGGTTCGCCGAAAGCGTCGTAGACCGCGTCCGCGACAGGTTACTGCAACTGCCCGGGCTGCGGGGATTCGCATCGGCGTCGCTTTTCCTGAACATACTCAACGACCTGGCCACGGCTGGGCCGGACGAAACGGGGCCGATAGGTGCCCCGTACTACGAAATGCAACCCGACGGCAATGCCCGGATCAACAAGATCGTACAGTTCGTGGAGGGCAATTACCAACGTAAGATCTCGCTCGAAGACATCGGCGAAGAGGTAGGCATGTCCGCGACTTCGGTCTGCCGTTTTTTCAAAAAGTACACCCACCAGAACCTGTGGAACTACCTCAACGGCTTCCGCATCGTGCGCGCCGCACAGATGATCGTCGAGACCGACGACCCGATCGCCGAGATCGGTATGCGCTGCGGGTTCTACAACATCTCGAATTTCAACCGCGCCTTCCGCGAACGCATCGGCTCCCCGCCGGGCGACTACCGGCGCAAGTTCGGGTCGACGGTCATTTCGCCCGACGCGAAACAGGTCGAGGAGATAGGCCGCAAGCTGGATGAAATGCGCTGCGGGCAGGATTCGGCGGGGGGGGGAAATCCGGCGGCCAAAGTCCCGGCCAAGGGCTGACAAACCCCTTTTCAGGCACGAATGACAGCTTCGCGGACACACCGGCCTTGAAACCCTGCAACGATAAAAAGCGGCCTCTCGAAAAGGGGCCGCTTTTTATCGTTCCGGCATCCGGCCGGGATTAGCGCAGTTCGAGTTTGAAGGGATAATACATGACGATCCCCTGCTGCGAAGCAGCTTCCTGCACCTGTTTGTATTCCTTCATCATGACTCCCAGTTCCGAGCGGGTCATGGCCTCGCGGATGCTGACGTTGAGCGACGAGATGAACGCCGCGAAACCCGTCGGCTGCTCGATCACCTCCGTCACCCGGAAATTGTCGCCCAACCCGGCCTTGTCCGCAGCGACGGCAATGGCCGTCTTCAGGCCACCGTACGTGTCTATCAGGCCGATGCCGAGGGCGTTGTCGCCCGACCATACACGGCCGCCGGCAATGTCGAGCACCTTCTCGAGAGGCAGGTTGCGCCCCTGCGCCACGTTGTTGGTGAACGTCGTGTAAACCTTATCCACGCCGCGCATGATCGAAGCCCTTTCGGCTGGCGTAAGGGCCGAAGTCATGCCCATGCCTGCCGAGGTATTGCTCTTCACGGCGTCGAACGTGATGCCCAGCTTGTTCTTCAGGGCGTCGATGGTATTGAGGTACATGCCGAAGACACCGATGGAACCCGTCAGGGTCAGTTTGTCGGCCACAATGACATCGGCCGGGCACGAGATATAGTAACCGCCGCTGGCAGCATAGGAACCCATCGAGACGATGACGGGTTTCTCGGCCTTGAGCAGCTCCATTTCGCGCCAGATGACATCCGAAGCCAATGCGCTGCCGCCCGGGGAATTCACGCGCAGCACCACGGCCTTGACCTTGTCGTCGGCACGCACCCCGGCCAGCGTCGCAGCCAGCGTATTGCCGTAAACCTCGCGGCCGAAGCCCTCGCCGTCGACGATCGCGCCGTCGGCATAGACGACAGCCACCTGGTCGGCCGAAATATTCTTGAGGTCGGCACCTACCTGCGACGCATATTCGCCCAGGGTGATGAAATTGTATTGACCGTCGGAATCGGACTGCACGCCCAGCTGGGCAAATACGTCGTCCATCTGGTCTTCGTAGACCAGGCTATCCACGAACCCGTGTTCGAGGGCATCCTCGGGCAGCGAAACCTCCAGTTTGTCGGTGATCCGGTTCAGGGTTTCCAGGTCGATGCCGCGTGCTTCGGCCACCGAGGCGGCAATGGTATTCCACATCGAATTGACCAGCTCCTGCATCTGCTCGCGGTTGGCATCCGACATCTTGGAAAGAATATAGGGCTCGACGGCGCTCTTGTACTTGCAGGCCGTGGGGCGGAAAACTTCGGCCTTGACGTCGAGCTTGTCGAGCAGCCCCTTGTAAAACGCCAGGTTGAACGAAAGGCCCGACCAGTCCATAGCTCCTTCGGGCTGCATGTAAATCCTGTCAGCCGCCGAGGCGAGGTAATACTGCCCCTGCGAGTAGGTTTCGTTATAGGCGACGACGAACTTGCCGCTCTGCTTGAAATCGACGATCGCCTCGCGCAGCTCTTCGAGCAGGGCCGAACCCGCCACTCCGCCGTTGCCGTTCATACGCAGGTAAATACCCTTGATCCGCGGATCGTCCTTCGCCGCCTCGAGCGCACGCAGCGCCTTCATCAGCGGAAGCATGCGCGTAGACTGGAGCGTCGCGAAATCGAAGCCGGCGAAAGGATCGCTCGACGGGGCATCGGTCAACACCTCCGAAAAATCGAGTTTGAGGATCGACTCGGGGTGTACGGCCACGCTTTTCTCCATCGAACCGGCAATGCCGAGCAGGATGAAAATCCAAAGGAAGACTACCAGTACCGATCCCACGACAAACGCAAGGATGGCAGCCAGAAAAGTTTTGATAAAATTCATAACGAAGTTATTTTTTGTTTGTCCTAATTTTGTCCCGATTCCGGTTTTCTTTCGCAAATATACGGAATTTATATGAAAAACAAATAAAATTTATCGAAAAACGATAAAAAAGAAGGTTAACCTATATTTATTCTGTAAAATATACGTTATCTTTGCAGGGAAAGTCACGACACAAATATGGAAGAAAAAATCAGACATCTGCTCGCGTCGCTCGTCCATCCCGAAACGGGGCAGGACATCGTCAGCAGCGGTTTTATCGAGCATATCGCCTCGGCGGCCGGAAAAATCACCGTCGTACTCCGCTTCGCCAAGGCGCGCGACCCGTTCGCAGTGAAAATCAAAAACCAGGCCGAGGAACTGCTCAAACGCGAATTCCCCGGTCAAACGGTACTGGTAGTCATCAAGGAGGGCGGCGCCGCCCCGCGCCCCGAACCCAAGCTGAAGACGACCACGGGCGGCATCGCCAAGGTCATTGCCGTCGCATCGGGAAAGGGCGGGGTAGGCAAATCGACCGTCACGGCCAACCTCGCGGTCGCCCTGCGAAACATGGGATTCCGCGTAGGCATCCTCGACGCCGACATATACGGGCCTTCGCAGCCCAAGATGTTCGGAGTGGAAGGCTACCTGCCCGACGCCGTGCAGGAAGAGGGCGCAGACCATATCGTCCCTGCGGAGCCGATGGACATCCGGCTGATGTCGATCGGGTTCTTCATCAAACCTACCGACGCCCTGCTATGGCGCGGCGCCATGGCCGTCAGCGCCCTGAAACAGATGATCCACCAGACCAAATGGGGGACGCTCGACTTCCTGCTGGCCGACCTGCCCCCCGGAACGGGCGACGTACACCTCTCGATCATCGGGGAGCTGAAGATCGATTCCGCGGTGATCGTCTCGACGCCCCAGCAGGTCGCCGTGGCCGACGTCGTGCGCGGCGTGGAGATGTTCCGCAACGAAAACGTCAACATCCCCGTGGCGGGAATCATCGAAAACATGGCCTGGTTCACCCCCGAGGAACTGCCCGAAAACCGCTACTACCTCTTCGGCAAAGGCGGTGCTCGCCGGTTCGCCGAAGAGCACGGCGTGGATTTCCTGGGGGAAATACCTATCGTACAGTCGATCATGGAAGGAGCCGACGAAGGGAGGCCTGCTGCGGGGATAGATCCGCGCGTCGAAAAATGGTACCGCGGAATCGCGGAAAAGATTGTCGAAAAGGTGATGAAATCGTGTTAGGAAGCGTGTTGATAAACGGCGATAACTAATGATAACTTTCCGGTCGGAAGAGTTGCAAATTCCGGAAAGGGCGGGCATATACAAGATTTTCCGGAAACCAAAAAAAGTTATGGGAAATTATAGTCAGCCCCGAACCCCGGAAAACGGAACAGATTGTTCACAACAAACAGCTGTCGAAATGTTGACAACGGTTTTTGACAATTGTTGATTATAATTTCATACCTTTGAATACGAACCGGTTGTAACGAGGAATAGGAAACAGCTCGGGAGTAAAATGTTGAAAGATATTTTCCAGGGAAACTTGTGAACAGTATCAACAGCTATTATTTCTATTCTTATTTCTTATTAAATTTAAATTAAAAAGTAAAAATTAAAAATGAAGGTTGATAACTCCGCGCAAATCCGGAATAGGATCGAAGAACTGAAACGCGGGAAACACGCCGTCATACTGGCCCATTACTATACGCTGCCCGAAGTACAGGAGGTGGCCGACTTCCTGGGCGATTCGCTTGCGCTGTCGGTCAAGGCGCAGTCGGTCGATGCGGAAATCATCCTGTTCGCCGGCGTGCATTTCATGGCCGAGACCGCCAAGGTGCTATGCCCTGGCAAAAAGGTGCTCATACCCTGTCCCGAGGCGGGATGCTCGCTGGCCGAATCGTGCGATGCCCGCGACTTTGCGGCCTTCAAGGCCAGGTACCCGGGGCATACGGTGGTTTCGTATGTCAACACCACCGTCGGGGTCAAGGCGCTGACCGATATTTGCTGCACTTCGTCGAATGCCCTGAAGGTCGTGGAGTCGATCCCGGCCGACCGCCCCGTCATCTTCGCGCCCGACCGCAACCTGGGCGCTTACATCAAGAAGCTGACCGGCCGCGAGAATATGGTGATCTGGGACGGGGCGTGCCATGTCCACGAGGAGTTTTCGCTCGAAAAACTGCTCCGGCTCAAAAAGGAGCACCCCGCAGCCCGCATCGTCGTGCATCCCGAATGCCGGGCCTATATCATCGAGGTGGCCGATTTCGTGGGGTCGACGGCTGCGATCCTCGACTATTGCGGCCGCAGCGGGGCCGATGAGTTCATCGTCGTCACCGAATCGGGCATCCTCGCCGAGATGAAGAGGCGCTATCCCGGCAAGACATTTATCCCGGCGCCCCCGGACGACGAGACATGCGGCTGCAACAACTGCAAGTACATGAAGATGGTGACGCTGGAAAACATCTGCGAATGCCTCGAGCGGGAGGCCCCGGAGATCGTACTCGACGAAGAGGTGCGCCGCAAGGCCGAGCGTTCGATCCTGAACATGATTAACATCAAATAATCGTTTATATATGAAGAAACTGTTTTTACTGATTGCAGCGGCGTGCGTGTCGCTGACCGCGGCGGCAGACGAAGGCATGTGGATGCTGCCTTACCTGCAGAAAATGAATATCCGGGACATGAAGGCGCGCGGATGCAAACTTTCGGCCGAGGATATTTACAGCATCAACAAATCTTCGCTCAAGGATGCGATCGTCATTTTCGGCGGTGGCTGCACGGGCGAGATCGTTTCGCCCGACGGCCTGCTGTTCACCAACCACCACTGCGGCTACGGGTCGATACAATCCCTGTCGTCGGTCGAACACGACTATCTGAAGAACGGCTTTTGGGCCATGTCGCGCCAGGAGGAGATTCCTGCCCCGGGGCTCAAGGTGCGTTTCATCCGTTCGATCAGCGACGTGACTGCGGATATTCTGGGCAACGTGCCTTCCACGGCCGGGCAGCAGGAGTACGAACGGATCACCTCGGAGAATATCGCCGGCCTGACCGCTTCGCTGCAGGAGGCCAACCCCGGCATGGTGGTCGAGGTCAAGCCCTTCTTCGAAGGGAACCAGTATTTTGCCTTCGTGATCGAGGTCTATACCGACGTGCGCCTGGTGGGAACGCCCCCTACGTCGATCGGCAAGTTCGGCGGAGACACCGACAATTGGATGTGGCCGCGCCATACAGGCGATTTCTCGGTGTTTCGCGTCTATGCCGGACAGGATAATAGGCCGGCGGATTATTCGCCCGAAAACCGTCCTTACAAGGCCGAGAAGTTCCTCAAGATTTCGCTCGACGGTTACAAGGAGGGGGATTTCGCCATGATCATGGGGTTCCCGGGTTCCACGCAGCGTTATATGACTTCGTATGAGATCGACGACATGCTGAACGTTTCGAATCCCAACCGGATCTTTATCCGCGGCGAGCGCCAGGCGATCCTGAAGGAGGACATGGCTGCCAGCGACAAGGTACGTATCCAGTATGCTTCGAAATACGCCACGTCGTCGAACTACTGGAAGAATTCGATTGGCAAGTCTCGCGGCATCCTCAAACTGGGTGTCAAGGAGCGCAAGCAGCAGCAGGAAGCTGCCTTCCAGGCGTGGGCCGAGAAGAATACGCTGCCCGAGGAAGGGTATATTGACGCGCTGCCGAAAATCCGAGAAGCGATCGAGGGGCTGGCCGGCATCGACGATAACCGCCAGTATCTGGAAGAGGCTTTCCTGCGTGCGGTCGAAATACTGACCCCTGCAAAAATGTTCGACGGGCGGACGGAGATAAAGTATCCCGAAGAGGCCCGAAAGGCGATGGCCGGTTGGTATAAGGATTACAACGCCCCGACCGACCGGAAGGTGGCCAAGCGCATGCTGAAGATCGCCCGCGAGCACATGACCGACCTGCCGTCGTTCTATACGGAGATCGTGGATAAGGAATTCAACGGCGATACGGATGCCTATGTGGATTATATTTTCGATAATTCGCTCTTTACATCGCAGGAAAAGGTCGATGAGCTGATCGGTTCGTTTTCTGCCGATAAATATGCCGCCGACCCCATTGCCCCGTTTGTGAAATCGGTGTGGGAGAAGTATAATGCGCTTTCTCAGGCACGCAAGCCGATCGTGGAGAAATATTACGAGGGAAGCCGTAAATACGTGGCGGGGCTGATGCTCCAAAACCCGAAAAAGGCGTGGGCTTCGGATGCCAACTTCACGCTGCGCCTGACCTATGGCCGCGTGCTGCCCTATTCGCCTGCCGACGGCATCGAATACAACTACTATACGACGCTCAAGGGCGTGATGGAGAAGGAAAACCCGCAGAACCCCACAGAGTTCACCGTGCCCGAAAAACTCAAGGAGCTTTATGCGGCACGCGATTTCGGCCGTTATGCCAATGCCGGAGGCGAACTTCCGGTGGCGTTCCTTGCCGACTGCGATATTACGGGCGGCAATTCGGGTTCGCCCGTGATGAATGCCAGGGGTGCACTGCTCGGGCTGGCTTTCGACGGCAACTGGGAAGCCATGTCGGGAGATGTAGCTTTCGAGCCCGATCTGCAGCGTACGATATCGGTCGATATCCGCTACGTGCTGTTCATCATCGACAAGTACGCGGGCGCAGGATGGCTGCTCGACGAGCTGGTGTTCGAATAGCGTTTTCGGCCGCCGATGATTAGGAAATATGCCCCGGTATAAGCCGGGGTATATTTTTACCCCGTAGCCGGGGGCAGACCGATTCGCTCCCGTGGTTTCCGTTTTGTTTTCTTGCGGCAGGGTGTTCTTGTAGTTTGTAAACAAATAATGGAGCTTTGCTTTTTCTTTCCCTAAAAATTACTAATTTTGACAGAAATTAGTAATACTGTATATCTCAATATGGCAAAAGAGTTCAAGCGTTACCTCGTTACATCGGCTCTCCCCTATGCAAACGGCCCGGTGCATATCGGCCATCTGGCGGGAGTTTATATACCTTCGGATATTTACACGCGTTACCTGCGGCTGAAGGGCTGCGACGTGATTTCGGTCTGCGGATCGGACGAGCACGGCGTACCTATCACCATCAAGGCCCGCAAGGAGGGTGTGACCCCGCAGCAGATCGTGGATCGTTATCACAACCTGATCAAAAAGTCGTTCGAGGGGTTGGGAATGTCGTTCGACATCTATTCGCGGACATCGTCGGCGACCCATGCCGCGACCGCGTCGGAATTTTTCCGCAAACTTTACGACGAGGGGAAATTCATCGAGAAGACCTCCATGCAGTATTACGACGAGGAGGCGCAGACGTTCCTTGCCGACCGTTATATCGTCGGCACTTGTCCCAAATGCGGGAACGACCGTGCCTACGGCGACCAGTGCGAGAAATGCGGGTCTACCCTCTCGCCCGACGAGCTGATCGACCCGCATAGCGCCGTGTCGGGTTCGGTTCCGGTCAAAAGGGAGACGAAGCACTGGTATCTCCCGCTGGATCAATACGAAGGCTTCCTCCGCGAGTGGATACTCGATGGGCATAAGGAGTGGAAGACGAATGTCTACGGACAGTGCAAGAGCTGGCTCGACGGCGGATTGCAGCCCCGTGCCGT
This sequence comes from Alistipes onderdonkii, assembly GCF_025145285.1. Lineage (NCBI taxonomy): Bacteria > Pseudomonadati > Bacteroidota > Bacteroidia > Bacteroidales > Rikenellaceae > Alistipes > Alistipes onderdonkii. The sequence continues at coordinate 1,633,159 of NZ_CP102251.1, forward strand.
GAGCCGTGACCTCGACTGGGGCATCCCCGTGCCCGTGGAGGGTGCCGAAGGGAAGGTGCTCTATGTGTGGTTCGACGCTCCGATCGGTTACATATCCGCCACGAAAGACCTTACCCCCGATTGGGAAAAGTACTGGAAGTCGGAAGACACCAAGATGGTGCATTTCATCGGCAAGGACAATATCGTGTTCCACTGCATCGTCTTCCCCTCGATGCTCAAGGCGCACGGGGGTTATATACTGCCCGAGAACGTGCCGGCCAACGAGTTCCTGAATCTCGAGGGCGATAAGATTTCGACCTCACGCAACTGGGCGGTATGGCTGCATGAATACCTGGGGGAGTTCCCCGGAAAGGAGGACGTATTGCGCTATGTGCTGTGTGCCAATGCCCCCGAAACCAAGGATAACGACTTTACATGGAAGGATTTCCAGGCCCGCAACAACAACGAGCTGGTTGCTGTGCTGGGAAATTTCGTCAACCGTGCGCTGGTGCTTACGCAGAAATATTACGGCGGAGAAGTTCCTGCCTGCGGAGAGATGAATGATTATGACCGTCAGACAGTTGCGGAGGTAGCTGCCGTGAAGGGTTCGCTCGAGGCCAATATCGAGAACTACCGTTTCCGCGAAGCCCTGAAGGATGCCATGAACATTGCGCGTATCGGCAACAAGTATCTGGCGGACACCGAGCCGTGGAAAGTCATCAAGACCGATTCCGGGCGCGTGAAAACGATTCTCAACATTGCGTTGCAGATTACGGCCAATACGGCGATTGCCATCGAGCCTTTCATGCCTTTCTCGGCGTCGAAGATCCTGAAGATGCTCGCCGTGGAGAAATTCGGATGGGAGCGCCTCGGGGCGATGGAGCTGATCGCTGCCGGGCATAAGATCGGCGAGGCGTCGTTGCTCTTCGAGAAGATCGAGGACGACGTGATCCAGCGCCAGTTGGATAAGCTTGCGGCGACGAAAGAGGCTAACCTGGCTGCTGAAAATTTGCAAAATATTGAACCTCAGAAAGATACGATACAATTCGACGATTTCCAGAAAATGGATATCCGGGTTTCTACGATCCTTGCGGCGGAAAAGGTCGCCAAGACGAAGAAATTGCTTAAATTGACGGTGGACACGGGGATCGACCAGCGGACGATCGTTTCGGGAATAGCGGAATATTTTACTCCCGAAGAGCTGGTCGGGCGCAGGGTGCTGGTTCTTGTAAACCTCGCTCCCCGCGAACTGAAAGGTATCGTGTCGCAGGGCATGATCCTGATGGCCGAAGATGCTTCGGGGAAACTGCTGCTGCTGGGCCCCGACGGAAATACGAATAACGGTGCTATCGTAGGATAATGTGAGGAAAGGATCGGTTCAAGGTTTGTTTTTGCCCGGTTTACTTTGCTGTGGGGATAATTTAGAAAAACCTTTAAATTTTACTATAATGGAAAATATAGATTGGAGCGCCTTGGGGTTCGACTATCACAAGACCGACGTCAACGTCCGTTATTATTTTACGGATGGTAAATGGAGTGATATGGAGGTTACGAGCGACGAGTACATCAAGATGCACATGTCAGCTTCGTGCCTGCATTATGGCATCGAACTTTTCGAGGGTCTCAAGGCCTTTCGTGGAGTCGATGGGAAAGTCCGCCTGTTCCGTGTCGAGGACAATGCCCGCCGCCTCCGGTCTTCGGCCGAACGTCTTTGCCTTCCGCTGCCGACCGTCGAAATGGTCGTCAATGCCTGCGTCGAGGTCGTTCGGAGGAATGAAGCCTATATTCCCCCCTACGGAACAGGGGCCTCGCTCTATCTGCGTCCGGTGATGTTCGGAACGACGGCCGGCCTGGGGGTCAAACCTGCAAAGGATGCTTTGCTGATTGTCTACTGTTCGCCTGTGGGTGCTTATTTCAAGGAGGGAATCAAGCCGATCCTAGTTGCCATCGACCGAGAGCAGGATCGTGCTGCTCCACGTGGAACAGGCGATGTGAAAGTCGGCGGAAATTATGCGGCCAGCCTTTTGTCGGGTGAAAAAGGGCATAAAATGGGCTATTCAAATATCATGTATCTCGACGCTGCGGAGCATAAATACATCGAAGAGTGCGGTGCATGCAATTTCTTCGGCATCAAGGATGGCAAATATATCACTCCGAAATCCCCTTCGGTGCTTCCGTCGATCACCAATATGAGCCTCCGCCAGCTGGCCCGCGATATGGGGCTTGAGGTCGAAGACCGAAAAATCCCGGTCGAAGAACTTGCCTCTTTCGAGGAGTGCGGCGGCTGCGGAACGGCTGCCGTGATCTCCCCTATCGGCACTATCTATGACATGCAGACGGAGAAAACCTACTCTTATGGTGATAAGGTTGGTAAGATTTCTCTGGAATTATATACCCGATTGCAGGATATTCAGTACGGACGAGCTGAGGATAAATACAATTGGTGTACGATTGTTTTGTAGAATACGAATATATTGTTAAGAGGCCGCTATACTGTACTGCACCCCAAAAGTTGGACACTTTTGGGGTGTTTTTTATGAAATATAATTATGAGATTCGTTTAAAGGCCGTAAAACTGGTACTCGAAGGCGGACTTTCGGTTAGGGAAGCCGGATGTCACTTGGGCTGTGGCCGCTCGCAAGTTCACTTGTGGGTAACATTATTCGAGCGCCATGGCCTTGCCGGCCTTAAGCTGCGCCACGGTAGCTACAGTGCAGAATTTAAGTTGTCAGTTTTGAAGCATATGCACCAAAATCATCTATCTTTGCTGGAGACAGCAGTGCATTTCGGCATTCCGGGCCCTTTTGTTATTCGTCAATGGGAGCGGCTCTATCAAAACCAAGGTGCTGAAGGCCTGCGGCGTAAACCGCAAAGAAGGAGGCCGGCCATGAGTAAATCGAAGACTAAAAAAGTCAAACTCAAAACGACTCCGCACGAAGAGTTGCTTAAGGAACTGGAGTATCTTCGTGCCGAGAATGCTTACTTAAAAAAATTGCAGGCCTTAGTCGAGGAGCGCATTGTCCGCGAGAGCGGGAAAGAGCCCAAGCCATCGAAGGACTAAGGCCGCAGTGCCGGCTTTCAGTATTGCTCAAAGCCGCAGGGATGGCGCGAAGCACATTTTATTATCACTTCAGAAAATCAAAACAACCCGATAAATATGCTCGCGAAAAAGAGAGTATTATAAGGTTATATCACGAACATAAGGGGCGTTATGGTTATCGGCGCATTACCGTTGAAATGAATAAGATCGGATATGCGATAAATCACAAAACCGTACTTAAGCTGATGAATATTTGCGGGATAAAAAGTCAGGTCAGGCTCCGTAAATACTGTTCATACAAAGGACAGATCGGACGGATAGCGCCCAATCTTCTGCAACGCGACTTTGCAGCCGAAAAACCGAATCAGAAGTGGGTTACTGACCTTACGGAATTTTCGGTTTGCGGCGTAAAGTTATATCTATCGCCGATTATGGACTTATATAACCGGGAGATTATTAGCTATAAAATAGCTGAACGCCCTAACTTTATGCAGATCATGAAGATGCTGGACGATGCGTTTGCCAGAATACCGGATTCTCCGGGTATTGTCTTGCATTCCGACCAGGGCTGGCAGTATCAGATGAAGCAGTATCAGCTCCGTTTAAGACAGAAAGGTATTACACAGAGCATGTCGCGCAAGGGTAACTGTCTGGATAACGCTGCTATGGAAAGTTTCTTTGGATTATTGAAGTCCGAATTATTATATTTGCAAAAATTCTCATCCATAGACCATTTCCGAAAAGAATTGGAAGAATATATCGACTACTACAATAACAAGCGGATAAAGAAATACTTAAACAACATGAGCCCGGTACAATACCGAACTCATGCCATCTAAACAAATACTAATCCGTCCAATATTTGGGGTGCACTTCATACAGCGGCCTCTTTTTGTTTCGTTTGTGTTTAAGGGTTTTGTATATATGTTCCACGTGGAACATGTCTTCTTTGGTGGTTGTTCGGGAAGAATATAGAAGTGATAATCTTTACAGAATCTCGTGATTTAATTATTTCGGGAGGTTGTGGGTTGATAGGTTCCACGTGGAATATTACCCTATCTTCCGAATTTTACCAAGAGAACATTTACGTCTGCGGGTGAAACTCCGGGTATGCGCGAGGCTTGCCCGATGTTTTCAGGACGGATTCGGGACAGTTTTTGCCGGGCCTCGATAGTCAGGGAATTCATCGAGTGAAAGTCGAAATCCACAGGAATCCGTATGTTTTCGAGCCGATGTAGTTTTTCTGCAATGAATTTTTCGCGTTCAATATATCCTTTATATTTGATTTGGATTTCTGCCTCTTCGATCACCTCTTCCTCCATCCGGTTCGTTTCGATGAATTTTCGGAGCTTCGGCAGGACGGCTTGCAACGAATCGAACGAAACATTATTCCGCATTAGTATGTCGTAAAGCTTCCTTCCCTGTGATAAAGGTTCGGAATTTATTGCTTTTAAATAGTCGTTAATTTCGGCTGCTTTGATACTCTGTTGGCGAGCGAAAGAAATAAGCGATTCTACGAGCGTATTTTTTTTGACGAAATAGTCGTATCTTTTTTGGGTAATAAGCCCGATTTTATATCCGATAGGAGTAAGCCGAATGTCCGCATTGTCCTGCCGGAGCAGGATGCGGTATTCTGCACGCGAGGTGAACATGCGGTAGGGTTCGTCCACCCCTTTGGTCACAAGGTCGTCTATCAGCACTCCGATATAGGCTTCGTCGCGCTGCAATACGACGGCCTCCTCCCCTTTCAGCATCCGGTGTGCATTGATCCCGGCCATCAACCCCTGGGCTGCGGCCTCTTCGTATCCGGTCGTCCCGTTGACCTGCCCGGCGAAATAAAGGGCGGAAACGAGTTTCGTTTCGAGCGAATGGTGCAATTGTGTGGGTGGAAAATAGTCGTATTCGATGGCATAGCCCGGGCGATAGATGTGGAGGTCTTCGAATCCCCGGATTTTATGCAGTGCTTCCAACTGTATTTCCCAGGGCAGTGACGAAGAAAAACCGTTGAGGTAGTATTCGTTGGTGCTGCGTCCTTCGGGTTCGAGGAAGAGCTGGTGCTGGTCTTTGTCGGCGAATGTACGCAGTTTGTCTTCGATGCTCGGGCAGTAGCGCGGCCCGATTCCCGTTATCGTCCCGTTGAACAGCGGCGAGCGGTCGAACCCTGTGCGCAGGATGTCGTGCACCTCGGCCGACGTGTAGACCAGAAAACAAGGAAGCTGGTATTTAACAGGTTGTGTATCAGGGGAAAATGAAAATTTGGATGGTTTTTCGTCCCCGTATTGCGGTTCGAGTATTTCGAAGTCGATCGTGCGGGCATCGAGGCGTGCGGGCGTACCGGTTTTCATACGCCCGGTTTCGAATCCGATTGCGCGCAGGGACTCCGTGATCCCGTGCGAAGCGGCGTCCCCTGCCCTGCCGCCCTCGGCGTGCGATGTGCCGCAGTGCATCAGCCCGTCGAGGAACGTACCGGCGGTAAGTATGACGGCCTTGCAGGCGAATTCGATGCCCATGCGCGTCCGCACGCCTGTCACGCGCGGTTTGGTTGCCGAGGTGTCGAACAGCAGCTCGGTGGCGGCGTCCTGCCAGATATAGAGGTTGAGCGTGTTTTCGAGCGTATGGCGCCACTCCTCCGAGAAACGGGTTTTGTCGCATTGCGCACGGGGGCTCCACATGGCTGCGCCCTTCGAACGGTTGAGCATCCGAAACTGGATCGCGGTGAGGTCGGTAATGCGTCCCATCTGTCCTCCCAAAGCATCTATTTCTCTGACTATCTGACCTTTGGCTACTCCCCCGACGGCCGGGTTGCACGACATGGAAGCCATCTTGGCCATGTCCATGGTGAGCAGCAGCGTGCGCGACCCCAGGCGTGCGGCGGCAGAGGCCGCTTCGCAGCCGGCATGTCCGCCGCCGATGACGATTATATCGTATTCGAGTGTCATTGTGCCGCCTCCCAGAATTTGAGGTATTTATCCTCCTTGCGGTGCATCTGTGCATTGGTGCGGGGCGTCTTGTCACCCTGCCCGCAGAGGTGCAGCACGCCGTGTACGATGACCCTGCGCATTTCCTGGAGCGTCGTGCAGCCGTATTGCCGGGCATTGTCGGCGACGGTCTCGACGTCGATGAAGATGTCGCCCGAGATTATGCGGGCGCCTTTGCGGTCGCTGTAATCGAACGTAATGACGTCGGTGAAATAGTCGTGCCCGAGCCACTGGCGGTTCATCTCCAGAAGCCGTTGCGCCGAGCAGAAGATGTAGCTCACATCGCCCGGCGTATACCCTTCCGCTTCGGCCACTGCGCGAAGCCATGCCGCCGTCAGGCGTTTCTGAGGCAGCCGGAAGGTACAATCGTCGTTATAGTATCGTATTGCCATGTTTAAGGACAGCCCGAGGCCGTAATCAGTCTGTAAATCTTTGCAAAAGTACAAAAATAATGCAGATGAAAACGCCCCGGAGGGCTTTTTCTCGTTGCAGCTGTCCGGGGGCGTCCCGAAGCCGCATCGGCCTCCTCCGCCGGGAAGTGCCGTAAAAATGAAAAAATATATTTTTTCGGGTAAATCGGGATTTTAGTTACGGATTGTAACTTTTATTTGCGATCGGGATATACACAGGGAGTTGCGGACGGATTTTTTCTTAATAATTATTCTGATTGACTGTTTGTTATGAAATATCCGCAGGGTATAACGAAAGGAAAAAACCGTTATATTTGCCTTGTCACGAAGTATTAACCAAAAATCTCAAAAAATGAAAATCTTCAAAATGCTTACCGCACTTGCGGCTTTCTTTGCCGTGGCGTTGTTTTCGGGGTGTGATGACGACAAAAGGCCCGAACCCGATCCGCAGCCGGTGAAACTCGCTTCGCCCGAGATTGTCTTCAAGGATGTCAAACCCACGTCGTTCGCGGCTTCGTGGACAGCCGTGGAACATGCTGCGGCATTCGGCTATAAACTGCTGGCGACCGAAAGGGGACAGGAGGTCGTCGTGGCTGAAGTAGCTTCGTATGATGCCGTGGAGGTCTCTTTTTCGGGGCTCAAGCCCGCTACGAAATATACGCTCGAAGTCGTCGCGCTGGCCGGGAACGACCCGGGATATACCGATTCGGATCCGGCGAAGGCTTCAACGACGACAGCCGACGAACCGGTCGTCGTGACGTCGCCGTGGGTCGATGTCGAATTCTCTTACGAGACGGTCGGCGGAAAGGGGACGTTGCGTGTCACCAACAAAGCCAATGTCAAGTGTGCGCATTTTTATTCGAGTACCGAGACGGTGAATGTTATCGGCGAAGGGTATGATGACGAAAAGACGCTGATCGGGTATATCCTGCTGGATTACGAGGAGAACGTGCCGGGCGTTTATATGGACACGGCCGAGCACAAGTTCAATAACAACGGTGCCGGATTCAAGGCCGGCGACAAGCTCTTCTACTATGTCGTGGGCGTGGATGCGGCCGACAAACCGGGCGACCTGAACTGGTTTTGGGTCGAAATCCCCGCCAACATAGGCGACCCGGTGATTATCCTCGATTCGCCGGAGGTCTGACGACTTTCCGGAATAATTGGTAAGCGGGATCAGGTAGAAGCCTGATCCCGCTTATTGTGCCCTGTCCAGGCTTGGTGCTGGGCAGCATACAAGGTCTTTTCAAGCCGGAAAAGGTCGACGGGAGAGCTGGCCTGTTTAATGAGGAATTTCTGCCCGCCGATGCCTGAAGTTTTTGATGGGAATTATCCTTCGCCCGAAACGGTATTTAGCGGGAACGCCGCCAGAAACAGTTCGGGGTTGGGGGCGCCGTCTGAAACAGTCCCCGCCCGAGTGTGGGCGTCTGGGACTGTAGCCCGAAACGGTTTTCGGTATGTCGCCGGGGTTACCGTTCGGAGGGGGTTCCGGTTCGGTGTTTATCGTCGGGGTTTACCGTTTGAAGCAGTTTTCGGCGCGGAGCTTCATGCCGGGGTTGTCGTCCGGAGGGGTTTCCGGTTCGGTGTGTGTTGCCGGAGTTTGCCATTCGGAGTGTTTCCGATCCGGGATTTATTGTCGGTGTTTATCGTTCGGAAGGGTTCCCGGTTCGGTGTTTATCGCCGGGGTTTACCGTTTGAAACAGTTTTCGGCGCGGAGCTTCTCGCCGGGGTTCGGCGGGTAGATGCCGAATACCAGTTTGTACTCGGTTTCCATCGTCATGATGTTGACCGACGAGCCGATGGTGCCCAACTGTTCGTTTCTTGCCACTTTCTGGCCCTTTTCGACGCAGATCGACCCCATGTTGGCATAGGAGGTTATATATTCGCCGTGAGCCACGAAAACGTCGTATTTGTTGGTGATGCGGTTGCGCTTGATTTCGACGACCTTTCCGTCGTAGATCGAAATGACGTGCGCACCCTTGGGGCCGGCGATCTCGGCCATGTTTTCCTTGTAGCGTTTTACCGAACCGGCCGTGACGGGAAGCCTCAGCCCCGTGGTCTTGGTCGAGAACGACGCACCCTCGGTATTGCCTTTGGTGAGTTTGCGCAGCTCGCTGATGGCCACGTCGAGTTGCTGTTCCTGCGACAGTTTGCGTTGCAGGGCCTGTTTCTCCTTCTGCGACATTTGGCGGATATTGGCCCGGGCGTTGCGCGAATCGCGCTGGAGCTTCTGTTTCTGGGCGGTGAGGTTCTGCGTCACCGAATCCAACGAGCGTTTGCGACGGTCGAGCAGCTCCTTCTCGCGGGCGACCTGTTCCGAAAGTGCGGCGATGTCGTGCAGTTTGCGTTCGCGCATCGAAGCCACCTCGCGCAGGTTGGTGATCTTTTTCGCGACGTCGGCGAAGTCGCGCGACGAGAAAATGTAGGTCAGGTAATTGTTGTGCTTATAGTTGCGGTAGGCCTCGCGTACCATCTCGGCATACTGCGTACGGTTGCGTTCCAGGGCCGAGCTGAGATCGCCGGCGACGCTGTCCGTACGGGATATCTCCTTGCGCAGCAGGCGCACCTGCTTCTCGGTCTCTTCGAGCAGTTGGTTGCGGGAGTCGAGCTGGCGCGCCAGGCGGCGAACCCGTTCCTCGGTGGCGGCGCGGCCTTCCTGTATCTTCGAGATCGCGCGTTCCTCGTCGGCAATCCTCTTTTCCAGGGCGGCGATGACCCGTTTCTGCTCTTCGATGGCATCGCGGCCCCCCTGCGCCGCAGCGGTAAAGGCGGCGAACAGGAAAAGGAGGGTCAGTATGCGGGCGGGCTTCATCACGGTCACTCTTTTTCGGCTTTGCCCTGTTCCATGCGGCGGGTGATCTGGTCGGCGTCGTAGCCCTTTTCGAGTCCCTTGCGCCAGTATATTTCGGCCATGAACTGTTCGCCCATGGCATGCAGGATATCCCCGTAATGAACCAGCAGCGCCGCACTCTCCTGCCCGTCGAGGGCGATGGCCTGCTGCATCACCTTCTTGGCCTCGGCCGTGCGTCCCAGCTTGAAGAGCACCCAGGCATGGGTGTCCAGGTAGGTGGGGTTGTTGTCCGTGAGGGCGATGGCGCGGCTCGACATCGTGAGCGCCTTTTCGAGTTCACGCCCTTCGAGCGAGAGGAAATAGGCGTAGTTGTTGAGTACCATGGCGTTATCCGGATCGTAGCGCAGGCTGTGGTCGTAGGCTTTGTAGCACTGCTTCATATCCGCCCGGAACGAACCTTTTCGGACAGCCCGGGCGAAATTGTCGTCGATGTCCTGTTCGCCGGCGGTGGCTTTCTGGTGCCAGGTGTCGCCGATAAATCCCCAGATCACGCTGCGCAGCGAATCTGTCCGGGCATAGCCCAGCGATTGTTTGTAGGCTTTGATCGCCTGGGGATATTGTTTGGAATAATTCAGCGTATGCCCTTTCGAGAGGTGGAAATCGACCTGTCCGGGAAAGAGCTCCAGGGCGCGCCCGATATAGCGGTTCACCGAATCGGGATGCTGAAGATAGCTCTCGATGTCTATCACCGAACGGAAATACTCCTCGACGGGCGGCTGGTCGTCGAGGTGGAGTTTGTAGAGCGCGAGCGCCTGTTCCAGCTCGCCCGAGGCGATCAGGTGTTTGGCATAAAGTTCCACGACGCGCCTGTCCTGCGGGTAGCGGACGGCAAGCGTCGAGGCCAGCGTATTGAGCTGGGGGTAATATTCGCGGTAGAAACGCATGTCGGAGGTGAAGATCCCGAAACGCTTGATCTTCGTGTCGAGCGGCATCTTGTCCGACTCGAAAAGCCGCTGCGTAACGTCCAGCACCGCCCGGTAATCGTGGCGGCCGTTGTAGAAATCGGCCAGCGACATGAGCGTCCCCACGTCGGTCGAGTCGATCTGCAATGCCCGGTCGTATTCGGCCTTTGCCAGCGAGTCCTTGCCCAGAATGCCGTAGAGGTCGGCCAGCACGACGTGGTGTTCGGCCTCGTAAGGCACCGCTTCGACCATGGCCTCGGCCTCTTCGACGGCCTTGTCCATCTGGCGCGTAGAGACCAGCAGCTGCCGCTTCATGGTGCTCAGTACCGGGATGCGCCCGAAGCGCACCTCGGCCGAGTCGAGCGTGGCGATGGCCGAGAAGGGCTGCTGCGCCTGCTCGTAGAGGGCGGCCAGAATCCGGTAGTTGTCGGGGTTCTGCGGCTCGTCGCTGCGCAGGCGGCGGTAGACGGCCAGCGCCTCGTCGTAACGGCGGGCATAGATGAGTGCCTGCCCGAGGAACTGGTGGTACCACTTGTTGGCGGTGTCGAGCCGGAAGGCCGTGCGTGCCAGATCCACCGCCTCGTCGGGCGTGGAATACATGCCGTTTGCGGCCATTTCGTAATAGGCCGGTGCGAAGGTCGAGTCGTTGCGGATGGCCTCGACGAAGAATTCCCGCGCCCGGACGGTATCGCGGGCGATGGCATTCTGTTTGATGCCTTCCGTATACAGCCATACGCTGCGCAGCGAATCGGGATAGCCGGGCGCGCCGGCGGGGCCTTTCCCGGCGGCGAATGCCGAAAGGAAGAGCACGCAGAGTACCGTGATCGCTGTCAGACGTTTCATGGGCCCGGTGGTTTTAGAGTGCCGTGTCGAACTGGTGGAGGAAACGCACGTCGTTCTCGAAATAGAGGCGCAGGTCTTTCACGCCGTATTTGAGCATTGCGATGCGTTCAATACCCATGCCGAAGGCGAAGCCCGAGTATTTTTCGGGGTCTATGCCGTTTGCCCGCAGTACGTTGGGGTCAACCATGCCGCAGCCCATGATTTCGAGCCAGCCGGTACCCTTGCACACCGGGCAGCCCTTGCCCCCGCAGAGGTTGCACGATACGTCGACCTCGGCCGAAGGTTCGGTAAAGGGGAAATACGACGGGCGCATGCGGATGACGGCCTGCTCGCCGAAGACCTCCTTGGCGAAGTAGAGCAGCGACTGTTTCATGTCGGCGAACGACACCCCTTCGTCGATGTAGAGGCCCTCGATCTGGTGGAAGATGCAGTGCGCGCGGTACGAAATGGCTTCGTTGCGGAACACGCAGCCGGGGCAGATGACACGGATGGGCGGTTTCTGGTGCTCCATGGTGCGTACCTGGATCGACGAGGTATGCGTGCGCAGCAGGATGTCGGGATCCTTTTCGATGAAGAACGTGTCCTGCATGTCGCGTGCCGGATGTTCGGGCGGGAAATTGAGCGCCGAGAAGACATGCCAGTCATCCTCGATTTCGGGGCCGTCGGCGACGGTGTAGCCCAGCCGCGAGAACACCTCGACGATCTGGTTCTTGACGATCGAGATCGGGTGGCGCGACCCCAACTGCTCGGCCGAACCGGGGCGGGTCATGTCTTCGGTCGCGGCGCCGTCGGCGGAGATCGCGTCCTGCAGTTGCTCGCGCAGGGCGTTTATGCGGTCGAGGGCGGTGGCCTTGAGCTTGTTGAGCTGCTGCCCCATTTCGCGCTTGAGCTCCGGGGCCACCGTCTTGAACTCTTCCATCAGGGCGTTCAGTTCGCCCTTCTTGCCGAGCACTTTGATGCGGAACTCCTCGATCTCGGCCGCTGCCTTCGGTTTGAACTCTTCGACACGTCGGAGAAGTTCATTGATTTTGTCGGTCATATTTTGATTGTTTACGCTTTTTTCCGTATTTTTACCCGTCTTATTACGGTATATATAACGTGCAAAGTTATAAAAAAATTGAGATATGTTGCGTAAAACCCTCTCATTTATCTCGGTGCTGTTGCTCGCTGCGACGGCTGCCGGGGCGCAGAACCCCGACGACGGGACTGCACGTCCCCGCTCGGTGGGCGTCGTGATGAGCGGCGGCGGCGCAAAGGGACTCTACCATATAGGCGTGCTCGAAGCCCTCGAGGAGAACGGCGTGCCGATCGATTACGTGGCGGGCACCTCGATGGGCTCGATCATCGCGGCCATGTATGCCGCGGGCTACTCCCCGGCCCAGATGCGCGAGATCGTCGCTTCGGGCGTGGTCAAGGAGTGGGTGTCGGGGCGTATCGACCCCCGCTATACCCCCTACTACCGGCAGATCGGCCATAATCCGTCGTTTATCAGCGTGCGCCTGAACCTGGGAAGCTCGGGCAAACGCTTCCGCGTGACGAACCTGATTTCTTCGACGCCGATCGAGATGGCGCTTACGGAGCTGTTCGCGCCGGCCTCGGCGGCCGCAGGCGGCGACTTCGACCGTCTGATGGTGCCTTTCCTCTGCGTGTCGAGCGATATGAACGCCCGCGAACCGGTGGTGATGCGCAACGGCGACCTGTGCGAAGCCGTGCGCTCGTCGATGTCCATCCCGCTGGTGTTCAAACCGATGAAAGTCGATTCGATGCTGCTGTACGACGGCGGTATTTACGACAACTTCCCGTGGCGGCCGCTCGACGTGGGGTTCCGTCCCGACCTGATCGTGGGCAGCATCTGCACGGCGGGCAACACTCCGCCGGGCGAGGACATCAACATCCTCGACCAGGCTTTCATGCTGGCGATGCACGATACGGACTATGACCTGCCCAAGGGACGCAGTGTCACGGTACGCCGTGCGGTGGATGTCAACATGCTCGACTTCGACAGTGCGGTGGCCGTGATGGACTCCGGGTATGCGGATGCGATGGCCGTCATGCCGCAGATCCTGGAGCGGGTTTCCGAACGCTGGTCGCCCCAGCGCTATGCCGAGCGGCGCGAAGAGTTCCGCGCCAAATGCCCGCCGCTGGTCTTCAACGACTATAAACTCGAAGGGCTCTCCCCGGCTCCCGAGGCCTATATCCGCGACTTCGTGAAGGTAGACCGCCGTACCCCCGGGCGCCAGCGCCCGATGGGCTTCTCCGAACTGCGCGACAACCTCTATGCGGTGCTTGCGGACGGCGATTTCACGATGGATTTCCCGCATGTGGCATACGACACCGTGAAGGAACGCTATTCGTTCCGGGCGAAGTTCCATACCAAACCCAATTTCAAGATCACGATCGGCGGCAATGTCTCCTCGACGGCCTTCAACCAGGCCTACATCGGCGTCAATTACCAGACGATCGGACGCGTGGGGCAGCAGTTGGGCGCCGACCTCTACCTCGGGCCGATCTATACGTGGGGTACGATCGGCGGGCGCACGGATTTCTATGCGTGGAAGCCGATCTTCCTGGACTACTCCTATAATTTCGCCGTGCGGAATTTCCGCCACGGGTCGTTCGGCAACGTCACCAAAATCGACAACACGCGGCAGGTCAAGAACAGCGAAAGTTTCTTCTCGGTGGCTGCCGGGATGCCCCTCGCCCACCGCGGCGTCTTCCTGATCCGCGCCAACGGCGGGCATGTCAATTACCGGTACGATTCCGACGAGCTTTTCGCCGATGATACCGACCATTCGCGCTATTCGTTCTTCGGGATCAAGGCCGAGCTGGCACGCAATACGCTCGACAAGTTCCTCTATCCCCGCCGGGGTTCCGACCTGAAACTGTCGGGCATCTTCGTCACGGGGCGCGATAAATACGAGCCGTTCGATGCGAAAAAGTTCCTGTCGCGGACGCCCCGCCAGTGGTTCGGGGCACGGTTTACGTGGGACAAGTATTTCGACATGCCGGGCTGCAGCTGGCTTTCGCTGGGGCTGAATGTCGACGGCGTGATCACGAACCACCCCGAGTTCACGACCGAGGGAGCCACGGTGATGTCGATGCCGGCCTATGAGCCGGTGCCTCATGCGCAGATGATTTACATGCCCGACTTCCGTGGCAGGCGGTTCGCGGCGGGCGGTATCATGCCCACCTTCGACCTGATGCACAACTTCTTCCTGCGCACGGGTTTCTACGCCATGTTCCGCGAGAAACGCAGTTTCGTGCCCGGGGTGTCGGGCCCGGTGGAAGATAAGCGCTGGCACTATATCGCCGAGGCGTCGCTGGTCTACCATACGCCGATCGGCCCGGTCAGCCTGGCCCTGACCAAATATGACCTGCGCAACTGGAAGAACATGTACCTGACGTTCAATTTCGGGTATGCGATCTTCGCGCCCAAGGGGACGTTCTATTAGCGGGCTGTGACGGCGGGCGATTCCTGCGCGGTTTTTGTGGTTCGCAATCCGGTTCCGCGGCTTCCTGTCCGGCTTTATGGCGTGCTGCGCAGTTCCTTCGTACGCTCCGGGGGGGGGCGGAATAAGCGGCGGCGTGAATAAGGGTGTTGCCTGATCGGGCCGCAGGGGTTTGCCCGGGGCTGGAGGGCGGACTCCGGAGCCTTTGCCGCGGCGGGCTGCATTATTTTTTCTGTTATCGGAATAACACTTTTTTAAATTATTTTCATAAATTTGCCCCGGTAATACCGGATGAAAGATCAATTCAACAAAATAATTCAAAATCAAAGAGCTATGTTCGCAATCGACAATTACGATTTCAAAGGCAAGCGCGCGATCATCCGCGTGGATTTCAACGTGCCCCTCAACGAGAAGGGCGAGGTGACGGACGATACCCGCATCCGTGCGGCGATCCCCACCATCAAGAAGGTGCTCGAAAAGGGCGGCTCGGTCATCCTGATGTCGCACCTGGGACGTCCCAAGAAGAATCCCGATCCCAAGTTCTCGCTGGAGCAGATTGTCCCCGCCATCGAGAAACGCCTGGGCGTGAAGGTGATGTTCGCCGGCGACTGCATGGGCGAGAAGGCCGCCGAGATGGCTGCAAACCTCAAGCCCGGCGAGGTGATGCTGCTCGAGAACCTGCGTTTCTATGCCGAGGAGGAGGGCAAGCCCCGCGGCCTGGCCGAAGACGCTACCGACGAGGAGAAGAAGGCAGCCAAGAAGGCGCTCAAAGAGGGCCCGCAGAAGGAGTTCGTCAAGAAACTCGCTTCGTACGCCGATTGCTACATCAACGATGCGTTCGGTACGGCGCACCGCGCACACGCTTCGACGGCGCTGATCGCCGACTATTTCCCCAACGACAAGATGTTCGGTTATGTGATGGAGAACGAGCTGAAGGCCATCGACGGCATCATGCTCAACCCGCAGCGCCCGTTCTGCGCCATCCTGGGCGGTTCGAAGGTTTCGACCAAGATCACCATCATCGAGAACCTCCTGGAGAAGGTGGACGTCCTCGTTCTGGGCGGCGGTATGACCTACACCTTCGCGGCTGCGGAGGGCGGTAAGGTCGGCAATTCGATTTGTGAGCCCGACCAGTTCCAGACGGCACTCGATATCCTGGCCAAAGCCAAGCAGAAGGGTGTGAAAGTCGTCATGTCGCCCGACGCGCTGATCGCCGACGCATTCTCGGCCGATGCCAACACCGATGTGGCCCCCGCCAACAACATTCCCGACGGCTGGGAAGGCGTCGACATCGCCGAGGAAGGCAAGAAGGTGTTCCGCGAGGAGATACTCAAGTGCAAGACGATCCTCTGGAACGGCCCCGTGGGTGTGTTCGAAATCGACAAGTTCGCAACCGGTTCGCGTGCCGTGGCGGAGGCTATCGCCGAGGCTACCTCGAAGGGAGCCTATTCGCTTATCGGCGGCGGCGATTCGGTGGCCTGCATCAACAAGTTCGGCCTGGCGGATCAGGTGTCGTACGTTTCGACGGGCGGCGGCGCCCTGCTGGAGTATATGGAGGGCAAAGAGCTCCCGGGCGTGGCGGCGATCCGCAAATAAGCCGACATTCCGATCCAGATCCGAAATAAAGACAAGGGGTGTTCCGGCATGGTCGGACACCCCTGTCGTCACTAAAATACCCGAACACAATGAAAAAAATCATTCTTTTCGCTGCAACAATAGCTTGTATGGCAAGTTGTCAGAATACATCCAAAACCCCGGCCATCGACCTGGCCAACTTCGACCTTTCGGTAGCCCCGAACGCCGATTTCTACGAGTACGCCACGGGCGGCTGGCAGAAGAACAACCCCCTCAAACCGGAATATTCGCGCTACGGTTCGTTCGATATCCTGCGCGACAACAACGAGAAGCGTATCAACGAGCTTTTCTCGGAGATGACCAAGATGAAGGCCGAGCCCGGCAGCATCGAGCAGAAAATCTCCGACCTCTATAAGATGGGGCTCGATTCGGTGCGCCTGAACGCCGAGGGCGCAGCTCCGGTGAAGGATGCCGTAGCCGGGATCCTTGCGATCTCCGACCGTTCGCAGCTGACCCCCGTAGTGGCCAGGATACACACCGCGATCGCCAACCCGTTCTTTTCGGTGGGTGTGCAGGCCGACCTGATGAACAGCGATATCAACGCCCTTTATATCTCGCAGTCGGGTATCATGATGGGCGACCGCGATTACTACCTCGACCCTGAGAACGAGAATATCCGGACGGCCTACAAGGAGTATCTGGGCAAGCTCTTCCGCCTGGGCGGAGTCCCCGAAGCCGATATCGAGAAAGCTGTTGCCGGGGTGATGAACATCGAGACGAAGCTGGCCGAGAAGTCGTGGTCGAATACCGAGCTGCGCGACATTCCGGCACAGTACAACCCCACGGCGAAGGCCGAGTTCGAGAAGACCTACGACGCCATCGACTGGCCCGTTTACTACAAAGCCATGGGCATCGGCGACTTCGACACGATCATCGTGACGACGAAATCGTCGATCGCCAACGCCAACGACCTGATGAAGAACGCCCCGCTGGAGGATATCCGTTACTACCTCGCGGCGCAGTACCTGGACGATGCCGCGTCGTACCTGAGCGACGATTTCCAGCAGGCTTCGTTCGATTTCTACGGCAAGGCGATGGCCGGCCAGCAGGAGATGAAACCCCGCTGGAAGCGTGCCATGTCGGTGCCCAACGGCATCCTTTCCGAGGCCGTGGGCGAGATGTATGTAGCCAAATATTTCCCCGCAAAGGACAAGGAGCGCATGCTCGGACTGGTGAAGAACCTGCAGACGGCGCTCGGGCAGCATATCGCGGCGCTGGACTGGATGTCGGACGCTACGAAGGCCAAGGCTCAGGAAAAACTGGCGGCCTTCACGGTGAAGATCGGTTACCCGGACAAATGGAAGGACTATTCGACGCTGGCGATCGACCCTTCGAAGAGCTATTTCGAGAACATCGTGAATGCCAGCCTCTGGTATACGGCCGACAATATTTCGAAGCTCGGCAAGCCTGTCGATAAGGACGAGTGGCACATGTCGCCCCAGACGGTGAACGCCTACTATAACCCGACGACCAACGAGATCTGCTTCCCGGCAGCCATCCTCCAGCCGCCGTTCTACAACCCCGAGGCTGACGACGCCGTGAACTACGGCGCCATCGGCGTGGTGATCGGCCACGAGATGACCCACGGGTTCGACGACCAGGGCCGCAACTTCGACAAGGACGGCAACATGAACAACTGGTGGACGGAAGAGGACGCCGCTGCGTTCAAGGCCAAGACCGACATCCTCGTAAAACAGTTCGACGCGATCGAGGTGCTGCCCGCCAAGGACGGCCAGCCTGCGATTATGGCCAACGGAGCCCTCTGCTTGGGCGAGAATATCGCCGACCAGGGCGGCCTGCGCGTTTCCCATACGGCATTCCGTAACTCGCTGAACGGCACCGAGCCCGCACCGATCGACGGATTCACCGCCGACCAGCGGTTCTACCTGGCTTACGCTACGCTGTGGGCGCAGAATATCCGCGACGAGGAGATCGCACGCCTTACGAAGCTCGACGTACACTCGCTGGGAAAATGGCGCGTGAACGCCACGCTGCGTAACCTGCAGGATTTCTACGATGCGTTCAGTATGACCGACGGGGAGATGTTCATGCCGGAGGAGGAACGCGTGGTTATCTGGTAGGCGGGTTCCGTTCCGATCGATATGCCGGCGGCCGGGTGATCCCGGCCGCCTTTTTGTTTGCCTGCCGGGCGGGTTGTAATGTCGAGTATATCGAAAAACGATAAATATTTTTTGATATTCAAAAATTGTTGTTATATTTGTCGCCGAACAAACCTTAAAAATAACTCTCAGCGACCATGGATTTACTCACAGTAGAACATGTCACCAAGCAATACGCCGGGCACAAGGCCCTCGACGACGTATCGCTCGCAATCCCCCGAGGTTCGGTCTACGGGTTGCTCGGCCCCAACGGGGCCGGCAAGACGACGCTGATCCGCATCATCAACCGCATCACGGCGCCCGACAGCGGCCGCGTGTTGTTCGGTGACCGCGAGATCACGCCTGCGGATGTTTACCGTATCGGTTACCTGCCCGAGGAACGCGGCCTTTACAAGAAGATGAAGGTCGGCGAACAGGCCGTTTTCTTCGCACGCCTGAAAGGGCTTTCGCGCCGCGAAGCCGTCGTGCGGCTCAAGCAGTGGTTCGTGAAGTTCGGTATCCAGGACTGGTGGGACAAGAAGATCGAGGAGCTCTCGAAGGGCATGGCCCAGAAGGTGCAGTTCATCGTCACGGTGCTGCATGAACCCGAACTGCTGATCTTCGACGAGCCTTTCTCGGGCTTCGACCCGATCAATGCCAACCTCCTGAAGGAGGAGATCCTCGCCCTGCGCGACAAGGGCTCCACGATCATCTTCTCGACACACAACATGTCGTCCGTGGAGGAGATCTGCGACCACATCACGCTGATCAACAAGTCGCGCAACATCCTCTCGGGGTGTGTCGACGACATACGCCGCAGGCACGGGGCAAACATCTTCGAAGTGGCCTACCGGGGCGATGAGGCGGCGCTGCGCCGTGCCGTCGAAGGCCGCTGCGAGATACTCGAAGGTTCGCAGGACAAGTCGGTATACGCTACGCTCAAACTCCATGTTGAGCGCGACGAGGAGGTGCGCGCAGTGATCGCCGCCGTGAACGACGCCGTCGAGCTGCGCTCGTTCCAGGAGATCATCCCGTCGATGAACGACATATTCATCCGCGCCGTCAGCGGGAACCTTTAGCCGGCCATGAACAGCAAGATCGTCAGCTCCGTCTTCGCCGTCGCGGCACTGGGCATCCTCTTTTACGACGTCTGTGCCGGGGAGCGGGTTGCGCCGTGGGTCTACCTCTGCGTAGGGCTGCTCGTCGCGGCGCAGCTGATCAATGTCTTCGGGAACAAAACTCATAAAAACAAGTAAAACCATGTCACAAGTAGGTATCATCATAGGACGCGAATTCAACGAGCGCGTCCGTAAAAAATCCTTCATCATCACCACGCTGCTGATGCCGCTGCTGATGGTCGGCCTGATGTTCGCCCCGATGCTCATCATGAAGTATTCGGGCGGCGACGAGAAACATATCGCCGTGATCGACGAGAGCGGGCTGATAGCCCCCAGGCTGCAAAGCGGCAAGGAGCTGATATTCGAGCCCACCGACCTTTCGACCGAGGCCGCGCGTAAGGAGCTGACCGACAAGTTCGGCGTGCTCTACATCGGTTCGGACATCCTCACCAACCCCAACAACGTGAAACTGTATGCCAATTCGTCGTCGTCGCTGTCGGTCGAAAGCAACATCACGGGGCAGATCGAGGATATCATAGAGGCCGAGAAACTCAAATCGTACAACATCGAAAACCTGTCGCAGATACTTCAGGAGGTGAAGACCCGCGTCGGTATGCAGACTTTCCGCAACGACGAGTCGCAGGAAGAGGAGGCGCACGCCAAATCGTCAGTGGTAGCCACGGGGACGGGCTTCGTGCTGGGCATGATCCTCTACATGTTCCTGCTGATCTACGGTTCGATGGTCATGCAGTCCGTGATTGAGGAGAAGAACAGCCGTGTGCTGGAGGTGATGGTTTCGTCGGTGAGGCCCTTCGACCTGATGCTGGGCAAGATACTCGGCGTGGCGTCGGTTGCCGTCGTGCAGGTGCTGATCTGGGGCGCGCTGTGCGTCGTAGGGGCGCTTGCGGTGGCGCAGATGATGCCGCCCGAAATGATGGAGGGCGTGCAGGCCATGCAGCAGGGGGTTCCCGGCGCAGCGGCTGCGATCGACGTGAACCCGGAGATGTTGCAGGTGATAGCGGCCGTTACGGACTTCGGCTTTATCCTCCGCATCTTCGCCTACCTGCTGCTGTTCGTCTTCGGCGGTTACCTGTTCTATTCGGCGATGTTCGCCGCGGTGGGTTCGGCCGTGGACAGCATCCAGGATGCGCAGCAGTTGCAGACGCCGATCACGATTCCGATCATCCTCGCCCTGCTGGTGATGATATCGGTCGTGAACGACCCCAACTCGCAGATGGCCTTCTGGTTCTCGATGATCCCCTTCACGTCGCCCGTGGTGATGATGGCGCGTATCCCTTACGGCATCCCCCTGTGGGAGATAATCCTCTCGCTGGTGATCCTCTACGCCTCGTTTACGGCGATGGTGTGGTTTGCGGCGAAGATCTATCGCGTGGGTATCTTCATGTACGGCAAAAAGCCGACGTTCAAGGAGCTGTACAAGTGGATGCGGTATAAGTATTAGTCCGCACCGCGAAACGCGGAATAATCGGGCCGTACGTTGTCGTGCGGCCCGGTTTGTTTTCGTGCTGCCGGGCCGTCCGCCCCGTGCGGGATCGGCTTGTCCGGGATCGGTGTTGTGCGCGGGACGTCCCGCGGCGGATGGGCCGGCGGCCGGCTCGTGCTGCCCGGGCGTGCGGGTGCGAAATCGGCGGGTGCCGGGATTTTCCCGGTTTTTACTATCTTTGGGGGTATGAAAGAGTCGAAATTCGTCAAAACCAAGATCGTCGCGGGCTATGTCATCCTGATTGCCGTATGCGTCCTTTCAGTCGGGTATGTTTACCGTGCGGTGGTGCGTTTTTCGACCTCCGACGGCAGTTATTCGCTGCTGCACACCAAGCGCAATGTCGTGGGACAAACCCTCTACCACCTCTACCAGGCCGAGAGTTACGGCCAGCTGATGATCGCCGGATACAAGTCTTACGAGGCGCGGTACAAACGTGAATTGCGCACCGTGCGCGGCTATATCGACTCGTTGCGCAACCTGGCCGGGGAGCAGGATTCGCTGCAGACGATGCGTCTGGACAGCATCGAGAGGCTGCTGGGCGACAAGGAGCGGCGGACGATGAACCTGCGGCGGACGATCCGTTCGGCGGCTACGGCCAGCCTGCTGGACAAGAATATCCGCGAGCTGATCGGCCCGGCGGACAGTGTGGACAGCGTGGGGGTTCTGCGCGACAGCGTGTCGGTGCGTACGGTGGTGCAGGATACGCTGTCCGTGGCGGTGCCGCGGCGCAAGCGCAATTTCTTCCGCCGTTTCGCCGACCTGTTCAGTCCTCCCAAAGAGGATTCGAGCATCGTGATCTCCCACCGTGAGCGGGTCGTCGATTCGCTCCCCGCGACGGCCGTGAAGGATACGATCGCCATCGTCCTCAGGACGTTGCAGGATCGGGTGACCAGCGACCGCATCGGCATTTACGACCGGGCGTGGGACGAAGGGATGCGCCTCCGCTACAGCAACGAACTGGTGAATACGAAGATCTACCGCCTCATCATGGATTTCGAAGCCGAGGATACGGCGTTCCTGCTGGGCAAGATCGACCAGACGGAGGCTATCCGCCGCCGGTCGTCGTACGTGCTGGGCGGTATCGCCATCGTCGCCGTCGTGCTGATGCTGCTGTTCGTGGGTATCCTGCTGCGTGATATCAACCGCAGCACCCGCTACCGGAGGGCGCTCGAGCGGGTCAACCGCGACAACGAGGCGCTGCTGGCGGCGCGTGAGAAGCTGATGCTGGCCATCACGCACGACATCAAGGCGCCGCTGGGGTCGGTGATGGGGTATATCGACCTGCTTTCGCGCCTCACCACGGGCAAACGCGAGGGACTTTACCTGCACAATATGAAGGAGTCGTCGGAGCACCTGCTGGCGCTGGTCAACAGCCTGCTGGACTTCTACCGGCTCGATATCAACAAGGTCGACGTCGACAACGTGGCGTTCTGCCCGGCACAACTGTTCGAGACGATCCGCGAGGGGTTTGCGGCCATGGCCGATGCAAAGGGCATCGCCCTTGTGCTCGAAGCCGGGCCGGGGGCCGGGGACGAGGTGATGGGCGATCCTTTCCGGATCCGCCAGGTTGCCGATAACCTGATATCCAATGCGCTGAAATTTACGGACGAGGGCAGTGTGACGATCCGGGCCGACGTCGTGGAAGGACGGCTGGTATTCTCCGTGCGCGACACCGGGCGGGGCATCGGCCGCGAGGAGAAAGAACGCATTTTCCAGGAGTTCGTACGCCTGCGTTCGGCGCAGGGCGTCGACGGGTTCGGTCTGGGGCTTTCGATCGTCGACCGTCTGGTAAAACTGCTCGGCGGCAGCATCTCGCTCGAAAGCCGCCTGGGCGAGGGCAGCAAGTTCATTGTCTCGGTGCCGGTAGGCCGCAGCAGCGGGAAGAAACCCGGCGGCCCGCCGCAGCCTGCCCGCACGTCCGTCCGTCCGGACTTGAAGGTGCTGCTGATCGACGACGACCCGCTGCAACTGGAGATGACTGCCGGGATGTGCCGCCAGGCCGGGGTGGCTGCCGAGTGCTGCCAGTATCCCGAATATGCCGCCAAACTGGTGGCCGAAGGGGTGTTCGACGCTGTTTTTACCGATATACAGATGCCGTCGGCCGACGGGTTCAGCGTATTGGCCGCGGTGCGCGGGGTCGACCCTGCAATTCCCGTGGTGGCCGTTTCGGCGCGCGGGGAGATGGATGCCGGGGATTTCTCGGCACGCGGGTTCGCGGGATGCCTGCGCAAGCCGTTTACGGCGAATGAACTGGTTGCCGTGCTGAACACCGTATGCGGCGCGGATGCCGCGGTGCCGCCCGCCGGGGGCGGGGTTTCCGCGGTCGGGGCGGAACAGGCGGACGGAGTGGATTTCAGCGCCCTGACGGCCTATGCGGGTGACGACACGGCGGCGGCACGGGGAATTCTGGAATCGTTCGCAGAGCAGGGCGCGGCCAACTGTGCCCTGCTGGAGCGGGCGCTCGATGACGGCGATGCGGCGGCGCTGAAAGCCGTGGCGCACAAGATGGCGCCGATCTTCATGATGCTCGGGGCCGTGCAGGTGGCGGCGGCGCTGCGGACGGCGGAAAGCTGGGAAGGCCCCCTGACCGACACGTTATGCCGGGAGGTACGCACGGCGGCAGAAAATATCCGTGCGATTATCGCGGAAGCGCAAAAAAAGGTATCTTTGTCGTGAATATGGAACGGATTCTGATCGTAGACGACGACATCACCTTCGGCCTGATGCTCAAGACCTGGCTCTCGAAAAAAGGGTTCGGGACACAGACTGCAGCCAGTGCGGCGGCAGCCCGGACGGCTCTTGCGGAAGGAGGGTTCTCGCTCGTGCTGAGCGATATGCGGTTGCCTGACGAGGACGGAATCGCCCTTTTGCAGTGGATGTCGGGGCAGCGGATCGAAGTGCCCGTGATCGTAATGACGAGTTATGCCGAGATCCAGAACGCCGTGCGCTGCATGAAACTCGGTGCCCGCGACTACGTCGCCAAGCCCGTCAACCCCGACGAATTGCTGAAAAAGATCCGCGAGGCGCTCGATGCCCCGGCGCCCGTGGGCGATGTCCCTCCGGCAACGCCGGAAAAGGCGCCGGCGCCTTCCCGGGCTGCGGGCGGGGATATGCCCAACTATATCGAGGGGCAGAGCGATGCTGCGCGGCAGCTCTACGAATATGTGCGGCTCGTCGCGCCGACGAACATGTCGGTATTGGTGAACGGTGCCAGCGGCACGGGCAAGGAGCATGTGGCGCAGCTGATCCACCGCCAGAGCAAACGCGCCGGAAAGCCGTTCGTGGCGGTCGATTGCGGCGCCATACCGCGCGACCTGGCTGCTTCGGAGTTTTTCGGCCATGTCAAGGGGTCGTTCACGGGGGCTGTCGGCGATAAGACGGGTGCCTTCGAAGCGGCCAGCGGCGGCACGCTCTTCCTGGATGAAGTGGGGAACCTTACCTATGAAACCCAGGTGCAGCTGTTGCGGGCCTTGCAGGAGCGCCGTATTCGTCCCGTGGGCAGCAACCGCGAAGTCCCTGTCGACATCCGACTGGTCGCAGCGACCAACGAAGACCTCGAAGCGGCGATCGCGCGCGGGACGTTCCGTGCCGACCTCTACCACCGTATCAACGAATTTACGCTCCGTATGCCCGAAGTGAGGCAGATGCGCGAGGATATCATGCTGTATGCCGATTTTTTCCTCGACCAGGCCAACCGCCAGCTGGACAAGCATATCGTCGGGTTCGACGGCGAAGCCGCTGCGGCCATGGTGCGTTATGACTGGCCGGGAAACCTGCGGCAGATGAAGAACACGGTGATGTCGGCGACGCTGCTCTGCCGGGGCGATTATATCTCCTGCCGCGAACTGCCGGCCGAAATCGCCGGGGTTTCCGGTGCGGCTGCGGTGCCGTTGCGCAACCCGGCCGGCGAGGAGGAGCAGATACGCCGCGCCCTGTCCATGGCCGGGGGAAACAAGTCGCAGGCCGCCAAACTGCTCGGCATCGACCGCAAGACCCTTTACAACAAATTGCACCTCTACGGGATCGAGTGATGCGCCTGCGTGTGGAATTTTTCCACATCCCTGTGGCGCAATTCCACACTTTTCCACATACCGCCGGTTCTGGCGCATCTTGTTAACCGCTGTCTGTCAGCGGATTTTTTGTTTTTTGTCCGGATGGCACGCCCCTTGGACTTTCGAAAGTCGGAAAGGTTGATGAGACAAATTACGAACCTGAGGAAATGAAGTGGAACCTTAAATCATTAAGAGCTATGAAAAAGACAATTGTAACGATGGCAGCTTTGATGCTGATGGCTGGGGGCGCATTCGCATGCGCACAGCAGCCCGAGAAGAAGGACGCCTCCGCGGCGACCGAAGCTACGGCTCCCGCAACGGAGTCCCCGGCTACCGATGAACAGGAGAAATCGGAGTCCGGCGATGCGGAAAAGACTGATTCGACTGCCGGAGAATCAGCCAAGGAGGAGAATAAGGTTGAGAGTACAAGCACAAGTGAGGGCAACTCCTCCTCCGCATCGGAAGCTTCGGATTCCGCTAAGTAAACTTGCGGGATAATCATCAGTTAAACAATTGTTTGCCGGGGTACCCCGCCTTATGGGCGGGGTACTTTCTTTGTGCGTCCGGGGCCGGGGACAGCGGCCTGTGCCCCGGCATGTACGGACACAAAGGCGGAAGCCGGGATTTCCGGCCTCCGCCTTTGCGAAAGGGGCGTCGTGCGGACTACTCCTCGATGAAGTCGATGTTCACCTGGCGCTGGAACGCCTCCTGCAGCGAGATCTGCGTCTCGGTCGAGGCGACGCCCTGGATACGCAGGATGCCGTCGAAGATCGTACGCATGAGGTGTTCGTTGTCCACGCAGTAGAGTTTCACGAGGATGTTGCCCGATCCGGTGATGAAATGCGCCTCCACGATTTCGGGGATTTCCTTGAGCTGCTCCACGGTCTGCTTGAGCAGCTGCGGGTCTTTGAGCGTGATGCTGATGTGGGCGCAGACGTCGAAGCCCATCATCTTGGGGTCTACGATCAGGCGGCTGCCCAGGATCACGCCCGAATCGTCGAGCTTGCGGATGCGCTGGTGGATCGCAGCGCCCGAGATGCCGCATTCGCGGGCGATCTCGAGAAAAGGCATGCGCGCATTCTTGATCAGGTATTTGAGGATCTTGCGGTCGATTGCGTCTAATGAGGTCTTAGGCATATGAGGATTGGTTATTTGATGACATTCAGTTCTTTGCCGACCTTGGTGAAGGCTGCGATGCAACGATCCAGCTGGTCGGTGGTATGGCCTGCCGACACCTGCACGCGGATGCGGGCCTGGCCTTTCGGCACGACGGGATAGTAGAATCCCGTGACGAATACGCCCTCGTCCTGCAGCCTGGCGGCGAAGTCCTGCGACAGCTTGGCGTCGTAGAGCATCACGGCGCAGATGGCCGACTGGGAGGGTTTGATGTCGAAGCCTGCGGCCATCATCCCCTCGCGGAAATGTTCGACGTTGGTCACCAGACGGTCGTGCAGTTCATTGCTCTCGGCGAGCATCCTGAACATCTCGATCCCGGCACCTACGACGGCGGGGGGCAGCGAGTTGGAGAAGAGGTAGGGGCGCGAACGCTGGCGCAGCATGTCGATGATCTCCCTGCGGCCGGTGGTGAAGCCGCCTACGGCGCCGCCGAAGGCCTTGCCCAGCGTGCCCGTCAGGATGTCGACCTGGCCGCGCCGGTCGTAGAGTTCGGTGATGCCGCGGCCGGTTTTACCCAGCACGCCTGCCGAGTGGCACTCGTCGACCATGACCAGAGCGTCGTATTTCTCGGCCAGGGTGCAGATTTCGTCGAGCGGGGCGGCATTGCCGTCCATCGAAAACACGCCGTCGGTGCAGATGATGCGGAAACGCTGTGCCTGCGCCTTCTTGAGGCACTCCTCCAGGTCGGCCATGTCGGCATTGGCGTAACGGTAACGTACGGCTTTGCAGAGACGCACGCCGTCGATGATCGAGGCGTGGTTCAGGGCGTCTGAGATGATGGCGTCCTGCTCGCCGAAGAGCGGTTCGAAGACACCCCCGTTGGCATCGAAACAGGCGGCGTAGAGAATCGTGTCCTCCGTGCCGAAGTAGTCGGCAACGGCCTTTTCGAGCTCCTTGTGGATGTCCTGGCAGCCGCAGATGAAGCGCACCGACGACATGCCGTAGCCGCGGTTGTCCATGGCTTTTTTCGCCGCCTCGATCAGGCGCGGGTTGTCCGAAAGCCCGAGGTAATTGTTGGCGCAGAAGTTTAGCACCTTACGACCTGCAACTTCGATCTCCGCACGTTGCGGCGAAGTAATGACCCGTTCGCTCTTGTAGAGCCCTGCAGCCTTGATTTCAGCAAGTTCTTGCTGCAGATGTTCTTTGATTTTTCCGTACATATCCGTTAATGTTTTGATGAATTTCCGGTGTGTGAGGTGTCAATCTGTTAGCAAATATACGATTAATTTTCGAAAACAGCCACCGTCCTCCCGCTTTTTTCCATGTCGGGGTTACAATTTGTTAGCTTCCGTGGCCGGGACGGACTTTCCCCCGCTCCTGGCAGGCCGTCGGGCGATCCCCGGGTACGGCGTCCCGCCGCATGTTCCGGCCGCAGCCGCAGGGCAGGCCGGAAGCCCTCCGGGAAAGGATTTTCCGGCGGCGGCCGAGGTTTTCGGGGCTAATTGGCGGACGAGCGTATTTTTTTGATATATTTGTAGTTCGAATAAAAACCGTCAACTTATGAAAAAATCGTGTGTTTTGGTCAGCGGCGGCGCCGGTTATATCGGTTCGCACACCGCCGTGGAATTGATCGGTGCGGGGTACGACGTGGTGATCGTCGACAATCTCTCGAACAGCGACATGGATGCAGTCGAGGGCGTGCGCAGGATCACGGGCGTCGACGTCCCGTTCGAAAAGGCCGACTGCTGCGACCGCGACGCCTTTGCCCGGGTGTTCGAAAAATACGACTTCGATTCGGTAATCCATTTCGCGGCGTCGAAGGCCGTGGGCGAATCGGTGAGCAAACCGTTGGAATATTACCGCAACAACCTCATGTCGTTCATGAACGTCATCGGCCTGATGCGCGAGTACGGGCGGCAGAACATCGTCTTCTCGTCGTCATGCACCGTCTACGGCGAGGCCGACGTGCTGCCCGTCACGGAGCAGACGCCCCGCAAGCCCGCCACGTCGCCCTACGGCAACACCAAGCAGATGTGCGAGGATATCCTGCGCGACTCGCTGGCCGCCTACGAGGGGCTGAAAGGTATCGCGCTGCGTTATTTCAACCCGATCGGGGCGCACCCGTCGGCGCTGATCGGCGAGCTGCCGCGCGGCGTGCCGCAGAACCTGGTGCCTTACATCACGCAGACTGCCGCAGGCATCCGCGAATGCCTGTCGGTGTTCGGGGACGACTACCCGACGCCCGACGGCTCGAACATCCGCGACTATATCGACGTGGTAGATCTGGCGAAGGCGCATGTGGCGGCGATCCGGCGCATGATCGAGGACAGGAACAAGGCCCGGTACGAGGTATTCAACATCGGCACGGGACGCGGGGTTTCGGTGCTGGAGCTGGTGCACCGGTTCGAGCAGGTCAACCGCCTCAAACTCAACTATAAGATCGTCGGCCGCCGTGCGGGCGACATCGTGGCCATCTGGGCCGATCCGTCGTATGCCAACAACGAACTGGGCTGGCGGGCCGAGCGCTCGCTCGACGAGACGCTCGCGGCAGCCTGGAAATGGGAGAAGCATATCCGCGGCATCGAATAGCGCAATGCACTGCCCAAACCCGAAAGGGACGGATCCCCACCGGATTCCGTCCCTTTCCTGTAAATACGCTTATGGTGTTTGTATTTACTTTCTGCGCCGTATGTTGTCGGTGAGCGATTCGACCCTGCAAGGGCCGTCGTACGTTATCCGGGCGGCTGTCGAAGCGTTTATCCGCAGGGTGCCCGAACACCACACGTCGGCCTTGGCATAGTTCGATACGGTCAGGTCGTAATCGGCGACCCGCAGCTCGGGGGCGCTGAACACGGCTCCGGACGATACCCTGACCGCGGCGCTGGCGACCTGTGCCGACCCTTTCAGGTTGATCTTGCCGTAACTGCCGACTTCCGCCTCGAGCGAATTCCCGCTGAACGTGCCGCTGAACGAGCCGCCACTGCTGACGGTCAGTTTCGCCTGCCGGCTGTTCACCGTCACCGCGCCGGAGAATTTGGCGTAGCTGTCGACGCTCAGCGTCAGTGCATCCGAGATCAGCGTACTGCTGACACTGGCGCCGCTGCTGATCTTGAGCGTCAGGACGGAAGCTTTGATGTCGTTCGAGAACTTGGCGTAGCTCCCGACCGTGACTTGGCAGTTGTTGCGGCAGTCGACGGGCGCCTGTGCCGACCCGTAGCTCGAAACCCGCAGCTCGCAGTCGTTGCAGCGTACCGAGCCCGAGAATTTGCCGTAGCTCGACACGTTGAGCTGGGCGGTACCCGGGGTGTCGATGTCGGCGATGACCGATCCGTAGCTCGAAACGGAAACTGCGACCGAGGGCCCTTTCAGCGGCAGCTTGCAGGTCACCTTGCCGTAGGAGCCGGCCGATATCTGGCGCAGGGCGGCCGATGCGGGAACGACGACCGAAACCGAAATGTTCTCCGTATTGTTGGCGTTGACGCGGAATTTCAGCGTCCCGCCGTCGCGCTCGAGCACCAGGTAGTCGATCACATTGTCGTCGGCCGTCACGCTGATGGTTCGGGCCGTGGGGCTGACCGTGACGTCGAAGAACGCCGCGGCCGAAATGCCCGTGTAGTCGCCCGCCTTGCCCCAGTCCTGCGTCACCATGCGCCCGCTGCCTTTCAGCCGCGTGTTCTGGTTGCGGCGGCGGTCGACGGCGGCACGTTTGATGTTGGTGCCGATTTCGCCCTCCGTGTTGTAGAGGCGGCGGATCTGCTCGGCGGTGAGCACAGCGGCGAATTTGTCCACGTAGTCGCGTTTGACCTGCGCCGTGGCGGCGATGTTCGAGAGCTTGGTTTTGAGTCCCTGCCGTTGAGCGGCCTCGTCCGTTCCCGCATCCGGGGTATTGACGGCCTTGTCGAGCGCCTCGCGGTAGGCTTTGTAGAGCGGTTCGAACTCCTTGCGCTGGCGCGAGGTAAGCCCCAGTTCGCGCACGACCTGCTCGCGGGCGGCCTTGTTCAGCTCTTCGATCGACTGGTTGGCGACGGCGGCCGTTTCGGCGGCGTCGATGGCGGCGCGCGCTTCGGCAATGGCGCGGTCGATCTCGCGGTCGGAGGCGCCGACGACCCTGCGGGCCTCGGCCATGGCACGGTCGATCTGGCGGTCGGTGGCGTTTACGGCGCGGCGCGCTTCGGACAAGGCCCGGGAGACCTCCCGGTCGGCCGCGTTGCCGGCCGTGTTGACGATAGCCCGGGCTTCGGCCAGAAGCTGTTTCAGTTCGTCACCGGCGGGCGCGGCCTTGCCTGCGAGGGCGAAGAGGAGCGCGCAAAGAAAAGTGAGGAGTTGTTTCATAGCGCATGGAATTTTAAAGTTGCTGGTTGTAGAGTATGTCGTCGTAGTTCTCCGCCGCAGCCTGTTGCAGGGTTTCGGTCGGGGTCGTGGCGAGCATCTGCTCGATGTCCGGCAGCGGGGCCTCGGCGCGGTGGCTGAGGTGTCCGGAGACGAGGATGCCCGTTGCCAGGAGGGCTGCCGCGACACTCACCCCTGCCGCCAGGTAAAGCCGGCGGGTGCGGGCAGCGGGTGCGGGCCGTGCCGCCGTATTGCGCAGGATGCGTTCGTGCAACGCTTCGAGGCGATGCTCAGGCAGGTCGTAAGGCAGCCGCCTGCCGATATTTCCGAATTCGTGGTTCATAGTTCCCGTGTTAGTTTCTCTTTCAGTTTCTGTACCGCATGGTGGTAATTGACCTTGAGCGTCTCTTCGCGCTGCCCCAGCACGCGGGCGATCTGTCCGTAGGGCATCCGGTCGTAGTAGCGGAGGTTGAAGACCAGCCGTTGCTTGAGCGGCAACTCCAGGATCGCCTGCTGGAAACGTACCAGCGTCCGGTCGGCATCCTCGCCGCACTCCTCCGCCACGCGGCTTGCCAGGATGCGGCTTACGTCGTCGAGCGAGGAGAAGAGCCCCGGCCTGCGCCGCCGCAGCATCGTCAGTGCGGTGTTCGTGGCGATGCGGTAGAGCCATGCCCCCAGTTCCCCGGCTCCGCCCCGGAAGGTGCCGATCTTGTCGTAGGCGCGGATAAAGGTTTCCTGTACCACATCCTCGGCATCCTCGTGGACGACGACCAGCCGTCGTGCGTGCCAGTAAAGCGGCCGCAGGTATGCCCCGACCAGACGGTCGAACGCCCCGCGCCGGGTGGCGGGATTGCGTAGCGCCGAGAGTTCTTCTGCGGGTATGTCGCGGGTCTCTTCCATGAGGGTTTGTCTGTAAGACGCGTTAAAGTTGCAAAAGTTAAATCCCAAACCGAAATTTTTTTGCCCGGAAACGAATTTTTTACGGTTGATTTTTGATTCTTAATATTTTACCTTATCTTTGCGATCCGAAACAGGCGGAATTGGGGCGCGGCTTGCGTGGCCGGGCTGAGAACCGCCGGTGGTAACACATTAAAAAACAAACGTATTATGAAAACTATCTCTGTAAAGGCCGTTAAGCGTGATGAGTACGGCAAGAAAGCGGCCAAGGCCGTACGCCGCGAGGGCATGGTACCCTGCGTACTGTCGGGCAACGGCGAGTCGGTTTCTTTCTCGGTAGACCCCCGCGAGATCAAGGCCCTGATCTACACCCCCAACTCTTACATCGTCGAGTTCGATTTCGACGGCAAGAAAGAACAAGCCGTGCTGCGTGAGGCGCAGTTCCACCCCATCCGCGAGCAGATCCTCCACCTCGATTTCTACCGCATTGCCGAGGGTAAACCCGTATCCATCGCCATTCCGGTACGCCTGACGGGTAACGCCGAAGGTGTGAAGGTCGGCGGTAAGTTGACGCTGTCGGCCCGTAAGCTCGTCGTGAGCGCGCTGGTCGAGAACCTGCCCGACGAACTGGTCGTGGACGTAACCGAACTGGGTGTCGGCAAGACCATCTTCGTAGGCGACCTTGCATTCGAGAACCTGAAATTCGTCACTCCGGCTTCGACGGCCGTCTGCGCAGTGCGCGTAACCCGTGCATCGCGCGGTGCGGCGGCACAAGCCTAATCGGTAGCGTATGAAATACCTTATTGTTGGGTTGGGAAATATCGGCGCCGAATATGCCGGAACCCGGCACAACATCGGATTCAAAGTGTTGGACGCCCTCGCCGAGGCGTCCAACGCTGTTTTTACGACGGCGCGTTACGGCGATGTGGCCGAGTTGAAGCATAAGGGGCGTACGCTGATCCTGCTGAAACCCTCGACCTACATGAACCTTTCGGGCAAAGCCGTCCGTTACTGGATGGAGGCCGAGAAGATCGCCCCGGAAAACCTGCTGGTGGTTTCGGACGACATTGCGCTGCCGTTCGGCACGCTGCGTATGCGTCCCCGGGGGAGTGCCGGGGGGCACAACGGGCTGAAGAATATCGCCGAGCTGCTGGGAACGGAGGACTACGCCCGGATGCGCTTCGGCGTGGGCGGGGATTTCCCCAGGGGCCACCAGGTCGACTATGTGCTGGGGGAGTGGTCGGACGAGGAGCGCAAGGCGCTGCCCGAGCGGCTCAAGGTGTTCGGCGACGCGATCCTTTCGTTCACGACGATCGGGTTGGAACGGACGATGAATTTCTTCAACAAGAAGTAAATAAACGGTTGAAAAAGAGCCGATGGGCTCGAAATAAAAAACGGACGGATATCGTGCTTGCATGATGATCCGTCCGTTTTGGCGTTTTATCCCGTGGGGATTTTCAACTGTTTGCCGATCCTGCCATAGAAAACCACGCCGCAGATTATGGGTGCCGCGGATGCGCGCAAATTCCGACCGGACGACTTCGAGCCTCCTGTTCCTCGTCGTAATAAGCATCGGTCTGGCGGACGGTCAGGGCTTATCCCCGACGTCCGGATGCAGGAACGTGCCGGCGAAACCTGCCGCAGCCCAGATGAAACAGGACAGCGCTAGATAGCCCCTTGCCGTGCGCAGGGTGCCGAGCGCCTGCCCGCCCGGGATGCGGAGCCCCAGCAGCAGGGCGCCCAGGGCGGCGGCTACGGACGACGAAGCGAAGGTCAGGAGTTCGTAGGGGAGACACCGGACATACTGGCCTACTCGTCCCCGTCGTAGTAGATTCCGTCCATCAGCCCGTCCAGTTCGCGGCGCTCCTTTTTGGTCGGGCGCCCCGTACCGCGGTCGCGGAAGACGAAGATCGTTTCGCGCGGGATGCTGAGCTTGTCCAGCTCCTCCTGCGGGGTGATGTTGAGGCAGTACAGGGGGACATTCTTGGCCGGCTGGCGGCTCGACACGAGGTCGAGCACCCGGTAGGAGTAGGTCACCTGCATCTTGCGCACGGCGATCACGTCGCCGACCTTCACTTCGCGCGAGGGTTTGGCGGCGGAGCCGTTTACCGTGACTTTGTTGTTGCGGATGGCATCCGCGGCGTCGCTGCGGGTCTTGAACACCCGCACCGCCCAAAGGTATTTGTCGAGTCTTATGTCGTCCATGACCGTGTTATTTTTCGTAAATGGATTCGCTGCGGGGCGTATCGTGCGACTGTTCGTCGTTTTGGCGGCTGACGCTGAGGATCATGCCCAGCGCGATGGTGGTGAAGATGGTCGACGAACCGCCGCGCGAGATCAGCGGCAGCGTCTGTCCCGTTTCGGGGATCAGGTTGACGGTCACCATGATATGCAGCAGCGCCTGGCAGGTTATCAGCAGGGCGAGCCCCAGTACCAGCAGCCCCGGGAATGCCGTCCCGCAGCGGCGGAATATCTCGATGCCCCGGAAGAATATCCACAGGTAGAGCATCAGCAAGGCCAGTGCCAGTACGATGCCGTATTCCTCGACGAAGAAGGCGTAGGCATAGTCGCTTTCGGGATGGATCATCTCGACGCGCATGGCGCTCTGTCCGGCGCCTTCGCCGAAGACCCCGCCGTTGTGAATGGCGATCATCGACCGCTCGGTGTCGGTGAGGTGCTCGATCGGTTTTTCGGTCTGCGAGCGTGTCCAGAGATGGATCCATGTCGAGACGCGCCCTTCGGCTGTCTCGCTGCGCCCCAAGTTGAGCGTCATGATGAAGACGATGCCGATGCAGGCCAGCCCGATGAGTTTCACCAGTTCGCCCAGCCGGACGCGCCCGATGAGCATCATGACCCACGAGGCCATGAAAACCAGTACGGCCGAGGAGGTGTGGGCCGGGAAGATCACCGCGCACGAGACCACGACGGGCATCAGGATCGGCCATGTCCCCTCGCGCCAGATGCGGCGCTGTTCGCGCGACGAACGCCACGTCCAGAATTTGAGCGACGGGACGATGCGTATTTTGTCGATCTTCGACTGCCGTCCGGCCAGTTGCCGGGCCAGGAACAGTACCGTGGCGACCTTCAGCGCCTCGGAGGGCTGGAACTGGAACGGCCCGAGGGGTATCCAGCGGGCGGCGCCGTTGGTCGTGGCGCCGATGAAATAGACGGCGACGGTGAGTGCTACCGAAAGGAAATAGACGGGGCGGGAGAACAGGTTGTAAATCCGGCAGTTGATCTTCTGCACGGCGACCATGATGATGAGGCTGACGACGAGGATGATGAGTTGCTGGCGCAGGAAATGGGCCGTGGTACGCGCCGTGTGGGCGTCGTAGGCCATCTTGGCCGTCGACGAGTAGACCACCAGCACGGAAATCACCGCCAGCGCCGCGACGATGATCCACAGGACGCGGTCGCCGGTAAAGAGCCGGAACTTGTGTTTTTCGGGGGCTTCGGGGGTTTCGCAGGCGCTCTCCCCGGCATCGGTGCCGCGCACGCCGCGGCGTCGGGGCGCGTCCTGCGCCCCGGTCTTCCCGTCCGCTGCGCGGGGGGATTTCCCGGGCGCTTCCGTCCAGGGCTCCTGCGCCGGCCCTTCGTCCTGCGTGTATTTCCGTTCGCCGAGCTTCATCGTGCTATGCCTTTTCGTTTACCCACGCCTTGAACAGCTCGCCGCGGTTTTCGTAGTTTTTGAAGAGGTCGAAACTCGCGCAGGCGGGCGAGAGCAGCACCGCGTCGCCGGGCTGTGCGGCGGCTTTGGCGGCCTCCATCGCGGCGTCGAGCGAGCCGGTGGAGACCACTTCGGGCACCACACCCGTGAACTCTTCGATCAGCTTGGTGTTGTCCGCGCCCATGCAGACGAGCGTATGTACCTTCGCACGGGCGAAAGCCTTCAGCGGTTCGTAGTCGTTGCCTTTGTCCGTGCCCCCGGCGATCCATACCACGGGGCGCGTCATGCTTTCGAGCGCATAGTATACCGAGTCGACATTGGTGGCCTTGGAATCGTTGATCCACAGTACGCCGCCGCTTTCCCGGACGGGTTCGAGGCGGTGGCAGACGGGGGCGAAGCCGTAGATCGAGCGGCGGATCGAGGCCGGCGCGACGCCTGCCGCAAGGGTCGCAAGAGCCGCAGCCATGGCGTTATAGGCATTGTGCAGCCCTTTGAGCTGCATCTTGGCCGTGTCGATCTCGACCGAGGCCTTCCCGACGGCCGCCGTGAATTTGCCGTCGCAGAGGAAGGCGTCGCCGGCACCGCTCGCCACGGCATTCTTTGCGGCGAAGGGAAGTTGCTTCATGCGCAGGTCGTACCTGGGAAGCTGCTGCCAGATCACCTCGTCGTCGCCCGAATAGACGAAATAATCGCGCGAGTTCTGGTTCTGCGTGATGCGCATCTTCGAATCGACGTAGTTTTGGAAACAGTGTCCGTAGCGGTCGAGGTGGTCGGGTGTGATGTTCATCAGCACGCCGATGTGGGCGCGGAACCTGAACATGCCGTCGAGCTGGAACGAGCTTAATTCCAGCACGTACCAGTCGTAGTCGCCCGTGGCCACGGAGTAGGCGAAACTCTCGCCGATGTTGCCGCCCAGGGCGGCGTTCATCCCGGCGTCGCGCATGATCTTGTAGACGAGCGACGTGGTAGTGGTCTTGCCGTTCGAGCCGGTGATGCAGATGCACTTCGACCGGCCCAGGTAACGGCCTGCGAACTCCATTTCCGAAATGACGGGAATGCCTGCCGCACGGATTTTCCGCACCATGGGGGCCGTTTCGGGGATGCCCGGCGACTTGATGACCTCGTGTGCCGCGAGGATGCGTTCCTCGGTGTGGCCGCCTTCCTCGTAGGGAACCTGCCACTCGTCGAGCTTGGCTTTGTAGCGGTCGGCGATCTTCCCCATATCGGAGAGGAATACGTCGAACCCTTTCTTTTTGGCGAGGATCGCGGAGCCGTAACCGCTGATGCCTCCGCCCAGGACTGCGATGCGTTTCATCTTTTATGTTTTATCGTTTCAGTCGAAGAATATTCCCGAACAGGCCGCATTGGGGCCGCGCACCTGGCAGATGCGGATGCGCACGGAACCCGAGGCTTCGAACGTGACGTATTTGCCTTCACCGTAGTCACGTACCATGTATACCGGTGCGAGCAGTTCTTTGGTTCGAAGGTCGAAAACCTCGAAGGCGCTGCGGCGCCCCGCCCGTTCGTAGTCCGCGAAATAGAGCGAAATGCGGTAGGGCTGCGTGTCCCGGGCGTCGAGGTCGACGGTCATCACCTGCCAGCAGGCGACCGGGTCGCGCGTGACGATGGCGCCCAGGCTGCGGGAGCCGTCGCCCCGGCGGTCGGATCGGAGCGCACGGGGGTCGCCTGCCGCATCGGCATAGTGTACGTGGCCCATGCGGTCGTAGTTCGCGTAGACGATGCTGCGGATGCGGTCGGGTTGTTTTACGCGGTGTGCGCCCGCCGTATCGTAGCTGAAGAGCACGTAGCCCTGCGAGCCGTATTTATCCTGCCAGTCGCCCTGCGTCGCGGTGTCCTCGCTGAATTTTTCAGCAGGGATGCGGTAGGCGATCTCCTCCTGCGTTTGCAGGGGGCGGAATTCGCCTTCGGCATCGAACCGGATGGCGTGGCGCCCCGCGCCGATCCCCGAAATACGGTAGTAGCCGTCGTCCGTACGGTCGGCGGCACAGGGCTTGCCGTCGAGGTATATGGTGCCGATGCGAAGCCCGTCCGCGGGGATGCAGAATTCGGCCTCCGAACCTTCGGGCACGGTGAGCGAACCGCGGCGCGCGGTCATGTCGAGCGATGCCCGGGCAATGCCGCGCGGCGTCAGGACTCCGCCCTCCACGCGGGTGAGCGATCCGGCGAGGCGGGGTTTCACGGCGAAGCGGACGAAGCCCGGGAGCTGGGGTTTTATGCCCAGCACCTCCTCGCTCAGCCACTTGGTGACACCGGCGCTCCACGGGTGGGTCAGGCTGGTGTAGCCGCACTGGTTGTTGACCGGGGCGTCGTTGTCGGAAAGTTTGCAGTCGTTCCACGAGGGGCGGAACACCTCGAAGAAGGTGGTGGCGCCATAGCGCAATTGTCCGCCCCAGCAATCGTCGACGGTGTGCAGCGCACGGTCGTAAGCTCCCAGGGACGCCAATGCCTGCAATACGAAATACTGGTTGAAGGGCGAGTATGAGACCCGCTGCAGGCGGTCGGAGAAATTCCGGGCCAGCAGGGCTTCGCGCTCGGCGGGCGTGGCGAACCCGGCGTTGGCGGCATCCGTGGCAGCGAAGAGCCCCAACCCCTCGTACCAGCGGGGATCGCGGCGCAGGGCTTCGGTCTTTTCGTCGGCGTAACGCTCGTATTTCCCGGCCAGTTCCCGGTTGCCGGCCTGGCGCATGGCAGCGGCGAACTGCCGCCAGGTACCGATGGCCAGCATACGGTAGGCGGTCTGCGGCTCCCGGAAATCGGGGGCTTCGAAACCCGCCCCGAGCCGCTCGTCCCAGCCGTAGAACCAGAGCCGGGGCAGCGTGTCGTAGTGGTCGTAGGCGGCGTCGAGTTTCCGGCAGGCGTTTTCGGTCAGCAGGGCGAGCGTCTCCGCATCGCCCGTATAGTTGTAGTAATCCAGCAGGCTCAGCACCCAATAGAGCGAGTAACTGGCGATGCCGTTGTCCTGCGTCGAGGTGTAGAGCAGGTTCTTGCGGATGAACGGGAAGTTGCCGAAGGCGGCCAGCGTCGCGGCCTGCGCCGTATAGGCGTCGCCCGTCCATGAATGGCGGTCGCTGCGCTCCATGAGGATCGCCCCGAAATAGTCTTTCAGCAGGTTCAGCCGCACGGTGTAGGCTCCCGTGTACCAGATGCGCGTCAGCTGCGGGTCGTTGCAATCGAACCACCCTTCGTAGTTGACCGGTTTGGTCTGGCAGACAAGCCGTACGTTGCGGATGACGGCGGGCTTCCGGAGGCTGCGAACGTGTATCCACCCGAAGCGGACGCCTTCGTAGAGCTCCCTGTTCAGCTCCAGCCGGAAGCTGTTGCCGTAGCGAGCGGGGACGGCGGTTTTCACCGGGTGCTCCGAGCCGGCGTTGAACACGGCCGGTTCGTTGAACTCGCTGATGCTGGCCTCGAACGCGACGTCGGGGGTGTCGCAGTCGAATTCGAGCCATCCGGCGTTCACCTGGCCGAAGTCGAACATCAGGTCGCATACGTCGCTGACGGTGATCCGGCGCGGGTCTCCGAGGTCGGCGGCTTCGGGGTTCGAGGCCGTCGCCTGCCTGGGGTAGACCGTGTATATCTCCAGCCCGTCGTCCGGCGATACTTTCGTCCAGCGGTAGCGCACCAGCGGGTCGGGCGATTCGGGTACGGCCTCTCCCGACGGCGTGGCCGTAAGCACGGGGTAGGGTTCCGGGATCTGCGAGCGTACCATCCGCTGCGGCGGCTGGGCCTGGAGCGACGTTGCGAGGAGCAAGGCGATGGCGGTAAGGCGGGTCGGGGTATACATGGCGGTTTATTAACGTATTTTGAGCGTTACCAGGGTAATGGCGGCCAGTAGCAGCGAGATGATCCAGAAGCGGAGCACGATCTTGGTTTCGAACTGCCCTTTTTTCTGGAAATGATGGTGTACGGGAGCCATCAGCAACAGGCGCTGCCCTTCGCCGAATTTGCGTTTGGTGTATTTGAAGTAGCCGACCTGCATCATCACCGAGAAACTCTCGACCAGGAACACGCCGCACAGCAGCGGCAGCAGCAGTTCCTTGCGGATGCAGAGGGCGAAGACGGCGATGATGCCGCCGATCGACAGGGAGCCGGTGTCACCCATGAAGATCTGCGCCGGGAAGGAGTTGTACCACAGGAAGCCGACCAGCGCCCCCGCGAAGGCCGCCGCGAAGACGACCAGCTCTCCGCTGTCGGGGATATACATGATGTTGAGGTAGTCGGCGTAGACGATATGCCCCGAGAGGTAGGCCAGTACGCCGAGTACTGCCACGATCGGGACGGAGACGCCCGTGGCCAGCCCGTCGAGGCCGTCGGTGAGGTTGGCGCCATTCGACACCGCCGTGACGACGAAGATCGCCACCAGCACGTAGAGCAGCCACGTGGCGGCGCTGGTTTCGCCCGTGAGCCATCCGTAGTCGAATTCGTTGTTCTTGACGAAGGGGATGGTGGTTTTGGTGGTCTTGGTGCTTTCCGAGCTCAGGACGACGTTCCGCTGCACGCTTTCGATCACCGACCCGTCGGGGTTCAGGTAGACGGTCTGCACGGGCTGCGTGACCTTCTCGCGGACGATGATCTGGGGCGAAAGCCACATCGTCGTGCCGACGATGATGCCCAGCCCGACCTGGCCCACGATCTTGAAGCGCCCCTTGAGCCCCTCCTTGTTGTGGCGGAAGACCTTGATGTAGTCGTCCAGCCCGCCGATCAGCCCCAGCCAGACGGTCGAGACGATCATCAGCTGGATGTAGATGTTGTCGAGCCGTCCGAAGAGCAGGATCGGGACGAGGATCGCCAGCAGGATGATGACGCCGCCCATCGTGGGGGTGCCGCGTTTCTGGAGCTGTCCCTCGAGCCCGAGGTCGCGGATGTCCTCGCCGATCTGCTTGCGGCGCAGGAAGTCGATGATCTTGCGGCCGAAGATGATGACGATCAGCAGCGCGAGGATGATGGCCGCCGCCGCGCGGAACGAAATATACTGGAACATACCCGAGCCCGGGATGTCGTAGTGTTCGCCTAAATGTTTGAAAATGTGATAGAACATGTCGTATGTCGGGTTTTTAGTTCCTGAGTGTGCCGAAGGCCTTGGCGACCTCCTCCTTGTCGTCGAAGTGGTGTTTTACGTCGCCGATGATCTGGTAGGTTTCGTGCCCTTTGCCCGCGATGAGCAGGATGTCGCCCGGCCGGGAGAGCATTGCGGCGGTGCGGATGGCCTCGGCACGGTCGACGATGCGCAGGAACCGGGCGCCGGGGTCGAGGCCGGCGGCCATCTCGTCGAGGATCGCCCCGGGCGACTCGTGGCGCGGGTTGTCCGAGGTGAAGATGGCCGTATCGGCGTATTTCACCGCGATCTGCGCCATCTCGGGTCGTTTGGTGCGGTCGCGGTCGCCGCCGCAGCCGCAGACGACGATCAACTGTTGCGCCGGGGTGCGGATCTCCTCGATGGTCTGGATGACGTTCTCCAGTGCGTCGGGCGTATGCGCATAGTCGACGATGGCCGTGGTTCCGTTCTCCGCCCGCACGAATTCGAAGCGCCCGCTCACGGCATGGAGCATGCTCATGGCACGCAGCACTTCGGTGCGGTCGAGTCCCAGCAGTACCGCGGCGCCGTAGACGGCCAGCAGGTTATAGGCGTTGAAGCGTCCTACGAGCCCGACCCAGACCTCCTGCCCGTCGATGCGCAGCAGCATGCCGTCGACGTGCATCTCGACGATCTTGCAGCGGAAATCGGCCATCGTGCGCAGCGAATAGGTGTGTATCCCGGCTGCGGTGTTCTGTACCATGATGAGGCCGTTTTTGTCGTCGGCGTTCGTCAGGGCGAAGGCATCCTTGGCGAGGGAGTCGAAGAAGAGTTTTTTGGCGCGGATGTATTCGGCGAAGGTCTTGTGGTAGTCGAGGTGGTCGTGGGTGATGTTCGAGAAGATGCCGCCCGCGAAATGCAGTCCCCGCGTGCGTTGCTGCACGATGGCATGCGACGAACACTCCATGAAGCAGTATTCGCACCCTTCGTCGGCCATCTCGCGCATCATGGCGTTCAGCCGCACGGGGTCGGGCGTGGTGTGGGTCGCCTCGACGATGCGTTCGCCGACTTTGTAGACGACCGTCGAGACCAGCCCGGCCTTGTAGCCCAGTGCCCGCACAAGGTCGTAGAGCAATGTCACGGTCGTGGTCTTGCCGTTGGTGCCGGTGATGCCTACGAGTTTCAGTTTGCGGCTCGGGTGGTCGTAGAAAGCGGCGGCCATGTCGGCCAGCGCTCCCGCGGCGTCGGGGACGACGACGTAGGCTACCCCGTCGGCCGTCTCGGCAGGCAACTGCTCGCAGACGACGGCCGAGGCGCCTTTTGCGACGGCGTCGGGGATGAAGTCGTGCCCGTCGGACTGCGTGCCGCGGGTGGCGAAAAAACAGTCGCCCTGCGTCACGGCCCGCGAATCGTAGGCCAGGGCGGCCACCGTCGTGGAACCGTCGCCGTGCAGCACCGTGACGGGCGTATCTTTGAGTAGGTCTTTCAGTGTTTTCATCTTATTTCAGTGTTATGCCGACCGTCGAGCCCGGCGTGATGCGCGCTCCGGCGGGGATACTTTGCTGTGTTACGGCGCCCACGCCCGAAAAACGGACTTTCAGCCCGCGGCTTTCGAGAACGAACAGCGCATCCTTGAGCCCCATGCCGCGCACGTCGGGCATCGTCCCTGTTTCGGCCGGGAGGCTCGTGATGATTACGTTCGAGAGGCTGTCGACCCGGGCGCGCCCCCAGCCTGTACGCTGGTCGAACGAGGCGCGGGGCGAGAACTTGTCGGCCACGCGGCGGATCTGGGCGATGTCGCCGCCCTTGACGTGCCCCGGGTAGCAGCGGTCGCCGTGCCGCTCCATGCGGCCGTACCAGTCGCGGTTGCGGTTGTAAATGTAATCGACCATCCGTTTGACCACGGGGCCCGCCAACGGCCCGCCGTAGTAGGCTTTGCCCGGTTGCGCCCGGGTTTCGATGGTCGTCAGCACCGTATAGCGGGGATTGTCGGCCGGGAAATAGGCGACCATCGAACCGAGGTAGTAGCGCCCCTCGCGGCTGCGGGCGTCGGTGATCTGCGCCGTGCCGGTCTTGGCGGCCACGCGCAGGCGCGTGGAGTCCTTGAAATAGAGGCTTGCGGTACCTTGCGTGCAGACCAGTTCGAGGCAGCGTTGCACTTCGCGCAACGCCGCGCGCGAGCAGATCGACGAGGCGATGGTCTGCGTCTCGAACCGCTCCTCGACGTGGTCGCCGCGCCGCAGTTCGCGGATCAGCACGGGCGAGATCATCTTCCCGCCGTTGGCGATGGCGTTGTAGAACGTGATCATCTGGATCGGCGCCAGCCGCACGCGGTAGCCGTAGCTCATCTTGACGAGCATGACGCCCGGGTCGGGTACTTTCCAGTCGGCAGTGATCGACGGGGCGCGTTCGCCGAGCCGTTCCAGCCCGACGGTCTTGCCCAGGTGGAGCTTCTCGTGCAGGAAGTCGCTGTATTCCTGCTTCTTGCCCGTGATGCCGTAGCGATCCCAGATCGCCTTGGCGAAATAGACGTTCGACGACGAGGCTACGGCGCGGCGGAAGTCGATGACGTGGTCGCCCCGGTGCGAGTCGCGGATATTCCTGGCCGGGCCGACCGTCACGGGGTCGCCGTTGTGCGTGTCGTAGGTCGTCTCGGGCGACATGCCGGCGTCGTCGAGCAGCGTGAGCATCGTCGCCAGCTTGAAGGTCGATCCGGGCTCCATGCTGCGTCCCAGCGCATAGTTCTCCCTTTCGTAATAGCTGCCGCCCGAGGAACCCGAGCGGCCCAGGTTGGCCATGGCGAGTATCTCGCCGGTCTCCACCTCCATGACGATGGTCGTGCCCCAGATGGCGTTCTGGGCTTCCAACTGGCGCCGCAGCGCCTTGTCGGCCACGTCCTGCAGGTCGAGGTCGAGTGTCGTCACGATGTCGTATCCGTCCACCGGGTCTTCATGCCCGGCTCCCGCCACGCGGCCGTAGAAGCCCCGGGCGATACGCTGCCGCAGCGCCTTGCCGTCCCGTCCCGCGAGTTCCTCGCGGTAGGCCTCCTCGATGCCGTAATTGCCCTTGTCGCCCGTGAGCCCGATCGTACGGCGCGCCAGTTCGCCCTGCGGGTAGATGCGCTGGTCGCGTTCGACGAGGCGGTAGACCATGCCCATGTTCCAGTTCAGCAT
Source organism: Alistipes onderdonkii (assembly GCF_025145285.1). Classification (NCBI taxonomy): domain Bacteria; kingdom Pseudomonadati; phylum Bacteroidota; class Bacteroidia; order Bacteroidales; family Rikenellaceae; genus Alistipes; species Alistipes onderdonkii. The sequence continues at coordinate 1,676,236 of NZ_CP102251.1, forward strand.
CGGGTAACGCCGCAGGGTCTGCCATTCGGCATAGTCCACCTCGCGGGGAAAGATGTTGACGGGGGTGTGGTCGCGGATCGTGTCGTAGATTTTCCGGGTGACGTACTCCTCGCCCCGCAGGCGATCCATCATGCGCGACAGCCACCCTTCGGAGCGCAGGTAGGAGGTGTCGCGGCCGTTGACCAGCCGGTAGCGGCGGGCGTGCTCCTCGCGGAAGCGGCGGGCGTATTCCGAGGCGGGTTTGTCCTTGAAGAAGGCGGAGAGCAGCTTGGCGAGCGAGTCGCTCTGTTCGCGGAAGGTCTTGAGCGAATCGAGGCCGGGCGAAGCGAAGTCGAAGGCCGCCTGGTAGCGGAAGATCGAGGTCGCCAGCGGCGCCCCGTTGCGCGAGAGGATGCTGCCCCGCTGGGCCGGGATGGTCTCTTCGGTGAAGATGCGGCTGGCGAGCCGGTCGGCGTTGTAGGCCACTTCGGCGCTGAAAAGCTGTACCCAGACCAGGCGTGCGAACACGGTGAGCCCCGCGAGTATGAACAGCACGTAAAGCAGCCGTACCCGCAGCAGAATGTCGCTTTTGATCTTCGAACGCTCCTGTTTCATCGCCGTTTAATTTTCGATGATTTCGCCCGGGGCGGAGGGGTCATTGAGGTCGATGCCGCGTTCGCGCAGCCGCTCGACGATGGCCGAGTGGGTCGTACGGCTGTAACGCTGCTCCTGCAGGCGGATCGACCGTTCGCGCAGGATCTGGACTTCGCGTTCGAGGCGCGTGTATTTCATGTCGAGGTGCAGCGCCGTGAACATGACGGCGATGCTCAGGAAGAACATGCCCGCGATCGAGAGCATGTAGGGGTAATATTTCGATACGCCTTCGCGTACGAGGATCGTGCCCGAAAAAAGCTGCCAGAAGGTACTGGCCTTGCGGCGGCGCTCCCTGCGTTCGCGCTCCTCGGCTTCGGCCTTCTCTTCTGCCTCGCGCTCCAGGTCGGCGCGGATCTCCTCCTCGGCCTCGCCCCGTTCGATGCGCAGTACCTCGCGCCGCACGCGGCGGGCGAATTCCGCTTCCTGTGCGCGCTGCGCCTCCTCTTCGGGGGTTATGGGGTCGAATTCGTGGTCGGGATACATGGCCGGGTCATCGTTTTACGGCGGCGCGCAGCTTCGCCGAGCGCGACCGGGGGTTGCGTTCCAGTTCTTCGTCCGAGGGGACGACCGCCTTGCGCGTGAGGATTTCGAACGGCGTGAGGGCGCGGCCGTAGAAATCCTTTTCCACCTCGCCCGCGAAATTGCCGCTGCGCAGGAAATTCTTTACCAGCCGGTCTTCGAGCGAGTGGTAGGAGATGACGACCAGCCGTCCGCCCGGGCGCAATACCCTGAGGCTCTGTTCGAGCGCCATCTTGAGCGCCTCCATCTCGCCGTTGACCTCGATGCGGAGGGCCTGGAAGAGCTTGGTCAGGAATTTCGACTCGTCTTTCTTCGGCGTGCAGGGACGGACGGCCTCGACCAGCTGCGCCGTGGTTTGAATCGGCGCCGTTTCCCGCGCCCGGACGATGCAGTTGGCGACCTTCCACGGGGTGTCCAGTTCGCCCCAGTCCCCCAGCAACTGCGTGAGCGTCTGGGCCGGGTAGCTGTTGACGACCTTCGCCGCCGTCAGCCCGCCCCGCTGGTTCATGCGCATGTCCAGCGGCGCCTCGCCCCGGAACGAAAAACCCCGTTCCACGGCATCGAAATGGTGCGACGAGACTCCCAGGTCGGCCAGTATGCCGTCCGTCTCGGTCACCCCGCGCAGCCTGAGGGCTCCGCGCAGGAAACGGAAATTGCTCTCGACATAGCGGAACCGGGCGTCATCGGGGGCGTTCGCGAGCGTATCGCGATCCTGGTCGAAGGCATAGAGCCGCCCTTCGGGCCCCAACTCTTCGAGGATACGGCGCGAGTGGCCGCCCCCGCCGAAAGTGAGGTCGACGTAGGTGCCTGCGGGGTCGATGCCGAGCAGGCCGACGGACTCTTCCAGAAGGACAGGTGTATGGTACTGAGACATATTCGTTGCCGATGAGGTCGATTTGGGTGTAAAGTTAGGGATTTTTCGAAAAACAATACCTATATTTGCGGATATAATTTTTTGAACATCCCTATGCCCAGAATAGATATCGGAGCGGTACTCGCCGAGAAAGCCCCGCGGTTGGCCCGCTGGGTTCCCGGGTTCGTCCTCCGCTGGCTCCGCCGTACGATCCATGAGCCGGAAATCAATTACATCCTCGAGCATTACTGGAACCTGCCGCCGCAGGAGTTCATCCGTGCCTGTTTCCGCGAATGGCAGGTGACCTATTCGGTCGAAGGGCTCGAAAAACTCGATCCCAAAGGCCGTTATCTTTTCGCATCGAACCACCCGTTCGGGGGGATGGACGGCATGATGCTTGCCGACAAGCTGATCGACCGCTTCGGCGATGCGCGCGTGGTGGTCAACGACCTGCTGATGCACCTCGAACCCCTCCGCCCGCTGTGGATCCCGGTCAACAAACACGGTTCGCAGAACAGCCTTTACGCCCGCAAGTTCGACGAGGAGTTCTTCGGCGAGCTGCCTATCCTCACCTTCCCCGCCGGGCTGTGCTCGCGCTGCATCGGGGGCGAGGTGACCGATCTGCCGTGGAAGACCAATTTCCTGAAGAAAGCCTATGCCTCGCAGCGCCAGATCGTGCCGGTGTTCGTCGAGGGACGGTTGTCGAACTTCTTTTACCGCGTCGATCGTATCCGCCGGATGCTGGGCGTGAAATTCAATATCGAGATGCTGTGGTTGTCCGACGAGATGTTTTCGCAGAAGGGCAAGCATTTCCGCATCCTCGTGGGCGACCCCATCCCCGTCGCCGAGCTGCAACGCTACGGCGGCCTCCGCGACCAGGCGGAGTTCGTACGTAAAAAAGCGTATTTTTTGGAAAATATGCTCCTCCCGGCGGAAAATAACGGGTAAATCGGTATTTTTGTCCTAAGTTATGCAAGCACGAGAAATGGAACCTATCATACCTCCCGTCGACCGGGAATTGCTCCGCGCCGAGCTTACGCCCGAGCGCAAAGCGCGCGACACGAAGAAGGCCGGGAACGAGATCTATATCTTCCCGGCGTCGGAGTGCCCGGCGCTGATGCGTGAAATCGGACGGCTGCGCGAGATCGCGTTCCGCGGCGCCGGCGGCGGTACGGGCCGGGAGGTGGATATCGACGCCGAAGACCTGGCCGAGGACGGGTATTACCAGCTGATCGTCTGGGATCCGGCGGCCGGGGAGATCGTCGGAGGCTACCGTTTCATCATCTGTACGGACGAATATCCCCGCCACCTCTCGACCGAACACTATTTCCGTTTCAGCGACAAGTTCCGTCGCAAGTACCTGCCCCGCACCATCGAGCTGGGACGCTCGTTCGTGCAGCCCTCCTACCAGGCGCGCGGCAACGCCAAGAGCATCTACGCGCTGGATAACCTTTGGGACGGCCTCGGGGCGCTGATCGTGCTGGATCCGAATGCGAAATACCTTTTCGGCAAGGTGACGATGTATACGACCTACAAGGCCGTGGCGCGCAATGCGCTGATCTGGTTCCTGCGCCGCTATTTCCCCGACCGCGAGAACCTCGTGGAGGGTATCCATCCGTTGAAGCTCGACTTGGACGACCCCTATTACGAACAGCTTTTCACGGGGCGTACCTATCAGGAGAACTACCGGATACTGATCCAGAAGATCCGCGAGTTCAACGAGAACATCCCGCCGCTGATAAATGCCTACATGAACCTTTCGCCCACGATGCGGGTCTTCGACACGGTGTCGAACCCCGATTTCGGCGGCGTGGAGGAGACGGGCATCCTGGTGACCATATGCGATATTTATCCTGAAAAGCGCGAGCGCTATACCCGCTGGCTGGGTTGGCAGGCCGATCTGAAATACCGCCGGGAATTATTCCGCGAGCACATCCGCGGGCATTTCGACCGGATCAAGAAGAAAAGAAACGGCTAACTCCTCGTTTTCAATGACAAAGCCGCACGGGACAACCCGTGCGGCTTAAATTTTACCGTTATTTTTTGCGGCAACGCAGTAAAACGGGATTCGCGGCGTTTATATATGCAGTATCGAAAAACAATTCGCTTTATGAAAAGATTATTCCGGCTCTTCCTTTGCCTGGCGCTGCTTTCGGGCACCGCGGCGTGCAGCGATGACGAAGTATCGCAGAACCTGATCGTAATCAACGGCGGGGAACATTTCCTGTCGCTCGACGGACTGGCCCGTGCGGGCAAGATTTCCGTGCTGGCTCCCGCCCCGTGGCGTGTGACGAAGGCTGCGGGGGATACGTGGTTCAGGCTTTCCGCGACCGAGGGCCCTGCGGGATATTCCGAGGTCGAACTGAGCCTCGACGAGAATCCGGGTGCCGCACGCAGCGCCCAGCTCGCCTTTGCATGCGGGGATGCGATCGTGCCTTTCCGCCTGTCGCAGGGGGCCCTGTCGGCCGGCTACGACTCCCCCGACTATTATTTCTACGTGACGTTCGGGACGATGCCTACCTTGTATGCGGGCATTCACCTGCTCTCGCACGACAAGCCCGGCTACGTGTTCTATTCGCGCTCCAAGACGTTCGACCCGGCGGAGTTCCCGGCGCGTGCCGAGGTTACGACCGCCGCAGACCGAACGGCCGATGCCACGCAGGCCGAAATGGAGGCTATGGCGCGCGAAATGAAGCGCCGTATCCTGGAGATCAACAGTGCCGACCCGACGGCCGTCTTCGGCCTCTATGTGGACGACCTGCGCTGCCGGATCGGCTACGACTGGTTCGTGGCGCAGGGGATCGACTCGGCACGGGTCAAGGTGAGCATGCTCTCCGACGGTACGGGAACCTACAATAATTTTTACAACTATTTCGGCGACGCGGCGACGGCCGAGCAGAACTGGGAGAGCTATGCCTCGGAGGTCGAGGCGCTGGACTGGAACCACGGCGGACGTTATCCCGAGACCCGTTCGCTGCCCGAGTTCGAAAGCTATACGTGGCCTTATTACCTTTCTACCCGCCCCGATTATCGGCTGGTGGTGCAGGACGGTTCGCTGCTGGAAAGTTCCTGTCCGTTCATCACCGAAAAGCTCGGGGAGATGGAGATCGAAAGCATCCAGCCTTACGAGATGCTTTCGGCGCTGCCCGAGTCCTCGCGCAAGCGGTTCTACGACATGGCGGGATTCGATTACGACAAATTTGCGGCGCTGTTCGACGCCTCCCCGAAGAAAAACCTCATCATCATCGGCACGAGCCATGCCGACGATGCCAGCGCCCGCTTGCAGCGCGATTATGTAGCACGGATCATGGAGCAGTACGGCGCGCAGTACGACGTGTTCTTCAAACCCCATCCTGCCGATACCACTTCGGCAGGGTATGAAACGGAATTCCCCGGGCTGACGCTGCTGCCGGGCCAGATGCCTTTCGAAATATTCGTCTGGTCGCTCATCGATCGCGTCGACATGATCGGCGGCTACCCCTCGACGGTCTTCCTGACGGTACCCGTCGACAAGGTGCGGTTCATCTTCGCCGCCGATGCCGCGAGCCTTGTGCGGCCGCTCAACATCCTGTTCCGCGATGCGACGGATGTCGAGTGGATGCAATAGGTGCCTTCAGGCAGTATTATGAAAAAGCCGGGCTTCGCGAACGAAGCCCGGCTTTTCCGTGGCCGTTCCGGGGCGGGTTTACCGCGATGCCGCCAGCGACGACGGGGTGACGCCCTCGGAGTTTTTCGCCCAGTCGCCGCGGGCGCGGAGCACTTGTTCGACGATGTCGCGCACGGCCCCTTCGCCGCCCCGGAACTCCGAGACGTAACGCGAAGCCTCGATCACTTCGGCCGCGGCGTCGGCCGGGCAGACCGGGATGCCCACCTCGCGCATGCACTCCAGGTCGGGGATGTCGTCGCCCATGTAGATCGCGTGCGCGGGGTCGATGCCCTCGTCGGCGAAATATTCCCGCATGGCCGTGATTTTGTCCATGCAGTCGGTGTAGTAGCGGTTGATACCCAGCATCCGCAGGCGGTTTTCGAGCGTCTTGCCGCGTCCGCCGGTGATGATGCAGACCTTGTAGCCCATCTTGACGGCGTAGCCCAGCGCATAGCCGTCCTTGGCATTGTAGCGGCGGATGAAATCGCCGTCGAGCGTGGGGATGATACCGCCGTCGGTCATCACGCCGTCCACGTCGAAGATAAACGCCTCGGTGCGGGCTATATCTTCTTTGAAGTTTCCCATATGTTGTTGCTTATTATCGAGTAGATGTTTTCGAGTCGGGGGTCGGCGGCGAGCAGTGCACGGTGGCGTGCCATCGTGTGCAGGTCGTTGCGCACGGCGGGGCCTGTCTGCACGTCGGCCGGGGAGGCGGCGTCGAGCGTCTTGGCAGCGGTCTCGGCCAGGAGCGGTTTGAGTACGTCGAAGGGCAGGCCCGCGCTGCGGACGATGCCTTCGCCGACGGCGTACATGTGGTTGACGAAGTTGCAGGCGAAAACCGCCGCGAGGTGCACCTTGGCGCGGCAGGCCGAGTCGGCCCACACCACCGTGTGCGAAAGACGGCGGGCGAAGGCTTCGAGTGCGGGACGCAGGGATTCGTCATCGGTTTCGAGGAAGAGGGGGATTTGCGAAAAATCCACGCTGCGCCCTTTGGTGAAGGTTTGCAACGGATAGAAGACGGCGCGGCGTGCGTGGGCGGGAAGCGCATCGAGCGGCACGCTCCCCGCAGTATGGGCGACGACGGCCCCCGCAGGCAGGGGCAGCGCCGCGGCTACCTCCCCGACGGCCTTGTCGCTCACCGAGATCAGGTATATGTCCGCGTCGGCCAGCCGTGCCGGGTCTGCTGTCCACTGCGTTCCGGCGAGTGCGGCGACAGCCTCCCCCCGCGCGGCGTTGCGGGCGAACAACTGTACCAGTTGCAGGCCGCTTCGGGCGACGGCCTGTGCCAATGCTTCGGCAAGGTTTCCGCTGCCGACGATCACTACGCGTTCCAAAGGTCTCTCCATATCGTTTTACAGTAAATCCACCAGCCGGACGTTGTCCTGCGATTTGCGGGCGGTCTCTTTGAGCGTTTCCAGTTCTTGGTCGATGCGGGTCAGTTCGGCGCTCTGGGTCAGGTCGACGGTCGTTTGCCCCGATTTTTCGACCGCTTCGAGTATGCCGTAAACGGTCATCGACTGGGGGTCGTGCGCCGGGGCGAAGGCTACTTCGCGCTCGCCGTCGCCCGAGGGCACGGCGATCAGTTGTCCGGCCTGCACGAGCTGGTAAAGGATGTCGTTGACGATGCGCGTGGGCAGATCCAGTTGTGCCCGGATCTCGTCGGCCGGGGTGGCGCCGCCCTGGCCGCGGAAGCGCCGCACGACCGTGAGCATCACGGCCAGCAGGATCTTGCGCCGCTGGTCGTAGCTGATGAGCAGCGATTCGCGCTCTTCGCCGAAACGGGCGATGTTCTGGTAGGCGAACGACAATTCGCCGCCGAACAGCAGGATCTGCCACGAGGTCTGGAGCCAGATGAGCAACAGCGGCAGCGCTGCGAAACTGCCGTAAATGGCATTGTAGGAGGTCATCCACCGCTGGATGTAGAGGTATCCCCACTGGAAAAGCAGGAAAAGCGTGCCGGCGACGATGCCCGCCATCAGGGCGCTCCTGAATTTGACCTTCGTATTGGGGATGATGATATACAGGATGGTGAACATGACCCAGATGATGACCATCGACGCCAGGTGCGAGAGCAGGGTGAAATACCAGCTGCCGTCGAAGCCCAGCATCTGCTGGGCGAATTTGCCGACGGCATTGGCAACGACCCACAGCACCGGCACGATCATCACCACGGCGATGTAATCGGTATACTGGCGGGTGAGGCTGCGATCGACCTTGACCTCCCAGATGTTGTTGAAGGCGCTTTCGATCGAGCCGAAGACCCGGATCACAGCCCAGAAGAGCATGACCAGCGCCACGGCGGCCACCACGCCGCCCTGTGTGCGGGCGAGCGCCTTTTCGGCGAACGTGACGATGTAGTCTACGATCTCGGGGTTCTGCGGGAAGAGGGCGTAGAGGTTTTCCACCAGCCCGTCGGCCAGCCCGAAGCCCTTGACGACGGCGAAGACCACCGCGACGATCGGTACCAGCGACATCAGCGTGTAGAACGTGAGTGCCGCGCTGCGGACGATGGTGCCGTGTTCGAGCAGGCCCCGCGCCGTATAGAACAGCAGCCGGTATTGCTGCACGAGCCAGCGGATCACCGGGTTGCGCCATTCGCGGATGTCGCGCCGGAAGATCGTGTCCGTAAAATAGGTGAATATTTCGCTGATTTTCATAAGCCGTTTCCGTTCCCGTAACCCGGAGGCGCCGTGCCGAGGCCCGTGTGCCGTCGGGGCGGACGCTGTCCCTGTCGTGCAAATATAGCTATTCCAGCCGTACAACCCAAAAACCGCTCCCGATTTTCGTGAAGGCCAGCCGTACGTCGTTGCCGGCATGTACGCCCAGCCGCCGTGCCAGCTCCTCCGTGGCGAACGGGAAGTCCCGTTTCATCAACTCCGCGCCGCGGCCTTTGAGTGCGCGTTTCAGCCGCCGGGGGTCGTAGGGCTCGATACTTTCGATTGCGAATACTTTGCCAATTATCCCCTCTGGCCGCTCCGCAGCGAAACCGTACCCGTTTTCGCTCCATATGTCGGCTTTGCCGCGCAGGTGCAGCCGTGCCAGCCGCGCTTTCTGCAACGCCACATCGGGTACCACGAGCCACCGGTAACGATCCGGTTCGAACGCCCCCGGGTGCGGGGGTGCGCCGGCTTGGGCGGGCGTTGTCGTGAACGAGCCGCGTCCGAGGGCGGTCGCGGTAATGCCGGGGCCCGTGCCGTCGGCATAGATGACGACCTCCTTGCATTCGTCGCCCAGCGATACGGCCTCTACGCGGGCGCCGGGGAAGAGCCGCAGCGCCTCGCCGATGTCGAACAGCGGGGAGTTTTTGACGCACAGTCGTCCCGAAGCCCTGCCGATGAGCGGCATCAGGGAGAGTATGTCGGGCGAACAATCCTCGAGCCGTACCAGTTTGCGTCCGTCGCCCGAACGGCGGTCGGGATCGGCATAGACCCAGTCGAAATGCAGTCCGGGCTGTGCGAGGTATGCTTCGGCGGAGGTGTTGACGACCTCGATGTTCGTGGCGCCGAGCCGCCGGAAGTTCTCCGCGGCGATGCGGGCGAGCGTCTGGTCGCGTTCGAGCGTCACCACGCGGCGGAAACGACGCGCCAGGAAAAAGGCGTCGGCGCCCAGCCCGCAGGTGAGATCGAGGACGGCCCCGCCCGCGATCCGCTTGTGGGCGGCGCAGGCTTCGCTCGATGCCTGTTCGAACGCCAGCGGCGGCAGGATGCACTGTGCGGCGGCGTACGAGGGGAGTTTCGCCTCTGCCCGCGCGAGGTACTTGACCTGCGTGGCGACCAGCCGGACGTGGGGTGTGTTGCGGTCTAAGGCCACCTCCAGCGGGTCGCGGCCGCGGTTGGCGGCGATGGCCCGCTGCACTTCGTCCGTCAGCAGCAGCGTATATTCCCCGGGGGTTATCATGCCGGCAAATGTACGCTTTTTTTCGGCTCGAAAGACCATGCAGCCAGGGTGGTGAGCAGAAAAAACAGGTAGATGCCCGCCGTCGCCCCGCCGCCGAGGGTGTATTCGGCATATCCGCCCGGGAACGCCGCGGCAGCTCGGGCCAGCGTGTTGAGTAGGCCGGCCGTGTCCGAAAGCACGGCGTCGAAGGCCGGGGCGAGCCAGTTTACGGGAAGGATCATCCAGACGGTGCCGCTCAGCACGACGATGCTTCCCACGAGGATCGCCACGGGATTGACGAGCAGCCCCGCCAGCGGGACTGTGCCGAAGGTGTGCGATACGAGGGGTGCCGTGGCGATGCCCGCCACGAGGCTGATGACGAGGGCGTCCGTGAGCAGGTTGAGCGCCCGCCGGCGGGTATGGAGCAGTCGGCAGAGCGGCACGCCCCAGGCGAGGATGGCCGCGACGGCGATGAACGAGAGTTGGAAACTGATGTCGCCCAGCCAGGCGGGGTTCCACAGCAGCATCCCGAAGCCGGCGGCCGCCAGTGCGTTGAGTGCGACGTACTCCGACGCCGAGGCCAGTGCGAACTGGAGCATCGTGCACATCACGGCCGCCCGCACGGCGCTGGGCGGGAATCCGGCCGCCGCGACGAACAGCCAGATGCAGACCGTTGCGAGCAGGTTGCGCACCAGGTGCCCGCGGTGCAGCAGCGGCAGCCACCACAGCATGAGGTTGACCAGTGCGAAGACGATGCCCGTGTGCAGTCCCGAGACGGCCAGCAGGTGCGACAGCCCGCTGCGCGAATAGGCCGTGCGCAACTCCTGCGTGATGCCGCTCCGGTCGCCCGTGACCATGGCGCGGCAGACGGCGCCCGCATCGTTCCGCATCCCGATCCGTTGCATCCGCTCGACGGCGTGCAGGTGCAGGGCGCTGCTTCGTCCGGGCAGGCGCTCAATGAGGGTGCGCTCCGACAGCCACAACGTTCCGGCGAACCCCCGGCGTGCCATCAGCCGGCGGTAACTTTCCGCTCCGCCGCGAAACGGCCGCACCGAACCCCGGCAGCGGATTCTCTCGCCGGGGTAGAGGGCCGTAAGGCTGTCGGCATAGAGCATTATGCGGTCTCCCGAGGCGTGCCAGGTTCCGTCCGAAGGGTCGCGCCACGCTATGGCCGTCGCTTCGGCCGAGGTGTAGCGTCCGCGTTCGGCGGGGATACCCTCGACGGTAAGTTCGTAAGTCGTGTATATACCGCGGGGCAGCGTGTGCGCCGTGTCGCGGAGCTGCGAGGCGGCGAACCCGGCCGTGAGCAGCATTACGAGTGCGCCGGACTGTGAGTGCAGCAGCAGCGCCAGCGTCCCGGACAGCAAAAAAGCCCCTGCGAGGAACCACAGGGGCAGCGTGAAGCAGTCCGCGGCGAGAATCCCCGCGGCGAACGGTGCGACGGCTTTTACCATCGGCATACGGTCGAGTCGTGCGGACAGGGAGGCGGCTTTCATCTCTGCAAATATAGTAAATTCGGATTGTTTTGTGCGACATTCGGGTGGGGTGTCCCGGTTTTTGGTCTGCTGCCGGCTCTTTGCGGATCCTCGCAACCCGCCTCCGTTTACTGTTTCCTTTCGTCGCCCGCCGGGCGGGTCAGCCGGATGCGGGCTTGTCGCGGACGAACAGTTCCCACCCCAGTTCCACCTCGCCCATATCGGCCGCGGCGCCGTTTTCCACACGCGATACAGCCGCAGCCATGCGTAGCATCGTCGTGCGGTCGCGGGTGTCGAGCGGTTGCCCGTCCGGGATTCCGACGGCGTCGGCCACGGCGCGGATGTAGGTTTCGGTGTGGTTTTCCGAAGGCGGCGCCCACCGCGAAATCATGCCCCGGATCGTGTCGAGCCCGTAGCGTATCCGGTAGGTGTCCAGCAGTACGAATATCGCGCGGTAGCCCCATGCAAGGGACTCGAACTGTTTGAACGCCGGGTCGCGCGAGGGGCGCACTTCGCCCTTGTAGCGCACCTTCGACTGGCGGATATTGCCCGGGTTGCAGTTTTGCAGCCCCCTACTCATCGCCCGCCTCCTTTCGGATACGGCGGCGGACATAGCGGCGCAGCCAATGGAACAGCGGTGCATCGGAGAGCTGTGCGGCATTTTCGAGGAACGACCACAGCTCCACGCCGCATGTGAAACCCGTGAAGAGCCGTGCCACGTTCAGCTGCATGAAGTCCAGGACACAGCTGTCTATCAGCCAGGCCATGGCGATGGCCGTGACCGTAAGTCCCAGTTTGAGCACCGTGCGCCAGGCCTCGCAGCTTTCGAAATACCAGGTGTGCCCCTTGCGGCGGGCAGCGGCGCGGCTGGCGGCTACGCCCGAGAGGAAGTCGATGCCGATGAATGCCATGGCACATGCCACCAGCGGGCCTATGGGGGCGAACAGGGCGATGAAGCCCGCCGTGAGGCCGCTAATGAGTCTGTATAAGGTTTCCATCGGTCGTGCAGCGTTTGAGGATGTTGTTGTCGGGATCGTACCCGGGAAATTCCGCGGCATGTGCTTCGAGGTGTTCCGCAGCGCGGCGCAGGAGCGTGCGGGCCTGGCGGCGCAGGCTGCGTTGCAGTTCGCGCAGCGACTGGGCGTCGGCCGGCTGGTAGGAGCCCGATTTGGGGGCTACGGTGCCGCACTGTCCGGTGCGGATGTCGAGCCGCGGCTGTACGGCGATGCGGGTGAAGAGCGCTACCGGGGCTGCGAGGTATTCGGCCGTGAAGCCGGCATGGAGGCCTGCGAGCAGTTTTTCGTGGAATGCCCGTCCGATGACGGGCACGATGTAGCGTTGTTCGGCCGCCGCGATGTCGCCTTCGCCGATGGCTTCCGGCGCAAGGTACTCCCCGTCCGTAAAGGCCGATGCGACGGCTTGTGCAGGGGTGATCAGTGTGTTCATGATTGTCGTAGTTGAAATGAGTGTTCGAGTGCCGCCGGAGGCGGCGAACGGCAAATTTCGAAAGGCCCGGAGAACCGGCCTTATTCTATGCTTCGTATGTTGTATTTCGTGATCTCCGACAGGAACGCCTGTTGGCGCTCGTCGTCGGGGTCGTAATCCAGCCCGTCGGCCTTGCGGGCTTCCCAGACCTTCATGTAGATGGGTTTGGAGCGCGTCGGCGGACGGTTGATGACCTGTAACGACGAGGCGTCTATCCCCAGAATGGACGTGATCGCCTCGCGCACGGGCTCCGTCAGTTCGGCCTGCTCGCCGAGGATGACCGTGTTGAGCGCCACTTCGTACTCGTGCAGGATACGCTCGGCGCTGAATCCCGAGGCGTAGTCCAGTCCGCTCAGCGTCCGGAACCATGAGTGTGCCACGACGATGTCCGACACGGCCTGTTCGTGCAGCGCCTGCCAGTCGCCTTCGTTCTGCGACGCGATGGGGATGAAGCGTGAATTGTCGCCCTCGCCGCCGTCGCGGATGACGAACATCACCTGCCCGGGGTTGCCTGCGAATTTCTGTTCGGCCAGCCGTACGATGCGCTCGGCTTCGGATTCGTTGTCCACGGTGCTGTCGAGCATCATCACGCCCGAGAGCTGGAACGAGTTGTCGAGCCGCGAGATGTTCCATTTGTCGGTCTTGTAGGCGATGGCCGAGACGTTGAACCCTGCGATATAGGGCGGTACGCCGTAGTGCTCGAACATCGGTTCGTAGTCCTTGTAGTGGATCATGGCCCTCAGCGTGCCGTCCTCCTGCCGTTCGAAGGTCGGGTAGAGGGGCAGCGTCCGTGCCTCGGCGGCGTTGAAGGCCGCCCAGTCGTGGTGCAGGAGGATGTGCGCCGAATCGCGGGCCACGCGGCAGCGCGAAGCGTCCTGGTGGTGGAACGCGAGGAATGAGTGTTCCGCGTCGGTCACTATTTCGAGGAAGGCGTTGCCGAACAGGGCCTTGTCGAAGGCCAGCTTGTTGAGCACCTGCCGCAGGCTCTCCCCGTCGCCGTTCACACGTCGGATGAAGGCTGCGAGCAGGGGTTCATGCCCCTCGTCGCAGGAGAACCCCTTGCCCGAGATGTAGTCGGCCTTGTCGTTGATGATGCGGCGGTGCGTGACCGAACGCCGGGCCATCAGCGCCAGGGCATTGGGGAAGAGATTGTCGTCGCCCCAGCGCCAGAACTTGTCGCTTTGGACGCTCCCCGCACCCGATGTGATATATGGGTCGTCCGCACGGTTGGCGACCGCTACGGCCGGCTTGAATTTCTGTTTTCTGCTCATGCTTCTTGTTCTTTGAGCTCGGCGGCCGGGTCGGTGTCCTCGCTCGCAAGCGTCAGGACGGCCGGTGTGCCGTCGAGGGGTTTGATGCCCGACTCCATGGCGAAGGAGCCCGGGCGCAGGGGTTGCGAGGTGCCGAAGCGTGCCGACCATCCCGCCAGCAGCCGCTCGCCCGAGGCCATCGTGACCAGGGCTATGAGCCCTTCGGTCTCGGCTGCACGGCGGAGTGCCGGGGTGAAAGCCTCACGGAACGCCTCGCGGCCCACGACCAGCGTGAGCGTGTGGCGCACGCGCTGCGGCCCGGCGTCGGTGTCGAGCCGTTCGGCATAGGACGAGCGTTGTTCGGCGAGTGGCAGGGCGGTGAGCTGCGTCGCGTCACGGAAAATCGCTTCGGCGCGCCCGTCCGCCGCCACCGCCGCCCGCAGGAGGTTTCCTGCGGGGGTGACCGTGACGGCTGCGACGCCCCCAGCCGGTTTGCGGGGTGTGGAGGCTGCCATCGTTATGCCGGGTTGTAGGCGTAGGTCATCAGCGTCTCGTCGAGCACGTCGCACCCGGCCATGAAGACGGCACGCTGGCGGTTTTCCATCAGGTCGGGGTTGTACCACATGCGCACTTCGTTGCCGGGGAAATCGGCCGTGTTGACCGCCAGTACCAGGTTGCGGCGGTCGGTCAGCAGGCAGAACGACTTGTGCAGCGACGTGCCGGTGAGGTAGGAGCCCAGACGCACGTCCACGAGCGGTATGCCGTGGTAGGCGAGGCTCGGACGGCCTTCGGTGGTCGCCATGTAGGCGGCATCGGCACTCTTGCCGTCGAGGTATTTCTCGAAAGCGTAGTAGATGTCGGACGTGACGAAGAAGGCGAGCTGCCCGTCGGCCTTCATGTCCTTGACACGCTCGTCGGCGTTCATCCAGAGGTCGTCGAGGACGGCGACTACCTTCTCGGGATCGGAGAAATCCTCAGCCTGGCAGATCGAGTTGTAGAACTTCTCCTGCATGGCTCCGGCCTTCACGGTCTTGAGGAACCCGTCGAAGGTGTTGTAACCCGATGCCGCCGAGGTGTCGCCCACCCACATCGTGGCGCGGATGCTTTCGGCGACGGCCTGTTTGAAGAGTGCCGTCTCGGCCTGTTCGAGTTCGGTGCCCGTCAGGTCGTCCATGTTGACGTCGGCGCGTGCGGCGATCTTTTCATAGACCAGCGAGAAATAGTCGGCGGCCGAAAATCCCAGTTCGGCCTTCACGCGTCCCAGGCTGATGGTCTTTTGCAGCTTGGTCGCTGCGTTGCCGCCCGTCCATCCGGCAGCGGAGTATTTCTGGAGGACGTTGCGCTGTCCGTCCCAGAGCTGGATGGTCGTGGGTACGGGCATGTTATAGAGTACCCGTACGCCCAGTTCGCGGGCGGAGTCGCCGCTCAGGATCGGGCGGAAAAAGATGGTTTCGAGGTCGGAACCGGTGTACTGTTTTGCACTTTCTAAGAAACTCATGGCTGATTTGTTTTTGGTGTTGGGTTATGTCGTGTGTGAATGTCAGATGCCTTTGAAGCGTTTGGCGTCTTCGGCGTAGGCGCGTTGGTTCGCCGTCCGTACCGTATCGCCGTACGACGGGTCTTCGCGCGGTTTGGTGCAGGTGGGCGAGGCGTTCTGCTGCGCCTGCCGTATGGCCGTGGCCGAGCGGCGCAGCAACTCCTGCCGTTCTCCCGCGGTGAGCAGTACATTGCGGTCGGCGGGAAGCTCCTCGCGGCGGTTGAGCCCGATGCCTGCGAGCAGCCGCTCCCAGCCGCGGGCGATATTCCCCGCCAGCGAGGGTGCCGTGCGTTCCCCGTTGTCGGTCACCGTGTCGGCGAGCCCTGCTGCGACGGCCTCTTCGGGCGATAGCCAGCGGCCGTTGCCGTTGTTTTCGGCCATCAGCGCCTCGAACTCCCCGGCCGGGCGGCCGGAACGGGCGGCATAGACCGCGGCGATGCGCGTGTCGGTCTGGCGGAGCAGGTCGAGTTTTCCCGCTATCTCTGCGGCGTTGCCTTCGGCGGCACAGATGGCCGTGTGGATCAGGTAGAGGGCGTTGGCCGAGATTTCGCGGCAGCCGGGCGATGCGGCCTGTGCGATGATCGTCGCCGCCGAGGCCGTGTAACCGTAACAGCGGGTGGTGATGTGCGCATCGAGCGAGCGCAGCGCGTCGTGGATCAGGAGTGCGTCGTTGACGTCGCCGCCCGTCGAGCGGATGTCGACCACGATCTGCGGGGCGTCGATCCCGGCGATGCGCCGCACCGTGTCGCGGAACTTCTCGTAGGTTGCGACGCGCGCTTCGGGCTGGTCGAACTGCCACTCTTCCGGTACGCCGATGGTGCCTTCGATCTCGATGCGGCAGACGCCGGCGCTGTTTTTGATTTGGATTTCCGATTTCATGTTTCAGGATTTGTACGTGTTGTAATAGTAGCTGCGCACCTTTTCGTAGGAGCAGCAGAATTCGTCGGCCGTGACGTGCATGGCCTCGCAGCGGGGTACGCCTTCCTCCGCCAGCCGGTCGACCCGTGCCCGTACGGCCCGCTGTTCGCAGGCCCGCAGGTTGACCAGTCCCAATCCGAACAGCCGTTCGACGGCCTGTTCCCCTTCCAGGCCGCCTATTACGTCGAGCAACACTTCGGCGAGCCGTTTTTCGTGCCGTGTCATCATCCTTCGCTCAGGCGTGTGAAGGTGCATCTGGCCGATGCCGCCTGCGGGTCGTAGCTTTCGATAGCATGGAGCGTGGCGCGGATTTCCTCGCCCCCGGTGTCGAGCCGGAATACCGAACGCAGGTCGGGCATCCCGGTGCCGGGCGTGAAGAGGCTTTCGAATTCGTGCGGCGCGAGCCGCAGCGAGAGGGTGATGCGCTGGCAGGTGGCTTCCTGTGCTGCCTGGCGGTCGTAGCGATGGTGCAGGCCGCGGATGCCGTCGCGGTCTTCGAAACAGAGCGTGAAGCCCTCCGTCGCTGCGTCCCCCGTGAAGTGGAATGCCGCGAGCGGGTATTCCGCCAGCCCCGACGGATACCCCCAGCGTTCGCCCGCGGGCAGCGGGTGCAGCCCGGCGAAGCGCACGATACGGGGCGTGAAGTTGGTGCCGTCCTCCTGCACGTCATCCCGGTCGCCGACCTGCATGATCTGCGCCGAGGGGGCGTTGGCATAGTGCCCTGCCTCGCTGAGCGTGGGCCGGAAGAGGGGGTTGCGCAATACTTGGTCGCCCTCTCGTGCGGCATAGGAATCGGTGCGGACGCTCCACTCCCCGAAGGGGCTCCCGGCTCCGGCATTGAAACGGTTCACGGCGCCGTCGCCTTCCTGGTATCCCCATGTGCGGCTTTCGTGGATTTCGGGGGCGATGTCGGCCAGCACCACAGGCTGCGAGAAATCGCTTCTGTCGCGCCAGTCGGCCGTGGTTCCGCTGCCGAAAAATTCGTCGGCGGGTTCGATGCGTACGGTCTTGGTCTCCTCCTCGGTGTGGAACCTCAGGTTGAAGAGGTGTTGCAGCGCTTCGAGCAGTGCCGACTGCCGGATAGGATGCCGGGCGACGTCGGCGAAAGTGATTGCGGAGCCGTAGCCCGGTGCCGACGAGAACCGCGGTCGGAGTGAACACTCCTTGTGGAGCGTAAGCGACATTCCCTCCTCTGCGCCGTAGAAATAAATCCGGTCGAAGAATTTGGGCGATGCGGGGGCGATGCGTTCCGGGGCGGTTCGTACCCGCAGCTCGACGGTCGTCCGTCCCGATTCGGTGACGTATCCGTCGTACAGCGCCCAGTCGCCCGCATAGCGTACCCAGCGGGTGCCGCTGCGGATGAGCAACACGGGGTCGGCGACGGTGCCCGAGGCCGGGGTCGTGACCTGCGCCGTGCGCGCCGAAAACTCCGTCCAGAGAGCCTCTGCCACTCCATCCTTCGTGTAGGCCAGGCGGTACTGCGCCCCGTCGGTGTGGTCGAACACGATAGCCAGGTAACGGTGCCCGGGGGAGATGTCCGGCCGGTGGTCTTCATATCGGTTCGCCAGCGTGAAGGGCATGTCGGCGCCCGTCCCGAGGTAAACCGAGTCGAATCCCCGGAGCCGCTCACGCGTCAGGATACGGTGGTCGGTGGTGTATTTCAGGTAGTATTCGAAGCCCGCACTCACTTCGGTCGTGGGGGTGAAGACGATGCGCCCCTTGTCGAACCCGAAGCAGTTGCCGTTGTTGCAAAGTTCGGGAATCGGCTCCCCGTCGGTGTCGAGCGTCTGCGGCGTGGCCGTTTCGACGATGTTGCCCACGCTGTTGGCCGTTGTGGTCGGGTTGGCCGACACCCGCCCCAGGTGGTTGCCCTGTGCGGTGGCCGGAGCCAGCCTGCGGGCGTAGAAGCCCATCCGCGCAGCAAGCGCCGCCGTGTCGCGCGACGGGTAGGCACCGCTCATGTAAAGCGAGCGGAACTCCGGACTGCCCGTGAAATTGCTTTCGATGCGGTAGCCGGCCTCTGCGAAGATCGTCTCGACGAGCGTCGCCACGTGCAGGAAGGGATGGTAGTCGTCCACCGAGAGGATCCTTTCGGCCGGCAGCAGATCCGACGGGCTGTTCTGTTGCGGGTATTCGTCGCGGCGGATCGGGAAAAACTTTACGGGCGAATCGTCCGTCCAGCTGGCCGAGACGGTCGACGGGAGCAGGCGCGCATGATAATCGATGCCCAGGGCGCTGAACATCCGCCAGGCGGCATTTTTCGCCCAGCGGGCACCGCCTTCGCGGATTTCGATCCGGTACCCCTCGCCCGAAGCTTCGAGCAGCCGTACCGTCCCGGACAGTAACTTTGCCCCTTCGGCCGAGAGCACAGCCCTGTGGAGCGAGGCGTTGAACCGCCCTGCGGTATGCGGGTCGCGGGCGAATCCCAGAAGCGCTTCGTTACGGGGCGTCGCGGGGAGCGTGAGCTCCTGCGACCTGCCTTCCCGTGCGGCTTCCACGTCCGCGAGTTCCGCGGCGGCGTAACCCCCGACGGCGATGGGCTCCCCGGCCAGGTCACAGGGCTTCGAGTCGATCGTCAGTTCCATGGCATCCCGGTTTTACGTTTGGGACGGATTTCGATTTCGAGGCAGGTCACGGCGCCATGCCGGTGCAGGACGCTCTTTTCCGTAACGACGTCGACCGCCGTGTAGCCGTCGTCCCCCGCCAGCCAGACGTCGGGCGAGGTCAGGACTTCGGAAAGCCCTTCGAGGGCCGCCCGGGGTTCGTAGGCCGACACGAGCACCGTCCGCCGTTCGGTACGGGTTCGGGCGACCAGATGCCCTTCGGCTCCGTATGCCCGTTGCCTGGTTGTTTCGACGGACTCCGACTTTTCGATCGGGAAGGTGTAATGTTCGATCCCTCCCGCGCTGCTGCGCCAGGCCAGCCGCCGGGCTCCGGAGAATGCGGGGATGACCGTGTAGGCGACCGAGCCGCAGGCTCCGGCGTCTACGGCCAGGGTTTCGGCTTCGGGAAAGTCGCGCGTGTCGAGCCGGAAGACATGCAACCCTCCCGTGGCCGTGCGGTAGCTTTCGGCGGTCGCGGTCGTCCCGGCCTGTGCCGTGACGGTCACCGTGACGGCTTCGTCCGAGAAGAGCGTCAGCTCGTCGCACTCGCCGTGCGAGATCAGGCGGACGAGCGGCATCGAGGTCAGCAGGGCGGGTGCTGTTACGTTTGTCCGGCAGGGGAGGAACGTTCGCAGCGGGGAGTGGACGCTCGGAGCCGTCCCGGCCGCTTGTGCCGTTTGGGCCTCGATGTAGGCTGCTACACTACGTCCGTCTGCCATGTGGAATCCCGTGCTTCCGGTCGTCGGAACGAACGCGACGGCGCGCCGCAGGTAGGGGGCGGCATCGAACGAGGCGGACGTGACTCCGGCGAAGCGTTTGGCGCCGATCAGCGTGCCGTTTCCCGCATCCGCGATGCGCAGGTCGAGGGTGGCGGTTTCCGGCGTGGTGACGGTGTAACGGAGTTCCCCGCCGAGCGGGGCGTACTCCGGCGGAATTTGTGTGAATGTCATTTGGATAGATGTTTGGGGTGTTGTTGCGGCGGATTGCACGACGTTGCCCGTTGCCGTCCGCAGCGTGCCGGCCGTTCTGTTGCGTGCCCGTAACCCGGGCGGGGTTGCGGCCGTGCGGACGGCGACGGTGCGCCATGCTAAAACCACGTTACGATGCGGGCGGTGGCGGTTTGCGAAATTTCGCCGTGCGGGGTGAGCGAGAAAGAGCGCGGGCGGACGGAGAGCCCTTCGACGGCGAGAATGCGTTCGTCGAGCGAGAGCTCCGCGAAGATCTCGATCATCTGTGCCTCCATTTCGGCCAGTGCCGTGCGCCGCTCCGCAGGGGAGATGCGTGCTCCGGGGCGGAGCAGGTGCAGCGTCATGTCATAGGTCGCCCGTCCGTGAGTGCGCCCTTCGACGGCGTGCAGTTCCGGGGGTGCCAGCCATGCCGCGGGGTAATTCCGCACGGTGTGGCCCATGTCGTCCTCCGGCCCGGTGTAGAAGGTGTAACCCCGTTGTGCCGTGAGCTTTTCCGCCGCACCCTCGAGGTGGGTGCGATTCATTGTTGATAAACAGGTTGAAAGGTTGTTGAAAAACGAAAATAACAATTCGTAAACGACTGGCAATGAGTTCTGTCCTGATGTCGATAACTTGTGCACTGTGCACCGTGCGGTGTGAATTGTGTGGCAAATATACGACGGCGTATACCCCCTTGTCAAGAGGTGAAAGCACTTTTTCTAAAATTTGTGGAAAAACTCCCGAATTTTGATTACCTTTGCAACATCGAACCAACAGTTTTATACCCTTATGGATGATGGTCATAGTTCCACGTATAGCGGCCGTGTCGTATCTCAATACGATACCGTTCATCTATGGTATCGAGCACGAAGGTAACCTCCGTGCCGAACTGCTGTTGTCTCCGCCTTCCCTCTGTGCAAAGAATTTCGCCGAACACAAAGCCGACATCGCACTGGTGCCGGCCGCAGCCGTGCCGTCGCTGGCGGATGCGCAGGTAGTGACCGAGTACTGCATCGGAGCCGCCGGCCCCGTGCGGACGGTGGTGCTCCTGAGCAACGAGCCGATCGAAAAGGCGCGCCGCGTATTCCTCGATGCCCATTCGCTCACGTCGGTGCAACTGGCCGGCTACCTGCTTGCAAAGCACTGGAAAGTCACCCCCGAATACTATACGCTCGAAGATTATGCGCAGCTGGGACACGCCCTGCCGGGCGATGCCTTCCTGCTGATCGGCGACAAGGTCTTCGACCACGAAGGACGTTTCGCATACTCGTACGACCTGGCCGCCGAGTGGAAAAAGGTTACGCGGCTGCCTTTTGCGTTCGCCGTCTGGGTCGCCCGCAAGGGTACCGACCCCGACCTCACGGAGGGGTTGCAGCATGCGCTGACTTTCGGTATCGAGCACACCTACGAGGCCATTCTCGAACATGGTTTCGACAACAAACCGTACGATGCGTATGCCTACCTTACGCAGAATATCGACTATATTTTCGACAATCAGAAGCATAAAGCGCTGCAAAAGTTCTGGGACTCGGGTATCAAGGTAACCCCGAGGGCCAATCCCGGCTGAAGAGCTTAGCGGACAGCCGATCCGCCTCTCTGCCGAACAGGATTTTTAACTTTAAGAAGGAGAGCGTTTTATGATTACAATTTACCTCAAGCAGTACAACAAGATTATCCGGAATGCCGACACGAAGCTCTTCGACGAGCTGGGTTACGACGACATTCTGTGGATCGACATGCTTCTGCCGACCATTAAGGAGCAGAAGGCCGTCGAGAATTTCATGGAGATCAGCCTCCAGACCAAACAGCAGGTCGAGGAGATCGAGTCCACGTCGAAATATTCGGAGAACGAGAATGCCATCATATCCAACTCTAACTTCTTCGTGCCGACGGGCGATACGTTCATCGTCGAACCCGTGTCGTTCATCATCTCCAACGAGGGTGTGCTGGTTTCGGTGCGCAGCGCCGAGTTCCGTACCTTCCGTGAAACGGAAAAACGTCTTCAGATGAACTACCGCAGCTATTCGACGGGCTACCACCTTTTCATTTCGCTGCTCGAGGTGCGCATCGATTTCGACGCCGACCTGGTGGAGCTGATCGCCAAGCAGGTCGCGGCGCTCTCGAAGGACATCAACTCCGAGGACTCGATCGACAAGGCCGTCCTGCACCGCATCAGCGCCCTGCAGGAGAGTACGATGTCGCTGCGCGAGAATATCTTCGACCGCCAGCGCGTGTTGTCGGGCATCCTGCGCTCCGAGCGCTTCCCGAACGATATCTACCCCCGCCTGCAGCTGATGATCAAGGACGTCAACTCGCTGATCAACCATGCCGATTTCAGCTTCCAGCGACTGGACTATATCCAGGACGCCGCGCTGGGTCTTATCAACATCGAGCAGAATGAGATCGTCAAAATTTTCTCCGTGGCCGCGGTGATCTTCATGCCCGCGACGCTTATCGCGTCGATCTATGGCATGAACTTCAAATTCATGCCCGAGTTAGACTGGACGCTGACGCTCGGAAACGGCTGGAACATCCCCCTGGGCTATATCTTTGCCATCGGCCTGATGATCTTCTGCTCGGCGCTGACCATCTGGTATTTCAAATACAAAAAGTGGCTGTAATACGGCTGGCCGGAGCGCTGTCCTCGTAATCGGTACGGCCGGAGTTCCAGTGGTTTTTTCGGTGGTTTCTTGCGGGAATGCTGCCGGCATTCCATGCTTGGTATTTCATTCCGGCATCCAGCTTCTTCCCTTCCCTCCTCTCGGCTCCGGTTCCCTTTTCCGTTTCCGGAGGCTCGCTTTTTCAGCCCTTTTCGCCCCTTCCGTTTTCCTCCTCGCGCATCCGTTTTCCGGCGCTCCCCGTTCCACGCTTTCCCGCTCGGGTTTTCTCTTCTTTCTTAAGAAAGAAAGAGAATGTGGCCTTTTCCCCGCAAATTTCGTATATTTGCAGGCTATAAGTTGTGTCCATGCTCGAAAAACTTGCAAAACAGACTGCCATCTACGGCATCAGTACCATTGCCGTAAGGTTCCTGAGCTATCTGCTCACGCCTTACTATACCCGCATTTTCGGGCAGGAAACCTATGGTATCGTCACGGATATCTACGCCCTGATCCCGCTGGCGCTCACGCTGCTGACGATGGGCATGGAGTCGAGCTATTTCCGCTTTTCGGCCAAGGCCGAGGAGGCGGGCGGTGATGTGAAGGCCGCCAAACGCAGGCTTTTTGCCACGACATGGGGCGTCACCTCGCTTGCCGCCGCCGTTTTCTTTGTCGTCGTCGCCTTCTTCCGCGACGGGATTTCGCACCTGATGGGCGAGGCTTATGTGGCACATCCCGAATACATCGTTTGGGTAGGGCTCATCATCCTGTTCGACGTCTGGTCATGCATCCCCTTCTCACGGCTGCGCGAGCAGGGACGGGCGTTGCTGTTCGTCGGACTCAAGGCGTTGGGCGTCGTGCTCAATGTCGTCCTGGCTGTGGCATTCGGCCTCGCCGGGCTTTTTTCCACCGGGTTCGGCGTGGGGTGGGTCTTCGTCGCCAACCTTGTCGCCAGTGCTCTGACGTGGCTGGTAATCCTCGCCACCGTCGATCGTACCGTGCCCAAGATCAACTGGGCCCTGCTGGCCGCCGTTTTCGCCTATTCGCTGCCATTGCTCATCGGTGGGCTGGCGGGTACGGCCAACGAGTTCATCGACCGCCAGCTGATCAAATACCTCGTGCCCGAGGGGGCCATGGCGGAGCTGGGGGTTTACGGCGCTATCACCAAGATCGCCGTGGTGATGATGCTTTTCTACCAGATGTACCGCCTTGCCGCCGAGCCGTTCTTCCTCTCGAACTTCAAAAAGTCCGATTTCGTGCAGATGAACGCCGCGGCGCTGAAATACTATGTCATGGCCTCGATGCTGATCTTCCTGGGCATCGCCCTGTTCCGCGACCTGTTCGCGCTGATCGTGGGACGCGATTTCCGCGAAGGGATCTTCATCCTCCCGGTCGTGCTCGGGGCCAACGTGCTGACGGGCGTGTGGCTCAACCTCTCGTTCTGGTACAAACGCGAGGAAAAGACCTCGCTGGCAATCGTCGTCACGGGTGCCGGGCTCGTCGCCATGATGGCCTTCGGTTTCTGGTTTATCCCGCTGTGGGGATACTACGGGGCTGCCTGGGCCCGGCTGGCGAGCGAGTCGGCGATGGTGGGGGTGAGCTGGTGGCTCAACCGGCGTTTCTACCCGACGCCCTACGACTGGCGGCGCATCGGCGAGTATGTGGCCGTGGCGCTTGTGGTCTTTGCGGCCTGCGAAGCTGTGGCGGCCTTCGACGGCAATAAATTGATAACCTATGCGTTTAATATAGTGCTGTTTGCGACTTATGCCGCCTACCTCGTCCGCCGCGAGCGGATTGATGTGGGGGCGATGCTGAGAGCGGCGCTGAAACGGAAATAGACAATGCCGAGACACCTGCATATCCGAACCGTGCTTGCCGGGGCTGTTTTGGCCGCGGCCTTGCTGTCTACGGCCTGCGGCGGGAACCGCCCTGTCGTGACGGGGCCGGCCGAGGTGTTGCTCCATACGACGGCGGGCGATATACGCCTGGAGCTCGACGGACGTACGCCCCGGCATCGCGATAATTTCCTGGAGCTGGCGCGCGAAGGGTTCTTCGACTCGTTGCTTTTCCATCGGGTGATCACCGGCTTTATGATACAGTCGGGCGATCCCGATTCGCGCCGCGCCCCGTCCGGGCAACCCCTCGGCCTGGCCGATGCAGGGTGTGAACTGCCTGCCGAGATCGTCTATCCGGCGCTGGCCCATACGCGCGGCGCATTGGCCGCAGCCCGGACGCCGGATGACGTGAACCCCGAGCGGAAATCGTCCGGCAGCCAGTTCTACATCGTCTGGGGCAAGCCGATGGACGACGGGGAGCTCGACCGGGCGCAGGAGCGTGTTCGGGCCGGGACGAACGGGCGGGTCACGATCCCCGACTCGCTGCGGGCATGCTATGCGACGCTGGGCGGTACGCCCCATCTCGACGGCCAGTATACCGTTTTCGGACGTGTGACCGAGGGGCTGGAAGTCGTCGATGCGATCCAGCGCGCCGAAACCGATTCGCTCGACCGTCCGCTGGCGGATGTGCGTATCCTGCGTGCGGAAGTGGTACGGGAACCCGAGGTAAAAAGATAAGGCGATGAAACGGGATGCGAAAGGGAAGGCCTTGGTGCTGGCGATGAGTTTCGTGCTCTTCATGGGAGGTGTATTTGCGCTTTCTATGGATCGCGGCAACGGCCGTACGATCGTCCTGGTATTCGTTGTGCTGGCGCTGCTGGCTATCGCCGCCCAGCAGACGATACGGAGTTTGAAGAAGAAAAAGGAGTAGAAGATATGCGTTTTGCAGATATAACGGGACAGGAGGATCTGAAACGGCATCTGGTGCAGAGTGTCGATGCAGGGCGGGTGAGCCATGCCCAACTCTTCACAGGGCAGGCGGGTGCGGGTGCCCTCGCCCTTGCCGTGGCCTATGTGCAATACCTTTGCTGCCACCATCGCCATGACGGCGATTCGTGCGGCGAGTGTCCCGACTGCAGGCAGATCGCTGCGTTGGCGCACCCCGACCTGCACCTGGTTTTCCCGGTCAACAAGCAGGGGAAGAAATCCGGCGAGGTGATGCGCAGCGATGAGTTCCTGCCGCTGTTCCGCGCGGTTTTCTCCGAAAACGGCGGCTATTTCTCGGCGCAGGACTGGTACGAACGCCTCGACCTTGGCAAGACGCTCAAAGGCATGATCGCAGCCCGTGAGGCCGACGAAATCATCCGCAAACTCTCGTTCAAGAGCTTCGAAGCCGACTATAAGACAATGCTGATCTGGCTCCCGGAAGCGATGAACGAGGAGGCGGCCAACAAGATCCTCAAGATCCTGGAGGAGCCTTGGGAAAAGACGCTTTTCCTGCTGGTTTCCGAGCAGCCCGACCGCCTGTTGCCGACGATCATTTCGCGTACGCAGGAGGTCTCCGTGCCGCGCATCGCACCCGACGTTCTGGAGCGTGTGGCCCGCGAGCGGGGGATCGCCGATCCGGTGAAAGCCCGTAACATGGCCCGTCTTGCGGGGGGCGACCTGCTGGAACTGAAACACCTCGTGGCCGGCGAGAGTGATGCCTTGCGGAAAGAGAATTTCGACCTCTTCTGCGGGCTTATGCGGCTGAGTTATAACGACAAACATCTGGAGCTCGTCGCCTGGGCCGAAGATGCCGCACAGCTTTCGCGCGAACAGCAGCGTGCCTTCCTGCGGGATGCCGCGCGCCTGCTGCGCGAGAGTTACATGCTCCATGCGGGCATCGGCGAAGTCTGCTACCTCTGGGGCGAGGAGCTGGCTTTCTGTACTAAATTCGCCCCTTTTATCGGATCGCAGAATATAGAACCGCTCATCGGCGAGATCGAAAGCGCTTTGGCGCAGATTTCGCAGAATGGCAATCCGACGATCGTATTCACCCATTTTGCCCTTGCGGTGAGCAAAATGATAAAACGACTCTGACTTATGGCACGTGTAGTACTTCTTACCGGCGGCAATACGGGCGACGTGAAACGGACGCTCCAGGCTGCGCAACAACTCATCAACGCCCGCGTGGGCGCCGTGCTGCGTTGTTCGCACCGTTACGAAAGCAAGCCATGGGGCTTCGATGCCGAACAACATTTTTCGAACCAGGCGCTTGAGGTCTCCACCGACCTGCAACCGCTCGAGGTGCTTGAGGCCGTGCAGGCCATCGAGCAGGAACTGGGCCGCAACCGCGCGGCCGAAGCGGTCGAGAAAGCCCGTACGGGCGTGACCTACACCTCGCGGCCGATCGACATCGACATCCTCTTCTACGACGACGAGGTGATCGCAAGCGAGCGGCTCACCGTTCCCCACCCGCTTCTCTCCGAGCGGGAATTCGCCCTGGCCCCGCTGTGCGAAATCATGCGCCAGCGCCGCCACCCGGTCACGGGGCAGACCATGGAGGAGATGTACGAGGCCCTGCGCCCGAATGAAAATTAAAAAAGAGAGAACATTGAAAAGGGGACGAATAATAACGTTGTTCACGGCCGTCGTGCTGTTCGCGGGATGTTTCAAGGAGGTCTCGTACAGGACGGACTATGTGCTCAAGCCGCTTGTGCAGGAGAACTCGGGCGATGTCGCCCAATTGCTTCCCGAGGGGAAGGCGCAGGCTTTTGCCCATGCTGCCGACACGGTCTTTTGGGAGGTCGCTTCTTACGAAGACGCCCTGGCCGGGATCATTACGCGGCGGGACAACCCGTCCGAAAAACAGACCGTGCCGCTCGTGACGGCCGAACCCTACCAGCAGGAAGGGATTGCCGGATGGCTCTCGATGCGGATCGACAAACCGTCGGTAATGGTCGTCGCGGTCGATACCGAGCACAGGATTTACGGCTATACCCAGCAGGAGATCGCCGAGAATTTCCCCAAGCTCTACGTTTCCGTCGTCTTCAAGCCGTGGAAGGAGGGGACGGAATACAAGGACGGCAACTGGATTTTCCGCAACCAGTTCTATGTGCCTCCGACCTATCTCGATTGTTACATCGCACCTTCGGTGCAGGCCGAGGAGGGCGGCGAAACGACCGAGCCCTCGAAACTCAAGGCCTATGCCTATGCCGTCGATACGACGGCGTGGAGGATCGCCTCGTATGTCGATGCCGCGGCCGGTGTCATCACCTCGAAGAACGACCCGTCGCAAACCCGTTCCAACCCCAATTTCACCGCCTCGAAAGAGGAGTCGGGCGATTACGGCATGGAAGTGAGCAGCTCGACGCTGATGGTGGTCGTGGTCGATCAGACCAACGAGGTTTACGCCTATTCGAAGCAGGAGGTCGACCTCGACGGCGAGCCCGTGACCTTCCCGATCGTCTTCCGCACATGGCGCCCGGAATACCTCTATGTCGAGGAGGGCTGGCGTGTGGTCAATGAAAAGAACGCCGACCCGGAACAGGAGGGTTCGGATACAAGTAAATGATAACGATGGATATCCGCAAAAGACATATCGTCCGCACGCTGCGTGCCGCCGTGCTGCTGCTTTTCGTTTCGGCCTTTCTGAGCCGTTGCGCGAGCATGATGACCCCCACGGGAGGGCCCCGCGACTCGTTGCCCCCGGTCATCGTGAACATGACGCCCGACAACTTTTCGACCAACCGGCCGCTCGTGAACCACGAGAAGATCTACATCGAGTTCGACGAGTTCGTGCAGCTCAAGGATCAGCAAAAGGAGTTCTTCACCTCGCCGCAGATGAAGAAGAAACCGCTCGTTTCGCTGCGCGGACGGGGGGTCGTCATCCAGTTGCGCGACACGCTCGAGGCGAATACGACTTATGCGCTCAACTTCGGCAGCGCCATCCGTGACAACAACGAGGGCAACCCGCTCTACTCGATGCGTTATGTCTTCTCGACGGGGCCCGAGATCGACTCGATGGTCATGTCGGGTTATACGGCCGACAGCTATAAGGCCGACTCCGTGTCGAAGAGCTTCATCTGGTTCTTTCCCGCCGATTCGGTGGAAAATGTCGCCGAATACGACTCGACGATCTTCAAGTACAAGCCGGCCGTCATCGCCCGCGCCGAGAACAACGGTATCTTCATCGCCCAGAACCTCAAGCCGATCGCTTACCGCGTCTATGCCGTCCAGGACAAGAACGACAACCAGATTTATGAACCCGGTTCCGACCAGGTAGGCTTCCTCGAAGGCACCTACAACCCCCGTGAGCAACCCGATTTCGCCATGTGGTACGATTCGATCCGCCAATATGTCGTGGCTGAACCGCAGCTCTACCTGCGCATGTTTACCGACAGGGCGTTCCGGCGCCAGGTGCTTTCGCAGTCCGAACGTCCCCTGCAACACAAGGCGATGCTCTATTTCGCCGCCGCACACCCGCAGATCGAGCGGATCCGCTTCGACAGCATCCCCGAGGATCGGGTCATCTTCGACCCGCAGACCGTCGGGCGCGACACCATCGCCCTGTGGTTCAACATGCCTTCGTCGGCACTTCCTGATACGATCAAGGGCGAGATCACCTATTTCAAGCACGATACGGTCAATGTCCTGCAATCGGTCACCGAGCCCTTGAAACTGGCCTGGAGGTTCATCGAGACCAAAGAGCAGGAGAAGGAGCGCGAGAAGCTCGAACGCGATCGCCGCAAGGCCGAGGCCGCGGGCGAGGAGTGGGTCGAACCGAAGAAGGAGAACCCCTTTGCCTACAAACTCCCGCTGTCGGGCGAGGTGAACCCCGAGAACCATCTGACGATGGATTTCGACTATCCGCTTACGAAGCTCGATTCGGCCGCCATGCTCCTCACGCTTACGCATCCCGACAACAGCATCGAGGATATTCCCGTGCGTTTGGTGCGCGATACGGCGCAGTTGCGCCGCTATTATATCCGTGCGCCCTGGAAAACCGGCGGGCAATATACCCTCACCATCCCCGAAGGGGCCATTACCGATGTGGCGGGATTCTCCAACGACTCGATCATCGGCAAGTATACGGTGCTCGACCCCGAGAAGTTCGCCACGGTGAAGATCCATGTCACGGGTAAGGACGATGGTTCGAAGTACATACTCCAGCTGCTCGACGGCAACAACGCCCTCAAACAGGAGAAGCGCGACGTCACCACGGGCGACTGGCAGTTCAATTTCGTCCCGGCCGGAGAAATCAAGTTCCGTGTCATCGAGGACAAGAACGGCAACGGCAAGTGGGACACGGGCAATGTGGTCGAACGCCGCCAGCCCGAACGCGCCGAGATCTATGCCAACGACGAAGGCGAAGATACCTTCGCCACGAAAGCCAACTGGGAGGTCGAGTTCTCGATTGACATGAACACCCTGTTCGCCCCCGTGACGATGGAGTCGCTTTCGCGCACGCTCGAGGAACGTGAGGCCCAGCGTCTGCGCCGCGAGGCCGAGAAACGCGCCAAGGAACCCAAGAAGAAAGGCCACAGCCACGATAACAACCAGAATAATAACCGCATGAACAACAGCATGAACTCTACGGGCGGCATGTTCAATAATTTCCGATAGCGCGATGATGAAGAGACGATTCAAAAACCTGTTGTTGTTCGCGGCCGCCGTCTGCTGCTGGCAGGGCGTTGCGGCGCAGCATACGCTCGGTTTTACGGCCGGTTACGGCATGGCCAGCGCCCGCTTCGACCCTAAACAGGAGATGAAGGGGATGTGGGGTATCTATACCGCCGGCCTTACATGGCGCTACTATGGTGCGCAACGCTTCGTGGGCGGTTTCGGTATCGACCTCGAATTCCTGCAACAGGGTTTCTCCTTTGCGACCAATGCCTCGCTGGTCGAGGAGCCGAAGGATTTCCGTTACTATACGCGCCATATCAATTCGGTCATGTTGCCCATCGTCTGGCAGCCCCACGTCTATATACTGCGCCACCGCGTGCGCGTTTACCTCGAGGCTGCGGCCACCTTTTCCTACCAGCTTTCATCGGACTACGAGGATGAGAGTGCCAAGGCTTCGGGAATGACCGACTGGAAGGGGGATTACAACTACAAGACGGCCCGTGACAGCCGCTGGGGCTACGGGCTTGCGGGCGGCGGCGGTATCTCCTTCCTGATACGCCGCTTCGAGATCAATGTCCGCGCCCGTTATTACTTCGGGCTTTCGGACGTCGTCCGCAACCGCAATAAATATGCGGACAACGGCATCGACGGTTCCGAAAACCCGTTCTGGGCTACACCCATGCGTTCGCCGCTGGACAACCTCACCATTTCGGTGGGGTTGAGTTACCGCTTCAACAAGGAGGGCTTCTCGACCTGGAAACCGCGTCCCAAACGCGAAAAGAACCGCGAAGTCTTCAAATACGGATTATAAATATTCAAGCCATGGAAACCACACGACAGCAGAAAATCGCCAAACAGATACAGAAGGACGTGGCCGAGATCTTCCAGAAGGAGGGTGCAGGCATCGTCCGCGGGGCGCTCGTCACGGTCACGGCCGTGCGCATCTCGCCCGATTTCGGCTATGCCAAGGTCTACGTCAGCATCTTCCCCTTCGACCGGAGTGCCGCGACGATGAAGGAGATCGAGCACCAGAACTGGTTTATCCGCCGCGCCCTCGGGCAGCGGATCCGCAACCAGGTCAAGAATGTGCCCGAGTTGCAGTTCTTCCTCGACGACTCGCTCGAATACATCGAGCATATCGAAGAGGCGCTCAAGCACGACAAGCCCGAATAGCTCCCGCTTCCCGACGCCATGTTGCCGCAGTTTTTCGCCCGCCGCTACCTTTTCTCGCCCAAATCCCGTTCGGTCGTCAACCTGATCTCGGGGCTGAGCGTGGTAGCTGTCGCGATGCCTGTCGCTGCGATGATCATCCTGCTTTCGGTCTTCAACGGTTTCGAAAGCCTCGTGAAGTCGATGTATTCGGCCTTCGACGCCGACCTGACCGTCTCGGCGCGGCTGGGGCAGACTTTTCCTGCCGACGCGATAGACACGGCCGCCGTGGCACGGATTCCCGGGGTTGAAGCGTTTTCGTTCGTCCTCGAACAGAGTGCCCTGCTGGAACATGCCGGGCGCCAGGCTACGGCTACGGTGCGGGGTGTCGACGATGCGTATGCCGCGGTGTTTCCGCTCGACAGTGTCGTTTCCGCGGGTGAATACCGGGTGCGCCTGGGGGATATCGAACGACTCGTCATGGGGCAGTCGATGACTTATATGCTGGGCATCCGCTCGCTTGCCGATGCCGATGTCAATGTCTACGCCGTGCGCCGGGGTTCGTTCTCCTCGCTGCTGCCTTTCGACAACTATACGCGGCGGACGGTGCCCCTCGGCGGGGTTTATTCGCTCGACCTGGAGACGGAGCGGACGTATGTCCTGGCGTCGCTGCGGCTGGCACAGGAGCTTTTCAGCCATCCCGGCCGTGTCTCGGGGCTCGTCGTCCGCCTGCGGGAGGGGGCCGATGCGGAGCAGGTGCGTCAGGCTCTGGCGCGGCAGACGGGCGGTGATTACCGCGTCCGCACGCGCCACGAACTGCGGGTCTCCTTCTACCGGATCATGACCTATGAGAAATGGGGTATCTTCTTCATTTCGCTGCTGGTACTGGTCATCGCGTCGTTCTCGGTCGTCGGGGCGTTGGCGATGCTGATCGTCGACAAGCGGCGCGACATCGTGACACTGCGTGCGCTGGGAGCCGATACGTCGCTCGTGCGGGCTATTTTCCGCAGCGAAGGGTTGCTCATCTGTGGCCTCGGCGCTGCGTGCGGGGCGTTGCTGGGCGTCGGGCTGAGCCTCTTGCAGCAGCACTTCGGCCTGATCGAAATCCCGGCCGAGACGCTTCTTGCCAAGAGCTATCCCGTCGAATTCCGTCCGGGCGACCTGCTTGCCGTGCTGGCGGCCTTCGGCCTTGTCGCCTATGTTATTTCGAACATTACCGTGCGCAGCATGGTGAAACATAATGCCTGATTATGAAACGCATTTTCCGTATATCGCTCTACGCGTTCCTGCTGCTCGCAGGCGCCGCCTGTACCCGCCACAAGATTATTCCCGATGAAAAGCTGGCGCAGATCTTCCACGATGCCTTCCTCACGAATGCCTATATCGGCGACGAGCGGGTCAATATCGACTCGCTGAACATCTACGAACCGATCTTCGCCCGCTATGGCTATACGACCCGTGATGTCTACTATACGATCGGCAACTTCTCGAAGCGCAAGAGTGCCCGCCTAGGTGACGTTGTCGAGATGGCGATCGAGAAACTCGAAACCGAGGGTAAATTTTACGACCGTGAGGTTGCCGTGCTCGACACGATCGACAACGTGGCCCGCCGTACCTTCACACGTACGGTCTATGCCGATTCGCTGATCCGTGTGGGGGCACTGCGCGATACGGCGCGCCTGCGGATCGCCGTCGACGTGCAGCCCGGCGAGTACGAACTGCGGCTCAAATACCTCGTCGACTCGCTCGACCGGAACGAGAAGGGGTTGCGGGGCGTCGTCTGGCTCGAAAACAGGGACGGCGGGCGCAGCAGTGTCTATTCCACGACGCTGCGCCGTAACCGGACGGAGAATTTCACCCGCCGTTTCACGGTCGACACCACCCATCGGCGCCTGCACTTGGATTTTCTGGATTTCCGCGAGAAGCCCCTGCGCCCCTCGGTGACGGTGACCGGCCTTGAGATCGACTACATCCCTTCGACGTCCGTTGCCGTCGACAGCCTTTACCAGCAACAACTCGACCTGCGAATCTTTGCCGATGAATTCCTCCGCGCAGCCATCCCGGCGGATAGCCTCTAACCTGCTTTGGACACCGCAGGGCCTGCTCCGCAATCCCCTGGTCGGGGTTGCGGCCGACGGCCGTATCCTCTCCGTCGGGACGTGTCCCGAGCCCGACCGGAGTCCCGGCACCGAGTTTTATGCCGGGGTGCTCGCTCCGGGGCTGGTCAATGCCCACTGTCACCTCGAACTCTCCTATTTGCTGGGGGTGATCCCCGAACGGTGCGGTTTTGCGGGGTTTGCCGGTACCATGTCGCAGGTGCGAGAACGCTTCTCCGCTGAACAGCGAGCACAAGCCGTCGAAGCCGCCGATGCCGCCATGTGGCAGGCCGGGATCGAAGCCGTAGGCGATATTTCGAACGGGGATGCCACTTTCGCCGTAAAATCGCGCAGCCGTATCGCCTACCGTACTTTTGTCGAGTTTTTCGGCCTGCGCGCCGCTTCGGCCGAGCACCTGCTGCCTCTGCTCCGCCATCCGCAAACCTCGCTGACCCCCCATTCGCTCTATTCGGTGCAGGATGCCCCCCTGCGTGCGATCGCAGCCCGGGGCGATGCCCCGCTTTCGATCCATTTCATGGAATCTCCCGGCGAAGCGGCGCTCTTCGAACACCGCGGCCCGCTGTGGGAGTGGTACGCGAAGGCCGGTTTCTCCTGCGATTTCCTGCATTACGGCTCCCCGGCCGAACGCCTCGTGGCCTGCGTGCCGCACGACCGCCGCGTGATCCTGGTGCATGACTGCTGCATAACGCAGCGCGATATAGATATCGTTATGGGACATTTTACGGCGCCCGTATGGTGGTGCCTGTGCCCCCGTTCCAACCGCTATATATCCGGCCTCGAACCCCCTGTGGAGCTGTTACGCCGCAATCGCCTCAATATTTGCCTCGGAACCGACTCGCTGGCTTCGAACGACCGGCTTTCGGTTTTCGAGGAAATGCGTATGTTCCCCGGCATTCCGCTTCCCGAACTGCTCGCATGGGCTGCCAGGGGCGGTGCACAGGCATTGGGAATGGAGGATGAATTCGGCGAAATAGCTCCCGGCCGTCGTTGTGGCCTCACGGTCGTTTCAGGGTTGGATTACGACACGCTGTGCCTCACTCCGGCGTCGCAGATCCGCCGTATTCTCTGACCCGGATCTTTTTCCGAAGTCTTTCGCAATATTCTTTCGGGGAGAGTCCTTCCTGTCTTTTGAACATCCGGCTGAGATGCTGGGGATATTCGAATCCGAGTCCGTCCGCCACCTGTGCGATGGACGCCCCGGTTGCAAAGTCGCTTTTCGCCCGTTGGATAACATATTGACGAATGTAGTTGCTCGCCGTATCTCCGGTCGTCTTTTTTATCATATCGCCGAAATAGTTGGGAGACATACAGAGTTTGTCGGCGCAATATTGTACGGTCGGGATGCCGAGCGTCAACTGGGTCTTCTCCTCGTAATAATCACGCAGCAAGCTGTCGAATTTCATGAGTATATCCGAGTTTTCCAGCTTTCGGGTAATGAACTGCCGGTTGTAGAAACGCTGGCAGAAGTTCAGCATCAGTTCTATATATCCCACGATAATGGCGTTCTGGAGTTCGTCGGGCCTTTTCTGAAGTTCGTCCCGGATTTGCCGCATCAGCAAGACGAATATATCGTGTTCTTCGTCGGTCATGTGCAGGGCTTCATTGACACGGTAATCGAAAAAGGAGTAATTCTTTATGGCCTTTTCCAGATGGGTCGCGTGCAGCAGGTCGGGATGAAAAAGCAACGCCCATCCCGTCAGCATCACCTGTTCGCCGTTATCCTCCTTCCCTCCTATCTGGCCGGGAGCCACGCAGATGACGGTTCCTTTCTTGTAGTCGTATTTGCCGCATCCGTATGCCAGATCTATTTCCGCTTCATCGTGAAAGAAGATTCCGTACACGCTGTAATTGTTCAGGCTGTGACGGACGGGGGACACTTCTGCGTAATCGATGACACTGACCAGCGGATGGCGGTCGGTGTGCCCGACATAGCGGCTGTAATCGCCTACATTTCGTATCTTCATAATCTTAGCCATAGCATATGCAAGATTGGTATCTATGGACAAAAATACACTATTTCAATCAAATAGCCGAATGTCTATGAGCCAAAATCAGTAAAAAAGGTATGAACTTCCCACTTATCGTTACGCCCGCTTGGGTGTGATACGCTAACTTTGCATTATCAAAAAAAGGATCATGAATAAACGGATAGACATTCCCTCCGAATTGTATGAGGATGAAGTGGTCTGCTTTCTTGCAGACCGTTATCATACTACTGCGAGGAAAGTGGTGCAATGTTTTCTTGCACAGACCGGATGTACCCCTGACGAGGATATATCCCTTTCGGATTTCCGTTTGGAAGACAACGAGATGGAAATATTGCGGGGATTGACCCGCGTGCATCATTCATGAAAAATTTGAAACTATGGACAGGAGAAACTTTTTGAAAATGTCATCCATGACGGCACTGTTGGCAGCCGGAGAGTGGACGGGATTGTCCAAAGTTTTTGCGCAAACCCCGTCGCCGCCGAAAAACGGACGTTCAAACGACGTTGTCCCGTCGAACGGTATGGAACACCGACAGATAGGAGGTTTGGATGTATCGTCCATCGGGCTCGGCTGCCTGCCGATGGCCGGTTACTATGGCGGTAAGTACGACAAGCAGGACATGATAGCGCTGATTCGTCGCGCCTACGACAGAGGCGTGACCTTTTTCGATACGGCGGAAGTATACGGGCCATACACCAGCGAGGAATGGGTGGGCGAAGCCCTCGCCCCCTTCCGGGACAAGGTGAAGATCGGCACGAAATTCGGTTTCGGGGTCGAGGAGAGGCAACCGACGGCGTTGAACAGCCGTCCCGGCCATATCCGCCGTGCGGTGGAAGGCTCGCTGCGCAGGTTGCGTACCGACCGCATCGACCTGCTGTACCAGCACCGTGTCGATCCCAATGTCCCGATGGAGGATGTGGCCGGGACGGTAAAGGATTTGATGCAGGAGGGCAAAGTGCTGCATTGGGGCATGTCGGAAGCAAGCGCCCGCTCCATTCGCCGCGCCCATGCGGTATGTCCCGTGTCGGCCGTGCAAAGCGAATATGCCATCTGGTGGCGCGAGCCGGAAACGAAGATATTCCCGACACTTGAAGAACTGGGCATCGGTTTTGTCCCGTATTGCCCGTTGGGGCGGGCTTTCCTTACGGGAGTGATTGACGAGAATAGCCGTTTTTATCAAGGAGACCGCCGGTGGAACCTGCCTCAGTTTACGCCCGAAGCGTTGAAACACAATATGCCGCTTGTATCTCTTGTCCGCCGATGGGCAGAGCGCAAAGGCGTGACCCTCGCGCAGTTCGCCCTCATATGGATGCTTTCGCGCAAGTCGTGGATAGCTCCGATACCCGGCACGACTAACCCTGGCCACCTCGATGATTTTCTGGGTGCCGGCAATATCCGCCTCACGTCCCGTGAAATGGAAGAATTCGACAGGGAATATGCGAAGATCGACCTGATGGGACACCGTGCCGATCCGTTTACCGAAAGCCAAATCGACAAATAAATTTGTTTATGAAAAAGATACGACTGGTCTCATTTTTACTGGTTGCCGTCCTTTCGACGGTAGCCTGCGGCAGTTCCGATCGTGAGCCGTTCACCCCCGGACAACCCGAAACGCCCGAACAGCCGGGTGGCGACGACAATGGAGAACCCGATACGCCTGCTCTCGGCGGTAACGGTCGCTATCTGGTGCTTTACGCTTCGCGCACGAACAATACCGGGCGTGTGGCGCAACTGATTCAGACGACGCTCGGCTGCGACCTGCTGGAAGTCGAGCCGGAAACGCCTTACGATAACGACTATAATGCCATGTTGGAACGCTCTCAGGAAGAACTGGCGGCCATCCGGCAAGGCGATTATCCGCCCGTCAAGACTACTGTTGAAAATTTCGATGACTATGATATGATATTTTTCGGTTACCCGATCTGGCACGGCAGTATGGCAACGCCGATGCAGACGTTCCTGCACGGGCATGCCTCGAAGCTTGCCGGGAAGCGGATAGCCTTGTTCGCCACAAGCGGGAGCAGTGGAATTTCCACATCGGTCAGCGAGGCCCGCAGCCTTTGCCCCGATGCCACACTTATGGAACACACATTATTATTGACATCTTCAACACTGTCACAAATGACAACCCGTGTACCTGCATGGCTTGAAGAAATAGGAGCAAACCGGGAAGAGCAGGACAAGCCTGATGCACCGGATGCAACCTCTTTGAAAATGAATATCACGGTCGGTGACCGCACGCTCACTGCCACAATGGAGGACAATGCCGCAGGCAGGGATTTCCTGTCCCGGCTTCCGCTTGAGATTACGCTGAACGACTACAACGGCACGACTGAGAAAATCTTCTATCCCGATCCGGCTTTGACGACGGAAGGCGTCACGCGCGGTTGTGCCCCCACGCCCGGCGACATCACGATTTATGCGCCGTGGGGTAACGTGGCCATTTTCTGCAAAAACTGGTCGCACAGCAGCGACCTGATTAAAATAGGCCGCATCGACGGCGACGGGATCGACGCCCTGAGCATCGGCGGCGATATTCGCGTGAAAATAGAGCGACTGTAAAACCACTATAATATTATGACCATCGAAGATTTCAAAAATTATGTAAAGACGGGACAGGCCCTCGATACGGAGGAAATACACCGTTTCATGGACGAGATGAGCGACGAGGCTCGTCGTGTCACCTTCCGGCTGAATACGGCTTACCATACGCCGGACGAGGTGCGGGGATTGCTCTCCGAACTATTCGGCTGCCGAGTGCCGCAGTCGCTCCGCGTTTTCCCGCCGTTCTATGCCGATTTCGGCAAAAATATCAGTATGGGTGAGAATGTGTTTGTCAACGCCTGCTGCCATTTTCAGGATCACGGCGGGGTGACGATAGGCGACGGATGCCAAATCGGGCATAATGTAGTGTTTGCCACGCTCAACCACGGGCTTTCGCCCGAAAAGCGCAAATCCACCTGCCCCGCACCCATCGTACTCGGGAAAAATGTCTGGGTAGGCTCGAATGCGACTATACTGCAAGGCGTAACCATCGGCGACAATGCCGTCGTCGCAGCGGGAGCGGTCGTGACGAAAGACGTGGCGGCGAATACGATCGTGGGCGGTGTCCCGGCAAAGTTTATCAAGGCAATCTGACAAAAACGAGGCGATATGATAAGATCTATTTTAAGCGTGCTGCTCTTATCCGTTATGCTGTCATGCGGCACGACGGTGAAAGAGAGCCCGGATGAACGTAATACGACTGAAATGGGAAAGAAAAATATCGGAAGTCTGCTGGCTCTCTATCCGAAACCGATGACGGTTGTGGGTGCCGAAGTCGAAGGAAAAGTGAACTGGCTCGTAGTGGGTCACACGGGAATTATCGGCCACGACCGGATACTCGTAAGTATGAGTAAAAGCCATTATACCAATCAGGGAATAAGGAAATCGAAGAAACTATCCATCAATCTCGTAAGCCGCGGGATGCTGCCCAAAGCCGACTATGTGGGCAGCGTGAGCGGAGCGTCGGTCGATAAATCGGGAGTGTTCGAGTATCATATCGGTGAAAACGGTACGCCTGTCATCGACGCTTCTCCGCTCACAATGGAGTGCGAGGTCGTGGATGTCTACGAAACGGAGGGCTTCGACAACTTTATCTGTTCCGTAGTCAATACCTATGCAGACCCCGATGTGCTCGGCAGCGACGGTAAGCCCGACTACACCCATTTGAAACCCGTGCTGTTCGATTTTACGACCTATTCCTATCTTGCGACGGGAGAGGTGATCGGCAAGTGTCTGAACCTGGACAAACAGCCGGGCATGTGCGCCAAACTGCCGATGGCCTCCGACGGCATTGTGCGGTTGTCGAAAGTCGAGGTTTATCCGGAATATCTCGAAGCCTATTTGGAGTATGCGACTCAAGTCGGCGAGGTTTCCTTGCGCACCGAGCCGGGAGTATTGACCATGTATGCAGTCCGCGAAAAGGAGAATCCTTGTATGGTGACCATTCTCGAAACCTACGCGAGCCGGGAGGCTTATGAAAAGCATATCGCCTCGGAACATTTTCAAAAATACAAACAGGGAACGCTGCATATGGTCAAGACGCTGGTGCTCTCCGACCAGATCCCGCTCGATCCGGCAAACAGAATCAATAACTTCATCCAATAAAAGAAACGATTATGAACAGAATTCTTTTATTTTCAGTATTCAGCATTTTAACATTCAACGTTATGGCACAGGAAAAGATCGTACAAACGGCAGGGCGCAACCAGTTGGGGGAGTTCGCCCCGAAATTCGCGGAACTCAACGACGATGTCCTTTTCGGCGAGGTGTGGAGCCGCACCGACAAACTCGGCCTGCGTGACCGCAGCCTGGTTACGATCACATCGCTCGTCAGCCAGGGTATCACGGACAGCTCGCTGACATTCCATCTTCAGTCCGCGAAGAATAACGGTATTACCCGCACGGAGATCGCCGAGATCATCACGCACATAGGGTTCTATGCGGGATGGCCTAAAGCGTGGGCGGCATTCCGCCTCGCCAAAGACGTGTGGGCGGAAGATACTGCCGGAGAGGACGCCAGGGCGGCTTTCCAGCGCGAGATGATCTTTCCCATCGGCGAGCCCAACACGGCCTATGCACAATATTTTATCGGGAACAGCTACCTCGCATCGATTTCACGGGAGCAGGTGAACATTTCCAACGTTACCTTCGAGCCGCGTTGCCGCAACAACTGGCATATCCACCGTGCAGCGAAGGGCGGCGGCCAAATGCTTATCGGTGTTGCCGGCCGCGGCTGGTACCAGGAAGAGGGCAAGCCGGCGGTGGAGATTCTTCCCGGTACGGTCATCCATATTCCCGCTAACGTAAAACATTGGCACGGCGCAGCGGCCGACAGCTGGTTTTCTCATCTGGCCTTCGAGGTGCCGGGCGAGAATACCTCCAATGAATGGTTGGAACCCGTAACCGATGCGCAGTATGACCGGCTCCCCGAATGAGGGCCGGTTTTTTGCGTGCGAACTTGCGGAGCCGTCTGCTCGCGTAATGCATCGGGCGGATGCGGGTAAAGTCAGTTCGCGGTTCGGTATTCATTCGGCGTGCATCCTGCCATTTTCTTGAACCAGCGGCTGAAATGCTGCGGATAAGGGAACCCCAATTCACAGGATATTTCGCTGATGGATTTCTTCGTGTCGATTACGCGCTCTTTGGCTGCGTCTAGCATTTTCTGCTGGATATGCTTCAGCGGGGACATTCCGGTCTCCTTCTTCAATAAGTCCCCGAAATAGTTGGCCGAAAGACATAGTTTATCCGCACAATACTGTACCGAAGGCATCCCCTTTTCGGCCGGGGCATCCGATGCGAAATAATCATCCAGAAAGCCCTCGAAACGGGTCAGGATATCGTGGTTGGCATTTTCACGGGTGATGAACTGCCGGTCATAGAAGCGGATGCAGTAGTCGAGCAGCAGTTTGACGTTGTCCACAATCAGCGGCTTGCTGTGCTTGTCGATGGGATATTGCAACTCCGTCCTTATCTTTTCCATACATTCGATTACGGTCTTGCGCTCCTGTTCCGAAAGATGCAGCGCTTCGTTGGCGTTATATGAAAAATAAGAGTATTCTTTCATCATACGGGCCAGCGGCGTTCCCCGCAAAAGCTCCGGATGGAAGGCCAGTATCCACCCTTCGGGTTGATGCAGCAATCCGTCGTCCTCCGATCCCATTACCTGACCGGGTGCAATGAAAAGAATCGCTCCCCGCTGGTAGTCGTAGGCGCTTTGCCCGTATTTGAGCTGTCCGCAAATCGTGTCTTTCAGCAATATGGCATATACATTATATAATTTCCGGCAGTAATACAGGGGTTTCCCCCTGCTTCCCTCGATAACGCTGACCAGAGGATGCAGCGTCTCCACGCCGAAATAGTCGTTGTATTGCTGAATGGTGTCGATTTTCATTATTTCATTCATAATCCGATCGTCTTTATTTATTGCAAATATACTTTTTCTCTTCATAACCGCCTGATAATCCTGCACGGATTTCCGACGGCAACG
The DNA here is from genome assembly GCF_025145285.1 of Alistipes onderdonkii. Lineage (NCBI taxonomy): Bacteria > Pseudomonadati > Bacteroidota > Bacteroidia > Bacteroidales > Rikenellaceae > Alistipes > Alistipes onderdonkii. The sequence continues at coordinate 1,717,303 of NZ_CP102251.1, forward strand.
CAGCGGGGCGGAATGCTGCGCGTCACCACGCTACCCGCGCCGATTGCAGTCCTGTCTCCGATTTCCACCCCCGGCAGGATCGGCGGAGGAACGCCGATCCAGACTTTCGACCCGATTCTTATCCCATGCATGATATTCCTTTTCGGGTAGCAGATTCTTTTCCATGGCCATAACTCTTTTCCGGCAATACAAAAATAGACGATCCTGTTTAACCGGGCTGTATCAATTTTACAGATACGGCAACCAAAATCACTGATGGCGGAAGGCGCTGAACCTCCGGCCGATGAAATTGGTCATTCAATCCGTAAAATTGATACGGCCGGGGCGAGAATCTCTGTATATCTTTGCATCGGATAGATAACCAACCAAATATAAATATGGAAAAGGGACAAATCCGAGAGAAAGCCATCTGCCGCCGCGGTTTTCTGAAACGGGCGGCATTGGCAGGCGCAGCATTTTGCGTCGCCCCTGCATTCGGGAAAGCAACCGCCGCAAAAAAGGCGGTCATGGGACGACCCGCAACTGCGTCCACAGGCATGGCCGCCATGGCAACCCTTCACGGCTTCCGCACATTAGGCAGCGGCAATGCGGCGTTTCGGGTTTCGGCTATGGGTTTCGGCTGCATGGGGCTGAACCATCACCGCAGCCAACATCCTGACGAGAAAACCTGCATTCGCCTCGTCCACGAAGCCATCGAACGAGGGGTGACGCTTTTCGATACTGCGGAAAGTTACGGTTACCATGCCAATGAAATACTGACAGGGAAAGCCTTAAAAGGTTATGCCGACCGTGTGTTCGCCACGACCAAGTTCGGACATAAGTTTGTGAATGGCGTTCAGGTCAGGACGGAAGAGGACAGCACGCCCGCCAATATCCGCCGTGTATGCGAGAACTCGCTGCGCAACCTCGGCGTGGAGACGCTCGGCATCTTCTACCAGCACCGCATCGACCCCGGTACGCCGATCGAAGTCGTGGCCGAAACGGTCGGCGAGTTGATCAAAGAAGGAAAGGTTCTGCACTTCGGCCTCTGCGAGGTCAATGCCGAAACCATCCGCCGCGCCCATGCCGTCTGTCCGGTAACGGCAATCCAGAGCGAATACCATTTCATGCACCGCACCGTCGAGCAGAACGGTGTGCTGGCTCTCTGCGAGGAACTGGGCATCGGGTTCGTTCCGTACAGCCCCTTGAACAGGGGTTTCCTCGGCGGTATGATCAACGAGTACACGCAGTTCGACCCCACCAACGACAACCGCCAGACGCTGCCGCGTTTTCAGCCCGAAGCCATCCGGCAGAACATGCGCATCGTGGAAGTGCTCAACGCTTTCGGCAGAACGAGGGGCATCACCCCGGCGCAGGTCGCTCTGGCATGGCTGCTGAACAAGAAACCTTTTATCGTTCCCATTCCCGGCACGACGAAACTTTCGCACCTCGAAGAGAACCTGAGGGCGTCCGATATTCGTTTTGCAGCCGAGACGGTGAAAGAGCTTGAAGATGCCGTTGCCGCCATTCCGGTTACAGGCAGCCGTTACGACGCTTTGCAGGAATCGAAAATACAGAGATAGCGCACGGTATGAAAAGGATGCTTGCAATCTGTATGAGTACGGCGTTGTTCCTGACAGCATGTTCTCAACGCCCGGTGCTGAAAATTGCCGAACAGGGCAGCTTTGCCATAGGCGGCAAGGTGCTGACCGATTCTCTCGGACATACCTATCACGGCGACCATGCCTATGTGTTTTTCCAAAAACCGGTCGCTGCCCGGAAATATCCGCTCGTCTTCGCCCACGGCGTAGGCCAGTTCTCCAAGACCTGGGAAACGACGCCCGACGGACGCGAGGGCTTCCAGAACATTTTTCTGCGCCGGGGATTCTCCACCTATCTCGTCGATCAGCCCCGACGGGGAAATGCGGGACGGGGAACGGAACCCGCCGCCATTACTCCTGCCTTCGACGAGGAAACATGGTTCAACCGCTTTCGGGTAGGTATCTGGCCCGACTATTTCGAGGGCGTACAGTTCAGCCGGGATCCCGGGGCTCTCGACCAGTTTTTCCGCCAGATGACTCCCAACATCGGGCCGGTGGATTTCGAGGTATATTCGGACGGATACGCGGCCTTGTTCGACAAGGTAGGCCCCGCTGTCTTCGTCACCCACTCGCAGGGCGGCCCGGTGGGCTGGTTCACGCTGCGCAAGACGAAGAACATCCGTGCTATCGTGTCATACGAGCCGGGCGGGCAGGTGCCGTTCCCCGAAGGGCAAGTGCCGCAAGAGGGGCAATACGTCACCCGTTCCAATACCAGCGAAGGCATCGAGGTCTCGATGGATGTATTCATGGGCTATACCAAAATCCCGATCCTTATCTATTATGGCGACAACCTGCCGGAGACGGACGAACGACCGGAACTGTACGAGTGGACGCGCCGCCTGCATCTGATGCGCAAGTGGGCGGCTTTGCTCAATGAATATGGCGGAGATGCAACCGTGATACACCTGCCGGAAATCGGATTGCACGGCAACACGCATTTCCCGTTCTCCGACCTGAACAACGTGGAGGTAGCCGACCATCTTTCAAAATGGCTGTACGAAAAGAATTTGGATTGAAAGACCCGCGAAATGGACAGAAGAAAATTTATAAAGACTGTCGGCATGACAGCCGGGGCAACGCTTTTTCCCGGAATAGGCAAGGCGGAGGCTGCCGGGGTGCCCGATGATAAAAAAATAACAGCCTAAGAAATTAGGCTGTTATAATTATTCAAAGGAAAATCCGTCGGGAAGTCCCTCGTATTTCGATGCCGGGCGCCTATTTGCTCAGCGCGTTGCAGAGTTTCTGGTTGATCTTGCGGATACGTTCCGGCTCGACCTTCATCTCCTTGCGGTCGTAGGTCATCAGTCCGTTGACCTCCATTTCGACGTCGGTGGTCTGCGTATATACACCCGCCGAGAATCCGCGGCCGATCAGTTTGTAGAGCATTTCTGCATACTTCTCGTATTCGTCCGTCACCTCCTTGGGGGAGTTGAGGCGGATATAGCCCCAGTTGCGGTCGGGCTCCCAGAGGTGCCCCTTCATCACGAAGCCGATGCCGCCATACTCACCCAGCACCGTTGCACGGTTGGTATCGAGCAGCGTCAGGCGCGGGTTGGGGTAGTGGTGCGTGTCGAGGATGTCGCCCGTGAGGTAGTGGTTGCCGCCGCTGGCGGGGTTGACCAGACGCGAAGGATCATAGGCCTTCGTCCACTCCACGATCTCCTGGGTCTTGAATTGTCCCCAACACTCGTTGAAGGGAACCCATACGCCGATCGAGGGGAACGAATAGAGGTAGTCGATAATCTCTTTCCACTCTTTACGGAAGTTGGCCTCCGATTCTGCCGACCGGTGCTTCTCCTCGCCCGTGAAATAGTTGTGCATCTGCCACTGCGGGCCGCGGTCGCCGCTGGGCATGTCCTGCCATACGATCATGCCGAGTTTGTCGCAGTGGTAGTACCAGCGTGCGGGCTCGACCTTCACGTGTTTGCGTATCATGTTGTAACCCAAGTCCTTGGTCTTGATGACGTCGAATGCCAGCGCCTCGTCCGAGGGGGCTGTATAGAGGCCGTCGGGCCACCAGCCCTGATCCAGCGGGCCGAACTGGAATACCGGCTCGTTGTTCAGCTCCAGGCGGACGATGTCGTCGGCATCGCGGCCGATCGAGAATTTACGCATGGCCGTGTAGCTCTCCACTTCGTCTATTTTCTTGCCGTTGCGTACCAGGCTTACCTTCATGTCGTAGAGGAACGGCGATGCGGGGCTCCAGAGTTTGGGCTCGGCAACGGCTAGCTCCACTGCGGCGCCGTTGAGCGAGCTGCCCTTGGCTACCTGCGTGTCGCCGTCGAAAAGCGCCACTTCGATGCGGTCTTCAGGCTGTGCTCCGCAAACCGGGGCTTCGACGCGGAACGACTTGCGGTCGAGGTCGGGCGTGGTCTTCACTTCCTTGATATATTGCTGGGGCACTGCTTCGAGCCATACCGTCTGCCAGATGCCGCTCACGGGAGTGTACCAGATGCCCTCGGGGCGGTTCACCTGCTTGCCGCGCGGCTGGTAGCCGTCGTCGGTCGGATCCCATACGCGAACCCGGATATCGTTGGCACCCTTTTTCAGGGCCGACGTGATGTCGAACTCGAACGGCGTATAGCCGCCCGTGTGGCTGCCTACGCTGACACCGTTCACCCAGACGTCGGCTTTCCAGTCTACGGCGCCGAAGTGCAGTAGCACGCGCTTGCCGTTCCATTTCGCGGGTACCGTGAAACTGTGGTTGTACCAGAGTTCGTTATCCTTACCCAGGCTTTTCCCTACGCCCGAGAGGCTCGACTCCACAGCGAACGGCACGAGGATCTGTCCCTGAAATTTGTCGGGGGTCTGTCCCAGCGGCAGGATCGCATAGTCCCACAGGCCGTTGAGGTTTTGCCAGTCGCCGCGTACCATCTGAGGACGCGGGTATTCGGGCAATACGTTCTGCGGATCGAGCTTTTCGCCCCACTGGGTGCGGATACGGTCGCCCGCGGGTTGCCATTGCGCTACGCCGGCAAGGGTCGTCACCAGGGCGGCAGCGGTCAGGAGAATGTTTTTCTTCATACTTCGGGTTATTATTAGGTTAAAATTGTATTTCAAATCCGTACAAAATTAAGCCATCTTATCCGGAAAACAGTCCGCATATATGCACAAAAAGTATACTTGGCCGCCTGAAATCCCGCATATTCCGCATTTTTCCGGACTTTTCGCCCGTTGCAGGGTGTCAGGCGGATGCGGGACGGCGTTTTTGGACAAACGATAAAAAGACGTATCTTTGTAAACGTCTAACCGGAACCGAAGTGGAAGATTCGACATTGATAGCAAGGGTGAAAGCCGGCGACCGCAACGCTTTCAACGAACTCTACGGCCTCTATTGGGCGTCGCTCGTCAATTATGCGGGGCTGTTTGTCGGAGACGACGGTGCGGAGGACGTAGTGCAGGATGTTTTCGTCCGTATCTGGCTCCACCGCGACAATCTGCGCGACGACGGTTCGCTCCAGGGCTACCTGCTCCGCTCGGTTTACCACGCATCGCTCAATGCCCTGAAGAAAGGGGCCAATGCCACGGCCTACCGTTCGTGGGTGGCGCAGCAGATCGAGCAGAGTTGTTATGCCCATTACGATCCCGACAACAGCGAAATCATCCGTAAACTCTACTCGCAGGAGGTCGCCGGCGAGATCGATGCGGCGATCGAATCGCTTTCTCCCAAATGCCGAGAGGTGTTCCGCATGAGCCATATCGAAGGACTTTCGAACCGTGAAATCAGCGAACAGCTGGGCATCACGCTTTCGACGGTCGAGAACCATATCTATAATGCCCTGAAACAGCTCCGGCAAAAATTAAGCCACTATAAGATGCTGATTTTCTTGACAATGTATATCCTTGGCAAATAAAAATTCATTTTCATGTAGGTGTTTTGCTCCGGCGAGGTGTATTTAGGGTAGAAACCCAATATTCCGAACTGTGAAACAGAACGACACGACCGTCCGTTTCGACGAGAAGTTACTTACGGCCTATTTCGCCGGCGCCGCCACCCCTGATGAGGAGCGGATGCTGTGGGAATGGATCTGCGCGAGCGATGAAAACCGCCGCGTTTTCGCCGAGTTGCGTGCCGTCTGGCAGCGGGGCCGCATGCAGCGTCCCGATACGCAACTGCCGGCACGTTTCGTGCGGTCGCTCAACGGCCTCAACCGCCGGATCGATGCCCTCGATGCCGCTCCGGTGCGCAAGGGGCGTCTGATCCCCCTACGGCGTTTTGCCGCTGCGGCAGCTGTTGCGGCGATCCTCGTCGCGTCTTTCATGACCTACCGGATCGTGACCGCACCATTCGTCCATAGTTTCCACAATGCCGATACCGTGGCCATGCACGTGGCCATGCCCGATGGCACCGACGTTTGGCTGGGGCCCGGGACGTCGCTCTCCTACGACGATACGTTCCGTGTCGACGGCCGTAATGTCGAGCTCGACGGCGAAGCCTATTTCGACGTCACGCATGATGCCCAACACCCCTTCATTGTCACCACGTCCGCATTCCGGGTTCGCGTGCTCGGGACGGTCTTCAATGTCCGCTCCTTCAGCGGCGAGTCGGTCGCCGTGGCCACGCTGGCCGAAGGTTCCGTTGCGTTGCAGCATCCCGGCGGCCGCAACCTGATCTGCCTGCATCCCGGACAGCAGGCGGTCTATGACGCCGATGCCGAGCAGCTCGAGGTCAACGAGGTGCCCGTGGGCGACCTGTTGCTGATCCGTTACGGGGTCATTACCCTCGACAATGCGACCCTGCCCGAGATCATCGGGCGCATCGAACAGGCCTATGGCGTAGAGTTGCGTCCCGATGGGCAGCAAATGCCTGACGACCATTATAACTTCAATTTCCAGAAGGACGCTTCCGTCGAAGATGTCGTAGACCTGTTGCAGTTCGTGTCGGGATGCCGTTTTAAAATTATTCAGCTGAATCGATAATCAACCGTAATCCAACCCAAAATTTGATCCGGCCTATGGAAAAAGAGTCTTTTGCCACCCCGTAATCGGCACCGGAAAGTGCCGATGGCCTTAAAACAAATTTCTTTCTTTACCCTAATCTGAACCATAATGAAAAAATCAATTACTTCACTCCTCAGGGGGTGGTGTGCGGGCGTGCTATGCTCCTGCCTCGCGCTTCCGTCGTTCGCTGCGGCGGATGCCGGTGCCGCTTTCGCCGCACAGCGCCACGACCTGAAGCTGTCGTTCCGCAGTGCCCCTCTGCGCGAGGTCGTCACGGCTTTTACCCGGCAGACGGGCGTGGTCTTTTCCTATGAAACGTCGCTCGGGGAGCGTATGATGACCGATGTGGATGTCGCATTGAACGGCTCGACGCTCGACGAAATGCTTGCCTCTGTCTTCGCAGGCTCGGGCATCTCTTATAAAATCAAGGATAAGGTGGTCGCCCTGTCGGCATCCGCCGCGGCCTCCCCGGCACCTGCTGCCAAACCCACGTTGCAGCGGAAACATACCGTCGTGGGCCGTGTCACCGATGAGGCCGGCGAGCCGCTGGCCGGCGTGAGTGTACTGGTGAAGAACACCGTCGTGGGTACGTCGACCGATGCCGACGGCCGGTATTCGCTCACGTTTACCGGGGACGATGCGGCGCTCGTCTTCATGTACCTGGGCTTCCAGACCGCCGAAGAGCCGGTCGGTACCCGGAGCACACTCGATGTGACCCTGCGTGAAAACAAGCAAATCCTCGAAGAGGTCGTCGTCGTGGGTTACGGCTCCGTCAAGCGCCGCGACCTGATCGGCGCCGTCGACCAGGTGGACAGCAGGCAGTTCGCCGAACGCTCCAACCCGAGCGTTTCGCGTTCGTTGCAGGGTGCCATTCCCAACCTCAACATTTCGATGCGCGACGGCAAGCCTTCGCGTGCCGCGACGATCGACATCCGCGGTACGGGGTCGATCGGCTCGGGCGGCGGTGCGCTGGTGCTGATCGACGGCGTCGAGGGTGACCTTGAGACGGTCAACCCGCAGGACATCGCCAGCGTGTCGGTGCTCAAGGACGCCTCGTCGGCCGCCATCTACGGTGCCCGCGGTGCGTTCGGCGTGATCCTCGTGACGACCAAATCGGCTTCCGAGGGCGAGGTGAACGTCACCTATAACGGCAGTTTCTCGATCCATTCGCGTACCGCGAAGCCCAACCTCGTGACCGACGGCTACGAGTGGACGACGGGCTATATCAATGCCTGGAACGGTTATTACAACGGCTCGAAGGAGCTCAATTCCACGATCAACAACATTGTTCCTTATTCCGACTCGTGGTATCGGGAACTTGCACGCCGCAGCCAGGATCCGTCGCTCGAACGCGTACGCATCAACGACGCCGGCAAATACGAGTATTTCGGCAATACCGACTGGACGAAGGCCTTTTACAAGGATGTCAACTATTCCCACGAACACAACCTCAGCATATCGGGCGGCGGCAAGAATGCCGACTACTATGTCTCGGGGCGCTTCTACGACCAGGACGGCATTTACCGTGTGGGCGACGAGCGTTACAAGCAGTATAACGTGCGGGCCAAGGGCAACGTGCGCATCCGCCCGTGGCTGCGTCTGAACAACAACATGGACTTCGCGGTGGTGGATTACCATCAGCCGATGCTCTATTACAGCAACCAGCTTGTCCCGCGTATGATCGAGCACTCCGGCCAGCCTGTCAGCCTGATAACCAACCCCGACGGAACATGGACTTATGCCGCCGTGCTGAACGGCTATGCCGGTTTCGCCGAGGGGACGAGTTACCAGCAGGAGGACAAATTCACGCTCAAGGACAAGCTGGGTGTAGAGATCGACCTCGTCAAGGACGTGCTCAAGGTCTCCGGAGACCTCTCGTACCTCTATTCACGCAACACGCGCGAGCGGGTGACCAACATGTATACGGGCTATACCGGCCCCGAGTCCACCATCACGGTCAACGAAAGCCAGGGCAGCACGCTCGAAAACGTCCGTTACGACATGAACTACATTTCGAGCAACATCTACGCCGAATATACCCCCAAGCTTGGCGACGACCATTCGCTCAAGTTGCTGGGCGGCTGGAACCTCGAGAAGAAAAAGTACCGTACGCTGACCATCAGGCGCGAAGGGCTTACCGTGCCTTCGAAACCGAGTTTCGGCCTGATGGACGGCGTGACGAGCGACCCTGCGGTCGGGGGTTACGACTGGAGCTATGTCGGTGCTTTCTTCCGCGCGAACTATGGCTACAAGGGCCGGTACCTTGCCGAGTTCAGCTGCCGTTACGACGGGTCGTCGAAGTTCCCCGAGAATTCGAAGTGGGGTTTCTTCCCCTCGGCCTCGGTGGGCTGGCGCCTCTCGGAGGAAAAGTTCATGGCCTGGTCTGACCGCTGGCTGGACAACTTCAAGATCCGTCTTTCCGCCGGTTCCATGGGCAACGGGAATATCGATCCCTACAAATACATCGACTACATGACGCTCAAGTCGTCGACGGTGGTCATCGGCAATACGCTGGGTACTTATACCGTCGCCCCGGGCGCCATCCCCCTTTCGCTGACGTGGGAGACCTCGACGACCTACGATGTCGGTGCCGACCTCGATTTCCTCAAGAACCGCTTGACGATGGGGTTCGACTGGTACCGCCGCAATACGACCGACATGTATACCGTCGGCGTGAGCCTCCCCGCGGTGTATGGAACGGCGGCCCCCAAGGGGAACAACGCCTCGCTGAAGACCAACGGCTGGGAACTCTCGGTGGGGTGGCGCGACAGTTTCAAACTCGCCGGCAAGGAGTTCCGTTACAGCGTCAAGGCCATGGTATGGGACTCGCGTACGTGGGTGACCAAGTATATCAACCCCACGGGTAACCTCGACGATTATTACGAAGGCATGGAGTTGGGCGAAATCTGGGGCTACCGGGTCGAAGGGCTTTTCCGCGACCAGGACGACATCGACTCGCACGCCACGCAGTCGTTCCTGCAATCCTCCGACAAGGTGACGCGCCCGGGACAGGTCAAGTTCGCCGACCTGAACGAAGATGGCAGGATCGACCAGGGTGCCAAGACCCTTTCCGACCACGGCGACCTGACGGTCATCGGCAACACCTCGTCCCGCTACCATTACGGCGTCAACGTCAGTTTCAACTGGAACGGGATCGGCGTTTCTACCTTCTGGCAGGGCGTCGCCAAGAAAAACTGGTATCCGCGCTACGACTCTGGCTATTTCTGGGGACAGTATAACCGTCCGTTCGGTTATATGCTCAAGGCACATACGGGAAGCAACGTATACCGTGAGGAACTCGACAACTGGGATACGGCCTACTGGCCGCGCTATTCGGCCTACCAGACCAACGAGTCATCGGTCAACCGCGTCCTTACCACGCCCAATGACCGTTACATGCAGGATGTTTCCTACATCCGCCTGAAGAACCTCACCGTCGATTACACCTTCCCCGCCCACATCTGCCGCAAGATGCGCATCAAGGGGCTGAAGGTTTACGTCTCGGGCGAGAACCTCTGGACTTCGTCACCGATGTTCAAGTACTGCGACAACTACGACCCCGAGGTCATCAATGCGGGCGATTCCGATTTCCGTACGGCCGAGGGCGACGGTTACAGCTACCCGATGCTGCGCACCGTGACACTGGGCGTCAACCTTACGTTCTAACCCTCAAACCATGCAAACGATGAAAAATATACTCCTGATCCTGCTGGCCGCCGCGGGGCTCTGCTCCTGCGAGAGATTCCTGACCAACGGGGATCCCAATAAGATCGATGCCCCGACCTATTTCCGTAACGAGAGCGACCTGGAGGCCTACGCCAACGGGTTCCTGCAAACCATGATCCCGACCGCCATTTCGGTCGCCACGGGCGACGCCCATGCCGATTACATGGCTTGGCGCGGCGAGTGGCAGTACCTGACCGACAATTTCGACGCCGACGACCAGACCGGTTGGTCGACGGGCAACTGGGAAGACCTGCGTAATATCAACTATTTCCTCGGCAATTTCCGCCGGGCTTCGGCCAGCGAGGCGATCCTGAACCATTACGAGGGCGTCGCACGCTTCTGGAGGGCCTATTTTTACATGAACAAAGTCAAGACCTTCGGCGCCGTGCCCTGGTACGACAAGGAGATCGATTCGGGCGACCATGCGGCGCTTTATAAGCCCCGTGATTCGCGTGAATACGTGATGTCCAAAGTGCTCGAAGACCTCGATTTCGCCTGCCGGAACTGTATTACCAATGCCAAACTGGAAGTCAACTCGGTGCGTATCACCCGCAATGTGGCGCTGGCTTTCAAAGCGCGTTGCTGCCTCTACGAAGGCACTTTCCGCAAATACCACGCGACCGACCCCTCGACGGGGGAGCCCTGGACTTCGGACGAAGCCGAAAAATACCTGCGTGCCTGCGTCGAAGCGTGCGAAACGCTGATGGGCGAGGGGAAGTACTCCCTGGTTTCCGACCCGGCGAACGTCGCTACGCAGTACCGCGGGCTCTTTACCAGCGAGGACGTGGCTACGCAGGAGGTGATCTGGGCGCGTGCCTATGACGCTTCGCTCAATGCCACGCATATCCTCAACACCTATTTCGTGAACATGCAGTACGGCAGCTACTCGCTTACGCGCCAGTTCGTCAATACCTACCTCAACCGCGACGGCAGCCGATTCACCGACAAGCCCGGGTACGAAAAGGTCGCTTTCGCCGACGAATTCACCGACCGCGACTACCGTCTGATGCAGAGTATCCGCCATCCGGGCTATACGCGCAAGAACAACAACGTGAATACGCATTACGCCCCCGACTTCGGCTATTGCGTGACAGGTTACCAGCCGATCAAATGGGTCATCGACGACACGTCGCTCGACAGCAATACTTCGCCCTGTTCCACCTGCATCCCTATCCTGCGCTATGCCGAGGTGCTGCTTAACTATGCCGAGGCGAAGGCCGAGCTGGGCGAGTTCTCGGAAACCGTCTGGAATGCGACCGTCAGGCTCCTGCGCGAACGTGCCGGCGTCGACGGCAAGATGCCGGACTCCTACGATCCCTATATGGCCGGTTATTTCCTCAATACGGTGACCGACATGGCCCTGCTCGAGATCCGCCGTGAACGCGGAATCGAGCTGCTTCTGGAAAACTGCCGCTGGGACGACGACATGCGCTGGGGCATGGGGAAACTGCTCGAACAGCCCTGGTATGGTGTTTATGTGGGGGAGCTGGGCAAGGTCTACGACATGGACGGCGACGGCACGGGCGACGTCTGCTTCGTGCGCGAAAGCCCTTCGGTTTCCGAACCGGGCGTCACCTACCGGGTACTGGGCAACGACTATACGCTTACCGACGGCGACAGCGGTTATATCGAGTGCTACATCCGCATGAACCGCAAGTGGGACGACAAGAAATACGTGCGACCCATTCCCACTACGGCCCTGAACGACAACCCCGCCCTGGGGCAAAACCCGGGCTGGAAGACCAAATAAACGATTGAGAACCTGAAAAACGAAGATTATGAAACGAATATATCAGCTTATGCTGCTGGCTGCAGGATGTGTGCTGCTGGCTGCGGCATGCAGCGACGACGATGACAGCTATCTGGTACGCGAGACCGATTCGATCCGCTTTGCCAGCTGCCTGGCTTCGTCCCGGGAGATCACGCTTCGCTGCGAAGGGAGTTGGCGGACGGTCGTGCCCGAAGATGCACAATGGCTCTCGACCTCGCCGTCGGAAGGCATTGGCAGCGGACAGTTCGAGTGGATCACAGTTTCCGCTACCCATAACCGCTCCGCCGAGCGTACCGCCACCATCTATCTCGAAAACGGGGGCAAGCAATATCCGATCACCGTCACGCAGGCCGACGGGGCCGTTGTCTACGGCACGCCTTACGTCGAGGGCAACCTCATCGAACAGGAACCCTCGAAGGCGCGTCTTTGCTTCACCTATGCCAATGCCTACGGCGACGAGACGATTGCCGTGAGCTGTACGCCGGGTGGCGATTCGCAGGGACTTACGGTCGCCGGAACTTCTGTCTCCCTGGTCAACGGCGGCGCGACCGTCGCCCTCGATATTGCGGGTACGCCCACCACGCCGGGATATGCGGTCTTTACCGTTTCGGTCGACGGTACCGAGATCGGCTCGGCGCGTGCCAAGGTCTACGCCATGAGCGAAATGCCGATCGAAGGACTTCCCGTGAAATGGGAGTTCTGTCCTGTGAAAGGCAGTACCGAGGATGTCAATGCCCTGAAAGCCAGGCAACCCGACTGGGTGACGTCGGCGCACAGCCTCGTTTCGGAGGACGGCAGGGCCTATATCACGGTCGTCGAGGCCGCCGGCAAGACGGCTGCGGCCGTCAACGGCTGGGCTTACAACGACGGGCATGCCTACCTGAAGGGGCTTTATGTCGGCGATTACTGGCTGCAAAAGATTCCCGTGAAATACCTCGTTCCCGGCACGATGCTCAACTGTACGGGCAGCATCGGCGGTTCGGGCTCCTCGGCGGGTTTCTTCCTGATCGAATACTCGGCCGACGGGCAGACCTGGCTTCGGGCCGATGGTGCGAAGACCGGAACCTTCAACAATACCGAGGTGACTTACCACGTCCGCGCTTACGACAGCCCGCTTTTCGAGGGTGAGAATACCGGATATTTCTCGTATGATTTCCCTGTGGACGTCACGATCAATTCGGGTACGCTCTGGGTGCGCTACCGGGTTGCGGCCAACGTGCGTATCACCGCCAATAACACGATCACGACGGGCGGCGGCGGATCCACACGCCTTAAGGGCACCTTCTCGGTGTCGGTCGTCGACGGGGAGTCGAACTAAACCAATGATGGATACCATGAAAAAATACCTCACTTTGCTGTTGCTCGCCGTCGTTTCGGTCGCAACGGGCGCCGGATGCTCTTCGAATGACAAGCCGGTGCAGATCACGTCGCTCAAACTCAATGAAAAAGACCTGGAACTAACCGTCGGGGAAAGTTTCAGGCTGGTCGCCACGACCCGTCCTGCCGATGCCGGGGCGACGATCAGATGGACTTCCTCGGACGAGAGTGTCGCTACGGTCGATCAGGCCGGGCTGGTGACGCTCCGCGCCTTCGGCACGGCGGTTATCACGGCCCGTTACCGCAGCTATTCGGCGCGTTGTACCGTAGCTACGTTGCAGGAGCCGCCGCTCGACCCTTCGGCGGCGCTCGGGGCACCTTTGTCCGACGATATCGTTTATAGTAAGAATGTGGTGCTGTATGCCCCGCGCCGTATCATGCAGGGCTTCGATCTGACCGACGGCGGCGAAATCTACTATTCGCAGATCAGTTCCGACGGGACTTCGGTCATCGTCTGCCGGGCTGCCGGGCCGGGGCAGGATGCCCGGGCCGAATATATGACCCTCAAGTATTTCGGCCACGGCACGCAGATCGTCGCCGAGGAGGCTTCCGACGGCAAGACCTATATCTGGCTCAACAGCAACGCTTCGGTCGACAGCAGCGGTGAATACGGCGACAACTGGTCTGTGTCGCGTGTGGAATTCGTGCCGGGTGCACTCTCCGAAGCCGGCTATGCAGGCGAAACATTCTTCCTCAACAAGGACGGGCAGTACGACCAGCAGGTCGCCATCGACTTCCCGGCCCGCCGGCTGCTGGTCGGTTCGCGCAAGTCCGGGGTGCGTTATTTTTGGATTTTCGACCTCGACGAGGCGCTGGCTCTGCCGCTCAAGACGATGACGGCGACGGTGACGGTCGGTTCGGCCGGCAGCGACCCCGTAACCCGTGAGATTCGGGCCCGAGACCTGAACGACTGCCGTGTTTTGGGCAGTTTCTCGGTGCCGGCCGGGTCGGACAAGGAGAACGACGTTTACTCCTATTCCCACCAGGGGCACGAGGTCGCCGGTAACTACGTTTATTTTTACGAGGGGAACGCCGTCGAAACGGGTGCGGATTCCTTCGCGTCGAAAGCCTATGTCACGGTATTCAATTACAGCGGCAAGATCGTCGTGCCGCGTACCGAGGTGGCGGCCGTCGCCGATGCCGCAGGGCTCGCCGCTGCAGGGCTTACCACGACGGGGTATGCCGAGGGCGAGAGCCTGAAAGTCCGCGACGGGAAACTCTATCTGGGTGTCGCCTGCCGCGACGGCTCTTCGAGCAACCGCCGGGCCAATATCCTGGTCTACGATTGCGTACAGGCCGAATAACGACCCGATACCATGAAATGCCGAAGCCGGGGAGCGTTCCCCGGCTTCGCTGTTCTATGTTGTTAGGCCGCTCGCCCGTTTCGCCCGCACAGCCCGCACAGCCCGGACGGACGGATGCCCGGCGTTTCCCGCCCGTTTCCCATTTCCGGGAGTCCCGGTTCCCCTATATCCCGAGGTGCTCTTCGAGCGTATGGCGCAGGTGGTCGCTGTCGAGGTGCGTATAGATCTCGGTGGTGAGGATGCTTTCATGCCCGAGCATCTCCTGTACCTGCCGGATGCTGGCGCCCCCTTCGAGCAGGTGCGTGGCAAACGAGTGCCGGAACGTATGCGGGCTGATGTGTTTGTCGATGCCGGCGCGTTGGGCGGCCTGCTTCAGGATCGTGAAGACCATCACGCGCGTAAGTTGCCCGCCCCGGTTGTTGAGGAATACGACCTCTTCGCCCGAACGTGCGCTGCGGCGCTCTTCGAGATAGCGCTGTATCTTGTCGCGTGCGACGGTGCTGATCGGCACCAGCCGCTGCTTGTCGCCCTTGCCGATGACACGGATGTAGCCCTCCCCGAAAAAGAGGTCGGAGAGCCGCAGCGAGGTGAGCTCCGAGACGCGTAGCCCGCACGAATAGAGCACTTCGAGCATGGCGCTGTCGCGTATACCCTTGGTCGTACGCATGTCCACGGTGGCGATGATGCGGTCGATCTCTGCGGTGGTGAGGATGTCGGGCAGGTGCCGCCCGAATTTCGGCGTGTCGACGAATTCGGCGGGCGACGCTTCGATCTGGTCGCTTATGAGCAGGAAATTGAAGAAGCTGCGGATGCCGCACAGGCAGCGGGCCTGCGAGGTCTTTTCGCGGCCGCGCTCGAAAAGCCAGCCCATGTAGCGTTCGATCATCGTCCGCTCGACCTTGCGGGGCGCCACGTCGTATTGGCGCAGGATGAAATGGGCGAATTGGCGCAGGTCGCGCATATACGATTCGACGGTATTTTCCGAGAGGCGTTTTTCGAGTTTGATATAAGTCCGGTAACGACGTCCCGTCTCTTCCCACTTTTTCGTGTTTTCTGCCATCCTTTTCCTGCCTTATTTCCGAGATTATCGTTAACTTTGTACGGGCGAAGATACGTAAATTTTACATAATATGAACTATATATCCTTGAATATTGCCTTTTCGGACGCCATGCAGGCCGAGATCCTGACCGCCGAGCTGGCCGACTATCCCTTCGAGAGCTTCGAGGCCGATGCGGGGACGCTCAAGGCCTATATCCCGCAGGAGCAGCTGGCCGACTGCAAGGGCGAGGTCGATGCCTTGCTGGCGCGTTACGGCGTGCAGGGACGTTATATCGCTATCGAAACGCAGAACTGGAACGCCGTCTGGGAGAGCAATTTCCCGCCCGTCGACGTTGAGGGGCGCCTGTTGATCCGTGCGCCTTTCCATGAGCCTGCCCCCGCAGGGGTGATGGAGGTGGTCGTCATGCCCAAGATGTCGTTCGGCACGGGGCACCACGCGACCACCTGGCTCGTGTCGCGTGCCGTACTCGACCTGGGCGTCGCAGGCCGTCGCGGGCTCGATATGGGCAGCGGTACGGGTGTGCTGTCGATCGTCGCCGCCAAATGCGGTGCTGTCCATGTCGATGCGGTCGACATCGACGACTGGGCCGACGCCAACTGCCGCGAGAACATCGCTTCGAACGGCGTCGCCGACCGCATCGAACCGATGCTGGGCGACGTGCGCCGCATCGCCGGACGGCATTACGGCTTTATCCTGGCCAATATCAACCGCAATATCCTCACGGCCGATATGCCGGCCTATGCCGCAGCGCTGGAGCCGGGCGGCGACCTGGTGATGAGCGGCTTCCTGGAACAGGACGTCCCGGCGATTGTCGCCTGTGCCGGGGAACTGGGCCTGCGCCCGGTGGCGACCGCTGCCAGGGACGGGTGGATGATGGTTCACGTGCGCAAAGGGTAGGTGAAGACGTACAAAGGGCGCGGAGTCGTTCTCCATACGCTCAAATACGGCGACTCGTCGATGGTCGTCTATCTGCTGACCGACACCGGGGGGCGCCGCAGCTACATGGTACAGGGCGTCCGCAGCCGCAACGGGCGGGGCTCGAAGCTGGCACTTTTCCAGCCGATGTTCCCGGTCGAGTTCGAAGGGCTCGAATCGTCGCGTCAGCAGATGCACCGTTTCAAGGAGGTGCAGGGCGGCTTCGTACTGCAAAGCCTGCCGTTCGACGTGCGCAAATCGACCATGGCGCTCTTCATGGCAGAGGTTTTGTACC
Source organism: Alistipes onderdonkii (assembly GCF_025145285.1). Classification (NCBI taxonomy): domain Bacteria; kingdom Pseudomonadati; phylum Bacteroidota; class Bacteroidia; order Bacteroidales; family Rikenellaceae; genus Alistipes; species Alistipes onderdonkii. The sequence goes on from NZ_CP102251.1 coordinate 1,734,273, forward strand.
GCCTCGTCAGGGAATACGACGAACCCAACCAGGCGCTTTTCGATTTTGTATGGAACAGCGTCGGGGCGCTCGATTCGATGGACGAGGGGGTGGCCAATTTCCACCTCTGGTTCTTGGCCAACCTGAGCCGTTTCCTGGGTTTTTGCCCGGGCAACGACTACTCGGCCGACGATTGGTTCGATATCCGTGAGGGACTTTATACCAAAACGCGGCCGCAGCACGTTAGTTTTATGACACAGGAATGCACACGTATCCTGCGCGATATGATGGAGTGCGACGTACGTTGCCTGGCCGAAATCGGTCTCAACCGTACGCAGCGCGTCGAGTTCCTCAATGCCGTGCTGGTCTATTTCGGCTACCATCTCGACGCCATCAGCGCGGTGCAGTCGGTGCGGATTCTGCGGGAAGTGTTCTGAGGGAATTGTAATTTTGGAGAGACCAAATAAAAGATAGGAGGGATAGTTATGAAAAGGATGTTTATTCTGGCGGCCGCCCTGCTTGCGGCCCTTGCGATTTCGGCGCAGGAACCCAATAAGTTCGGGCTGAAAAAGCCCGATTCGCCCCGTTCGGGGAAGTATGAGCTTCCCGATTCGCTTCGTAATAAGTTCGAGCTTCCCGACTCGCTGGCGCATTTGTCGCCCTGGAAACCCGATTACCGTGCCGAGGGCCGGATGAAGGTCAAACCCTCGGTTACGATGACTTCGGTGGTGGTGATCCATAAGGAGAACCTGCCCTCACGCGTCACTGTGATCGACAACAATACATTGCGGCTGGGACGGCATTTCACCATCTCGAACGGCCAGGCCTGGAACAACGGTTCCTTCCCCGATGCGTTCCTCGATGCGCGGACGATCTCGGTGCCACTGCCGCGGTAGGGTATTGCTGTCCCGTTCCTGTGGAGTGCCGTTCCCGGCCGGGCATTGTTTTGGCGGGGGCTGTCCCCCGCTGGATCCCGTGACCCGGAAGTTCGCCGGGACGGAATACGGCGCATTACGCGCGTCTATCCGAACAGGAGCGTGAAGGTCACCCGGTTGTCCGTGTTGGCCGTCAGGCGCAGCGAGCCGTTGTGCAGCTGCATGATGCGGCGCGAGACGCTCAGGCCGATGCCCGATCCGTCGGGTTTGGTCGTGAAGAAAGGTGTAAAGATATTTTCGGTTACTTCGGCGGGGATCGCCCCGCCGTTGTTGCTTATTTCGATGACCACGTTTTCCTGCGGGTCTATGCGCGACGTGATTTCGATGCAGGCGTCCCGCCGTGTCCCTACCGCTTCGCGGGCGTTCTTGAGCAGGTTCACCACCACTTGTCCGACCAGCATCTGGTCGGCATAGATCATCGTGTCCGCCGGCTCGACGTCGAGCCGGATGCGGATGCCCTCCGTAGCGATCAGTGTCATGGCGTGCTCCAGCAGTTCCCGCACCTCGAAGGGTGCTTTCTGGGGCGCCGGGATCTTCGTGAACCTGCGGAAATTCTCAACGAAGGCCATCAGCCGCCGGCTCGTGGCCGAGATCGTATCCAGCCCGTGCGCCACATCGGCATTCATCGTCCGGTCGATATGCAGCAGCGTGTCGCTCAGGGAGGTGATCGGCGCGAGCGAGTTCATAATTTCATGCGTCAGGATGCGCGTCAGCTTGCTCCACGATTCGATCTGCATCTCGCTCAGCTCGCTGTTGATGTCGCTCACGACCACCACGCGCAGCCGGCGTTTTTCGAGTACGATCTGCGAACATCCCAGCGACAGGCCCATTTCGCCCGTTTCGGTCACGCACGACACATGGTGCTTTTCGCCCGGGCGGATCGTCGTCAGTACCCGGTATGCTTCGGGAGCGGGCAGTTCCAGTTGCTGGATGTGGGTCAAGCGCGGCAGCCCGAAGATGCGCAGCGCCTCGCCGTTTGCCTGGTAGACGCTCCCCGCGTCGTTGATGGTGATAAGCCCTGTGCGTGCGTACTCCATGATCAGCTGGTAGTAGCGTTCCCGCTCTTCGGCGCGTACCTTGGCGCGCACCAGGATCTCCTTGATACGGTTCAGGGCGGCGTTGAGCATGCCGTTGTCCACTTTCGACGGGTCTTCATGGAAGCGGAACGTGAAGTCGTCGTTGTCGATGGCGTTGAACATGAAGGTTACACGGCGTATCGAATCGCTGTAAAGCCCTATGAGGCGGTATGCCGCGATCCCGATCACCGGGACGAGCAGGATCGCCAGCGGGTACCATGACCCCGTTACCACCCATCCGAGTGCTCCCGAAGCGGCGATGAGCAACGCCGTGTACCCGATTACGGGGCCGTAGGCTATTCCTTCGCGTTTCATAACCCGTAACGTTTGATTTTGTTGTAGAGTGTCTGGCGTGTGATGCCCAGCTGCCGCGCCACCTCGGTCAGGTTGCCTGCGTAACGCGCCATCGCCTGCCCGATCATGCCGCGCTCCATCTCTTCGAGCGTCGAGAATGCCGGGGCCTGCACTGCGGCCGGAGCCGGCCGCAGCAGCAGTGTGGCGGGGGTGATCCGCCTTCCGTCGCTCATGATGACGGCTTTTTCGACGGTATGCTGCAACTCGCGGATGTTACCCGCCCAGGGGTATTCGTCCATTTCGCGCACCGCCGCCTGGTCGAAACCCTCGATCGGTTTGTTGTACTTCGTGGCGTAGCGTTTCAGGAACATTTCCGCCAGCGGCAGGATGTCTTCGCGGCGCTGCCGCAGGGGCGGCAGGTCTATGTGGATCGTGTTGATGCGGTAGAGCAGGTCTTCGCGAAACTCCCCCCCCCGCGCTACCATCCCGAACAGGTCGCGGTTCGTGGCGCAGATGAGACGGATGTCCACCGCTACGGGCGTGTTGCTGCCCACGCGGAAGATACGCCCGCCCTGGATGGCCGTCAGCAGTTTCGATTGCAGGTGGGGCGGCAGGTTGCCGATCTCGTCGAGGAAAAGCGTGCCGTGGTCGGCGACCTCGAATTTCCCGGCGCGGTCGGCCCGGGCGTCGGTGAAGGCTCCCTTGACATGGCCGAACAGTTCGCTCTCGAAGAGCGTTTCGGGTACGGCTCCCATATCTACCGAAACCATCAGTTCGCCGCTGCGCGCCGAGCGGTTGTGTATCTCGCGTGCCAGCATCTCCTTGCCGGTGCCGTTCTCCCCCGTGATCAGGATGTTGGCGTCCGTGGCCGCAACCTTCTCCACGATTTCGCGGATGCGCGCCATGGCGGGGCTTTCGCCCCAGAACATCGGCTGCTCCGAGGCCAGCTCGCGCTTGATCTCCTTGAGCTGCTTCACCTCGCGAGCCGACCGCGCCAGGTTGTAGGCGTTGCGCAGCGAAGCCACCAGCCGGTCGTTGTCCCACGGTTTGACGACGAAGTCCACCGCACCGTCGCGCATTGCCCTCACGGCCAGGTCGATATCGGCGTACGCCGTGAAGAGCACGACTTTGATATCCGGCCTGCGGGCGTGGATCTCGCTCAGCCAGTAGATGCCTTCGTTGCCGGTGTTGATGCCCGCCGTGAAATTCATGTCGAGCAGTATCACGTCGATCTGTTCCTCGCGCAGGGTCGTCGCCAGCCGGTTGGGGGTGGGGAGGGTCAGCACCCGTGCGAAATATTTTTCCAGCAGCAGGCGCAACGCCGCCAGGATGCTGCGGTTGTCGTCCACGATCAGTAACGTTCCCTCTTTTGCCATGGTCATTCCGGATTGTTTTGCGGTAAAATTAGCGTTAAAATCGTGAAATCGTCCCTTCGTGTCCACAAAATTTACAAGGGTGTAAAATTTTTTTACACTTTGTCCGTTGTATGTGTGATATAATATTTTGTAATACAGTTATTTAGTTTCTTTGGCACGGGGTTGGCTCCGAAATGTCCCGAACGAACAATACCCGCTAATCAAGGATGAAACGACTGTTATTACTCCTCATTCTGTCAATTTTTTGGACACTCGCTGGGACGCAGATATCCCTGCCCGCCGCCTCTGTGCAGCCGGATGCTGCGCCCGTTGCTCCCGTGGGGGCTTCGGCCGCAGATACTGCGGCAACGCAAACCGTCATCGTCGCGGATCCCGCCGTGGATTCCCTGTCCGACCCCGCCCCGAATGCGGCCGAGCCCGTCGTGCGTATGACCCTCGACGAGTGCATGGCCTATGCCGTCGAACACAGTCCCGTAGTACGGCAGCAGGATTACACCAACCGCAACTACCGCCAGGACTATATCGAATCCGTGGCGGCGCTCGTGCCCTCGGTCAGCGGCTCGGTCAGCGCCACGACCAGTTTCGGCCGCTCGGTCGACCCCGAGACCAATACCTATACCGACGTTTCGAACCTTTCCAACAACTACGGCGTTTCGGGGCAAATGCCCGTTTTCGCCGGCTTTACGGGGATCAATACCATCCGTGCCGCGAAGGTGATGCGCCTGATGGGTGTCGAGGAGTTGCAGCGGGTCAAGGACGAAGTGGCGCTCAATACCATGCAAGCCTATTTCGACGTCGTATATTACACCGAAAGCGTGCGCCTCGCCCGCGAACAGCTGGAAACCAGCACCGGCAACCTCGCCAAGAGCCGCAAGCTGCTCGAACTGGGGCTCAAGAGCGCCGCCGACGTGGCCGAGCAGGAGGCACAGTGCGCTTCGGACGACTACCTGCTGACGCAGCAGGAAAACAACCTCGAACTGGCCAGGATCACGCTTGCCGAAACGATGAATTATCCGCCCGACCGCCCCCTGGGGATCGAGACGGATCTCGCCATCGAAACCCCGGCCGGCACGGCGCCCTTCTCCGATGTGGTCGCCTATGCCCTCGACAACAATCCCAAGGCCCGCAGCGCCGGTTATAACGTGCGGCAGTCGAAACTCCAGTATTCGGTCGCCCGGGGCGGCTTTTTCCCGTCGGTCTATGTCGGCGGCGGATACTCGACCAATTTCTTCATGAGCCTCGACGACCATTCGTTGTACGAGCCGTTTAAGAACCAGTTCCGTGATAACCGCGGTTACTATTTTTCCGCCCAGCTCAACATCCCCATTTTCGGGGGGCTTTCGCGCCGCACGAGGACGAACCGCGCCCGCAACAACTGGCGGATCGCCGAGCAGCAGCGCGATCAGACGTTGCGTGCCCTGCAAAGCGAAATCGCCCAGAACTACCAGCAGATGCTCGGCTACGGCAAGGAGTTCGTGCAGGCCAGCAAAAAAAGCGCGGCCTCCGAGCTGGCCTACAACGCCGTCGCCGGCAAGTACGACCGGGGCATGGTTTCGGCGCTCGACCTTCAGACCGCCGCCAACAACCTGTTGCAGGCCCGCTCCGAACGGTTGCGTGCCCGGTTGCAATACATTATCAAAACGCGCCTGGTCGAGTATTACAACGGTGCGCCCCTGATCCGCTAACGAAAAACAGAAAATAACATGGACATCCGTATCGAAAAGAAAAAGGGCATCCGCGCCCTGTTTACCAAAAAAGGCATCCCCTATCTGGCCGGGGCGCTGTTCCTGGTCTTCGTGTTGTGGCTCCTGTTGCGCGACAACTCCTCGACGCTGCGCGTCGATGCCCGTACGATTTCCGTCGGGCAGGTCGTGAGCGGTGAATTCAACGACTACATCCGCGTCACCGGGCAGGTGCAGCCCATCACCACCGTGCAGCTCAGTCCCCTCGAAGCGGGCATCGTCGAGCGGCTTGTGGTCGAGGAGGGTACCTCCGTCAAAAAGGGCGACGTGCTGGTCGTGCTGAGCAACACGTCGCTCACGCTCGAAATCCTGAACAGCGAGGCCGAGCTGGCCGAAAAGCAGAACATCCTGCGCAATACGCTGATCTCGATGGAGCAGGAGAAACTCTCGCTGCGGCAGGACAAGGCGCAGCTGGATCTCGACGTGTCGCGCAAGAAGCGGGCCTGGCAGCAGAACGAGGAGCTTTACAGGAACGCCCTGATCGCCCGCGAGGAGTGGTTGCAGTCGAAGGAGGACTACGAACTGGCCGAAAAGAAACGCGAGCTGAACATCGAGCGGCAGGTGCAGGATTCGCTCTACCGTTCGGTGCAGATCGAGCAGATGGAGGAGAACCTCGACAACATGAAGCGCAACATGCAGCTCATCCGCGAGCGCATCGGCAACCTCAACGTCAAGTCGCCGATCGACGGCGAAGTCGGCCTACTGGACATCGTGCTCGGGCAGTCGGTCTCCACGGGGCAGAAGATCGGGCAGATCAACGACTTGTCGGACTACAAGGTCGAGGCACAGATCGACGAGAGCTACATCGACCGTGTGCGTGCCGGTCTCGAAGCCACCTTCGACCGTCAGGGCACCGACTACAAGGTGCGCCTGCGCAAAGTCTATCCCGAGGTGCGCAGCGGCCAGTTCCGAGCCGACTTCACCTTCCTGGGCGACCATCCCGAGAACATACGCAGCGGCCAGACCTACTACCTGCATCTCGAACTGGGGCAGCCTACCGAGGCGGTCATCATCCCCCGCGGGTCGTTCTACCAGACCACGGGCGGCGCATGGATTTATGTCCTTGCGCCCGAGGGCGACAAGGCTTACAAACGCCCCATCCGCATCGGCCGCCAGAACCCGCAGTATTACGAGGTGCTCGACGGGCTGGAGCCGGGCGAGCGGGTCATCGTTTCGGGCTATGAGAATTACGGCTCGAACGACGTGCTGATCCTCAATAAATAATTTTCCGCTGAAATTTCTCCGCACCCGTCAAAACCGAATAATATGTTCCGTCAACTCAATTTCCGCTCGTTTTTCAACTTCCTGGGGCGCAACAAGCTCTATGCGGCCATCAATATCTTCGGGTTGTCCGTCTCGCTGATGTTCGTGATCCTGATCGCCGACTACACCCTTCGGCAACTTACGTGCGACGACTACCACGCCAAGGCCGACCGCATTTATGTCATCGGCAACGAGGAGTGCATTACGAGCGGTTATTACCTGCAGAAATACCTGCGCGACCGTTATCCCGAGATCGAATCGACCTGCGCCGTCGCAGTGTCGGGACAGTCCACCGATGCCATGCAGCCCGTCGAGGCCGGACAGGGGAAATATTCGGCGACGATCCTCTTCGCCGATACGACTTTTTTCCGGATATTCGATTTCGAACTGCTGGAGGGCGACCGGGAGCAAGCCCTCGCCTCGCGCGACAACGTGGTGCTTTCCGAGTCGTTCGCCCGCAAGGTTTTCGGCACGTTCAACCCGATGGGGCAGGTGATCCGCTTCCCCGACGAGGAGAAGTCGTACGTTGTGAGCGGCGTGGTGCGGGATATCGACCGCTCGGTGATTCCCAATATGGACATCATCATGCGGGCCGAGCGCCTCTGCGATATCAATTCGGCCAATGACGAGCGTATGAGTAATTCCGGTGCCGTGACGACTTTCATCCTGGCGCGTCCCGGTGCCGACCTGACGGCCAAGATACCCGATATGCTTGATTATTTCAAAGAGATATACTGGATCTACAAGGGCAATGTCTATCAGCATGTGACCCTTACGCCTTTGCGCGATGTCTATTTTTTATCCCAGAATAATGATGGGGGGTTCAACTACGGCAGTTGGCCCTTCGTGATGATCCTTTTCGGTGTGGGCGCCGTCATCCTGCTCTTCGCCGTGATGAATTATATCAACCTGACGGTTGCCCAGACCGGGTTTCGCGCCAAGGAGATGGCCGCCCGCCGGCTGCTGGGCGCCTCGCGCGGCGAAATCATCCTCAAACTGATCCTCGAATCGACATTCCTGTGTGTCGTGGCGTTCGTCATCGCGCTTTTCCTGGCAGCCGCGGTGGAGCCCGGCGCTTCGCGGCTGCTGGGGTCGAAAATCGGTGTCTGGCAGGATATGACGCCTGCCGTCGTGGCTTGCTATGCCGCGTTTATCGTGGTGCTGGGCGTCGTTGCGGGCTTTATCCCGGCGATGATGGTGTCGCGCTACAAACCCGTGGACATCGTCCGGGGATCGTTCCGCCACCGCACCAAGATGTTTTACAGCAAGGTGCTTATCACGATCCAGAACGTCATCACCATTGTCCTGATCGCCACCTCGCTGACCATCGGCCTGCAGATCCGCCACCTGATTTCGGCGCCGATGGGGTACAATACGGCCGACATACTCGATATCTCGACCGAAATTTTCCTCGGGAAAAAACAGATTGCGCAGTTCCGCGAGGAGCTGTTACGCGAGCCGTGTGTCGAGGCCGTCGCCCTGGGCTGCGGTACGCCCCACGACCGGGGCAACAACAATACGATGCAGTATGGCCCCGACCGGATGATCGGATTCCAGATATTCATCGGCGATTCGACCTATTTCCGGATACTGGGGCTGGAGCGGCTGCGCGACAACCACCTCGCCCGTATGAACGACGACAATATGGTCTTCATCAACCAGCACGCCCTGCGGGAACTGGGTATTGCGGAGGACGCCGAAGAATTCAAGGTAGGCATGGATTACTCTTATCCCTACCAAATCGCAGGTATCTACCGCGATTTCCAGATCGGGTCGGCGCTCGACAAGCCCCAATCGGCGATGCTGTGGCAGACGGACGACATTGCGGATATGTACCCGTGGAATATCCTGGTCAAAATCCGCGGGGACAAGACCGTGGCCTACAATACGGTCAAATCGGTCTTCGAACGTATTTCCGACGGTGCGGTTTTTACCGGGGCGGAGTATATCGAGCAGGAAATCGAAGCCGACTATGCCGATCAGCGGCGCATCCTGCACATCGTCGGTATCTTCACGCTCGTGGCGATCCTGATCTCGGCGCTCGGTCTGGTGGCCATGTCGACTTACTACATCCAGCAGAAGGAGCAGGAGGTCGCCGTCCGCAAGGTCTTCGGCTCGACGCGCGGTGAGGTGCTCACGCGCCTGGTGGGCAACTTCATGCGGCTGGTCGGCGCGGCGTTCGTCATCGCCGTGCCCGTGGCGTGGTACCTGCTCGAACGCTGGCTGCAGGATTACAGCGTCCGGATTTCGCTCTCTCCCCTCATTTTCCTGGCCTCGGGGGCTTTTGCCGCCGTGGTGGCATTCGTTGCCGTCTTCTGGCAGAGCAGCCGTGCGGCCGATTCCAACCCGATCGACTCGATTAAAAACTAAAGACAGACCCGAATGAAGAATTTCCTATTCGCATTACGTTACCTGCGTAAACTGCGCGGCGGCACCCTTGCCCGCGTGGTGTCGCTTTCGCTGGGGCTGGCCGTCGGTCTGCTGGTCTTTTCGTATGCCAATTACAACCTCACCTCCGACCGTTGTTTCCCCGACCGGGAGCGGATATTCCAACTGTGGGCTCATTATGCCGATCCGCAGCACAGCGGGTACAGTCCGCAGCTCAATGCCCCCATCGCCCCGGCGCTGGCCGAAGAGGTTCCGCAGGTCGAAGCCGCCACACGCCTGTTCGGGCCGCGCACATCCGACATCGTGCGCGGTGATAATGCTTTCCAGGCAAAGTATATATACGCCGATACGATGTTTTTCGACGTGCTGGGATTCGAACCGATGAACGGCAACCCCAAAGAGATCCTGCTCCATGCCGACCAGGTGATGCTTGCGGAGTCTTTTTCCCGCACGATCTTCGGTCGTAAGGATCCCGTGGGGCAGTTGGTATTGCTGAACGGCACCGATTCGCTGACGGTCATGGGGCTTTTCCGCGACCCGAATCCCAACCAGCACCTCGGCGGTTTCAATATGCTCTGTTCGTTCGAAATGGTGAAGCGCGACCTCAATACGTCGTGGCGGGGCGGCGATTCGTTCCCGAGTTATGTCAAACTCCACAAAGGGGCGTCCGTCGCCGAGGTCGAAGCGCAGCTTCCCGCATTTTTCGACCGCCACGGATTCACCGAGGATATGAAAGCCTGGAACCGCAGCTACCGGTTTTTCCCGATCACGGAGTCTTCGCGCATAAATACTTCCGCCGGGCTGATCGCATGGGTGTTGATGGCACTTGCGGCCCTTACGCTTTTCGTTGCGTCGATGAACTATGTGCTGATTTCGATTTCGACGTTGGTAAGCCGCTCGAAGACCATCTCCATGCTCAAGGTCGGGGGTGCCCGGTCTTCGGACATCTTCCGCATTTTCTGTTCCGAGACCGCCATACTGACCTTCGCTTCGGTCATCGTGGCCGGATTCCTGTTGTGGGCCCTGCAGGATCAGGTGCTGGAGATTACCGGGACGCCGATGTCCGAACTTTTCGCCCTGAAGCGCATTTGGGTGCCGTTGCTCGTCATCCTTGCCGCCTTTGCCCTTGCCGCGCTTATCCCGTCGCGTATTTTCACTTCGGTTCCCGTGACATTGGCATTCCGCGGGGTCAGCGACAACCGCCGCCGGTGGAAACAGACGCTGCTGGTGGCCGAGATCGTCAGTTGTACGTTTACGCTTACGCTCCTGTTATTGGCCGTGTTGCAGTTCGATAAACTCCGCAACGGCGATTTCGGGTTCGAACATGACCGTATCGTATATACATATGTCAAAACGCCTTTGGGCAACATTTCTTCGGTCTGCGACGCCGTTGCTTCGCTACCCGAAGTCGACGCTGCCGGAGCTTCGCTCGAGGTGCCGCTTTGGGGATATTCGGGAATGCCCTGCATTGACGAAAACTCCAAGGAATTGCTTTTCTCCTGCCGCTGGCTGCTTTGCAACGAGGGCTTTATACCTGCGATGCGGATGCACCTTGTCGGCGGCCGGAACTTTACGCCTTCGAGCAACCCCCTGGAGGCGATCGTAAACGAAACCTACGTCCGTATGCGCGGATGGACGCCCGAACAGGCATTGGGGCATCAGATTACCGACGACTCCTCGCCCGGGGCTCCTCTTTATACGATCGTGGGCGTCGTAAAGGATTTCAGGACGGTCGTGGCTACGGGAGAGGTCGAACCGATCGTGTTCCATCCGTTCAGCTATTTCCAGAAGTTCGGTGCCACGGACGATTATATGCTGGACTATTCCATGATGATCCGCCTGCGCGGGATGTCGCCCGAGTCGCTGGAGGCCGTGCAGCGCAAGATCGGAGAATACCCTTCGGGCAACAATCATACGCTCGAAGTTTACGACAACAAACTGGGCCCCATCCTTTTCGAGATACGCAGTTTCCGCAATATCGTCTTTACCGTGAGCGGCATCACCCTGCTTATCGCCCTGATGGGGCTCGTGGGCTATCTGGGCGACGAAATGCGCCGCCGCAGCAAGGAGATCGCCCTGCGCAAGGTCAACGGGGCTTCGACGGCTGACGTGCTGCGCCTGTTGGCGCGCGACGTGCTGTGGATCGCCGTTCCGTCCGTGGTCGTCGGGGCCGCCGTAAGCCGCTGGGGTGCAGACCTGCTGGTCAGCAACTTCGTCGAGCGTGTGGCGCTCCGCTGGTGGCTCTTCGCCCTGTGCGGGGCAGTGGTGCTGTTGATCGTCTGCACCGTGCAGCTCGTCCGCACGTGGCGCATCGCCAATGCCAACCCGATTAACATGATTAAAACCGAATAGTGTGTTATGAAGATCGCATTTCGTAATTTTCTGACTACGCTGCGGCGCTACAAAATTTCGTCGCTGCTGAACGTCATAGGCCTGACGCTGGCATTTACCGCGTTCTACGTCATCATGACGCAGGTCTGGTGGGAGCTGGGTTACAACCGCTCGCTGCACGAAGCCGACCGTATTTATCTCGTGGAGAACGAGGACTGGTACGAGCCCGGGAAATGGTCGTCGTGGCTTAACCGGCCGGTGCCCGAGCGTGTCATCGCTTCGACGGCGGGGGTCGAAGTCGGGGGCTGCATGTGGGGTGGTTTCGGCTCCGGAACCTGTTGGACGAGCAACGAGCCTTCGTTCGGGTATAATAAGTTTTCTGCTTCCTGCGGTTCGGTATCGCTGCCTTTCCTCGATGTTTTCGCTTTCCGTTCGGTCGAGGGCGATGTGCATGACCTCGGAAAACCGAAGAGCGTCATCGTTTCCCGCGAGGCGGCCGAACGGATGCGGGTCGGCGTGGGCAGCCTCATATGGGTCGACACCGACGAACCCCAGCCCGACGGGGCGATGGAAGTCGTGGCGGTTTTCGAAGACTTTCCGGACAATTCGTTGCTGGGAGAGTGCGAGGTGGTGAAAAATCTGGGCGAAACGAACCTTTATACCACTTCGGAGTGGAGTTTCAATTATTTCGTCAAATTCAGGCCCGGTGCCGATCCCGACGAGTTTGCGCGCCAGTGGACGAACGTGAACCAGGAGATGCAGCGCGAGGCGGCCGAGAAACGTGCGGCGGCCGGGGACGCCGCAGATGACGACGACGAATCGGGTATCTACGGCGTGCGCCTTTCTCCGGTATCGGAACTCTATTTCGAGTCGGATTCACAGGCGCCCTGCCGGCAGGGGTCTGTCGTCACGACCTATACCCTGCTGGGTATTGCCGTGTTGGTTATCGTGCTGGCTTTCATCAACTTCGTCAACTTCTTCTTCGCGCTGGTGCCGGTGCGCATCCGTACCGTCAATACGTTCAAGGTCTTCGGCGCTCCCGCCTCGTCGCTGCGCTTCAATTTCGTTTTCGAGGCGTTCGGGCTCGTCCTGATCGCTTTGCTGGCGGCCTGGTACGTTTCCTTTGCCTTGCAGGGCACCGAATTCGCCAGCTACATTTCCGCATCGCTGGCGCTGTCGCAGAATTTGGAAGTCGTGGGGCTGGTAGCCGTTGTAGCTTTCGTCATGGCGCTCGCCGCCAGCCTCTACCCGGCGTGGTATATCACGTCGTTCGCCCCGGCGCTGGTCGTCAAGGGATCCTTCGGCGGAACCCGCAGCGGCCGCCGGCTGCGTACGCTGCTGCTGGGCGTGCAGTTCTTCATCTCCATCGGGCTGATCATCGCGACCAGTTTCATTCGCCTGCAACACGACTACATGATGCACTATGACATGGGTTTCGACAAGGAAAACCTCCTCGCCGTGCGGCTTTCCGAACGTGGGGCGGCAAGTTATGACGCCCTTCGGCAGAAACTTCTATCCGACCCTCAGGTAAAGGATGTTACGGGAGCTACGAGCCGTTTGGTGTCGGTCGGGCGTATGGGCTGGGGCCGGGAGTTCAAGGGCCGTCAGGTCGCTTTCCAGAGTTATGTCGTACAACCTGATTTCTTGCGCGTGATGGGTATCCCGATTACCGACGGACGCGATTTCCTGGAGAGCGACTTCGACAAGGAACTCGGAACGATGATTTTCAACGAAGCGGCGCGGCGGGAATTTGAAATGCAGGTCGGCGACCGTATCAACGGTTTCGTGTCGCCCGACGAGCAAATTGTAGGTTTCTGTGCCGATTTCAACTTCAAGCCCCTGCAATACGGTGTATCGCCCTTCTGTTTCTATCTTCTTCCGAAGAAAATCCAGCAGGAAAATTACTGGCACCTGCCTCATGTGGTCTATGTGCGGATGACGCCCGGAGCCGATATTGCGGCTGTTACCGCCCATATCCGCCGCTGTATCGCGGAGGTCGATCCCCGCACGGAGCCGGGCGATATCGTCGTCCGTGTTTTCGACGAGGAGCTGGGCCTCGAGTACGACAACGAACGCAAACTGACGGCCATCGTCGGGCTGTTCGCGCTGTTGGCCGTCGTGATCGCCCTGATGGGCGTCTTCGGGCTGGTGCTGTTCGAGACGCAGCACCGCCGCCGCGAAATCGCCGTGCGCCGGGTAATGGGGGCTTCGCGGGGCGAAATCCTCGCCATGTTCAACCGCCGCTACGTCATGCTGGTCGCCGTGTGTTTCGTGCTGGCCGTCCCGGTAAGCATCTGGGCCGTCAGGCACTGGCTCGCAGGCTTCGCCTATGCCGTGCCGCTGTACTGGTGGGTCTTTGCCCTGGCACTGGCGGGGGTGCTGGCCGTCACGGCTCTCACCGTCACCGTCCGCTCGTGGCGTGCCGTTAACGAAAACCCGGCCGAATCCGTGAAATCCGAATAAATCAAATCAATATCAACAATAAAAACCTGTTTGTTATGTCAATGCTGAAAGTTGAGAACCTCAAGAAGGTTTTCCGTACCGAAGAGATCGAGACCATCGCACTGAACGGCGTGACGTTCGAAGTGAAGGAGGGTGAATTCGTCGCCGTCATGGGTCCCTCGGGCTGCGGCAAGTCCACGCTGCTCAATATCCTGGGGCTTCTGGACAATCCCACCTCGGGCAGCTATACGCTGCTCGACCACGAGGTCGCCGGGTTCAAGGAGAAAGACCGCACGAAATTCCGCAAGGGGAATATCGGGTTTGTCTTCCAGTCGTTCAACCTGATCGACGAACTGAATGTCTTCGAGAACGTCGAGCTGCCGTTGATCTACATGCGCGTCAAGGCGTCTGAGCGCAAGCGTCGTGTCAACGAGATCCTGAGCCGCATGAATATTTCGCACCGCGCCGAACACTTCCCCCAGCAACTCTCGGGCGGACAGCAGCAACGTGTGGCCATCGCCCGTGCCGTGGTGTCGAACCCCAAGCTGATCCTGGCCGACGAGCCCACGGGTAACCTCGACTCGAAGAACGGCCGCGAGGTGATGGAACTGCTTTCGGAGCTGAACCGCGAGGGTACGACCGTCATCATGGTGACCCACTCGCAGCACGATTCGACTTACGCGCACCGGGTGCTGCACCTGTTCGACGGCGAGCTGGTCAAGGATCTCGCCAACAAACTGTAATTTCTGTCCCTGACCGATAAAAAGTTCATTCCATAAGCGGGGAGGCCGGAGTATTCCGGCCTCTTTTGTGCCGTCCCTGTTCGTGTCCCGTGCGGAGCCTGTTGTGTTTCCGGGGTACGGGCGGCACGCGGCGGTGCCGGACTGTGCGGCCCGAATACCTTTCCGGGGAGGGGCTCCGGGGAAGGGCGGGCATGTCGATGCAGCCACGGGTTGCGGGTGACAGCGGCAGGGTGCAAAGATTCGGGAGATAGGCTTCCGGAACGTCGAAGTACATAATTGCCGGTAATTATACGCCCCCGGATGCCGCCCGGAGCCGTTTCGGGTCATTTTAGGTATTTTCGCGTATTGACCTTTTGCGCCGGAATCACGACTTTTGTGAACCCAAACGACCTTGTTTATGAGAATGATTTTGCCCGTATTGCTGCTGCTCGGCGTAATTGGAGCCGCTCGTGCACAGCAACCCGACACACAATCCGCGACAGCTTCGGTTGAGGAACTTTCGGCGGAAATCGCGGCGCTCAAAGCCAAAACGTCCACCTGGGACAAAGTGCTGGCCGCCCTGCCGAAAATTTCGGGATATGTCCAGACCGGTTACGAATGGAGCGACAATTCGTCGACCTTTTTTATCAAACGCGTACGTCTGAACCTGGCGGGCGCCATCGCTCCGAAACTGGATTACCGTGTCCAGATCGAATTCGCTTCGCCGAAAATCGTCGACGCCTACCTGTGTTACAAACCGTTCGATGAGCTCAACGTCCAGCTGGGCGAATACAAGCTGCCTTTTTCGATCGAGAATACCGACTATGTGCCGCTCAGATATGAGTTCATCGAATACCCCCTTTCGTTGCGCAAACTGATGGGTTTCAACGACCTCTGCGGGCTTTCGGCCACTGGCCGCGACATGGGCGCGCAGCTGTTCGGAGGATTTTTCAAGCGCGACGGGTACAGTATCCTGAACTACAACTTCGGCGTTTTCAACGGCGAGGGGCTGAACGTCAAGGATAAGAACAAAAGCAAGGACATCGTGGCGCGCCTTACGGTCAAGCCCGTCGCCGGATTGCAGTTCGCGGGATCGTACTACTGGGGCGAGTACGGCGAGGATTACCTGAAGCGCATCCGTTACGGTGCCGGTGCCTGCTACGATTACGGGCGCCTCGTCCTGCGCGGCGAATACATCTGCGGCACGACGGGCGGCCTCGACAGCGAGGGGTGGTATGCCGTGGCCGGCTGGCGCGTGGCTCGGACATTGTTGCCGACGGTGCGGTACGATACCTTTCTCGAAGACTGCTCCCGCGGTTCGAGCCGCCAGACCAATTATACGGCCGGGCTTACGTGGCAACCTGTGAAATACCTGCGCTGCCAGCTGGATTATACCTACGAAGATTTCGCCGCGCGGGGTGTCGCCGGTCGCAATGTGGTGGCACTGATGCTCTCCGGCATATTTTAACCTGAAAAAATGATAAAGATGAAAAAGTGGATGGAACAATTCCGGGTCGAGGACTGGGTGGTGGTCTGGGTGAGCATTCCCCTGCTGGTGCTGGCCGCGGTCGCACCTTCCGCGCTGCCCAAAGTCCCCGCGACGCTGCTGGGCGGCGCTGCGTGGAGCAATATCGCCTGTCTCTTCGCCATCGTGCTGGTGGTGCTCTATGCCGGGTGCCTGATGCTGCGGCGACCGCTCAGGGGGCTGCTTGCGTCGCTCGTGGTCGTCTTCGCCGTCTCGTTGCTGGCGCAGATCGTCGCCAAGATCCCCTCCGTGTCGTATTACGGCTTCGAATCGGTATTCTTTTCGGTGCTCTTCGGGTTACTGATCCGCAACGTGTGGCATGTTCCCGCGTGGCTGAAACCCGCGATCCAGGGTGAATTCTACATCAAGATCGGCGTCGTGTGCCTCGGTGCCACGATCCTCTTCAGCGATGTGATGAAATCGGGTGTCTTCGGCCTCGTGCAGGCCTGCCTGGTGGTCGCCGTCGTGTGGTTCTTCGCCTTCCGGCTTTCGCGCCGCATGAAGGTCGACGAACGCTCGGCGATGATCCTTTCGAGCGGCGTGTCGATCTGCGGCGTGTCGGCCTGTATCACGGCGGCCCGCGTGGCGGGCGGCGACGACCGGAAACTTTCGTACATCGTTTCGTTGGTACTGATCGTCGTCGTGCCGATGATCTATCTGATGCCGTGGCTGGCGCATGTGATCCTGCCGCATATTTTCGACGATCCGCATGTCGTGCAGGAGGTTGCCGGGGCGTGGATCGGCGGTACGATCGACACTACGTCGGGTGTCGCCGCATCGAGCATGATCGTGGGCGAGGTGGCCAACCAGCATGCCGTCATCATCAAGGCTGCGCAGAACGTACTGATCGGTGTGGTGGCGTTCTTCATCGCGCTTTACCTCTCGACACGCCGCGGCGATAAGACCGGGCAGGCCCCGTCACTGGGGATCGTGTGGGAGAAATTCCCCAAATTCATCATCGGATTCGTTGCCGCATCGCTGGTGTTCAGCCTATTGCAGGGAAACGGCCTCTTTACGGCCGATGCCAAGGGTAAACTTGCCGAGCCGGGTGTCGCCAAAATGTTCTCGACGGTATTCTTCTCGCTGGCCTTCGTCTGCGTGGGGCTCGATACGCGCCTCAAGGATATCGTTTCCCGGGAGAACCGCAATCTCCTGTGGGCGTTCCTCGCCGCCCAGACTTTCAATATCGTCGTTACGCTCCTCATCGCGCTCGTGCTGTTCGGCGTACTGAAACCGATGCTGGGATAATCCCCGGCAGATGCCTTTCCATAGCCCCCGGAACTTCTGTCCCGGGGGCTTTTCATGCTTCCGGCCGGGCTGTAATGCTCGTCTGTCGTCTGTCGTCTGTCGTCTGTCGTCTGCCGTCTGCCAACCCTGCCCCGTCGATCCGTCCGTCCTTTCCGTGCGTTCGCTGTCCTGTCCGCCGTGTCCTGCCGGCTCCGTTTGTCTGTGGCCTGCTCTGTCCTGCCTGTCCGGTTTGCGGCCTACACGTCTGTCGAGTCCCGTCCGCCAGTGCCTTGTGCTGCGAGGGATTTTCTTGTCCGGAATACCTTGGACGCAATGCCGTTATGGCCGAATAACATATTTTTCAGCCTTTTTAAATTGTCCGATGGTTAGTTTTGCTGCCATGATCCCGCCGGGACATGCATCCGTGCACCTCCGGCGGCGTGGAAAATTCCAATTCTAACCATAAACAACTAAAATGTATGGCAACAGTAAAAGTCAAGCTCAGGGAATCGACGGTCGGTGGGAAAGCGGGAGTAATATATTACCAGCTTTGCCATCGGCGCAAATCACAGCAGGTAACTACCTCCATGCGTCTCCAGCCCCGGCAGTGGGATGCAAGGCGCGGGTGTGTCATCACGCCCCTTTCGGGCGAAGCCCATGCGTTGCTGTCCGTGCAGCAGCGGATCGACCGTGATTTGTGTCTGTTGCATACGATCATCCGGGATTTCGAATTCCGGCAGGAGGGGTACTCGCTCAGGGATGTTGTCGATCGGTTTCGCAAGTCCCGGCGGAGCACCGTGCTCGCCTATGTCGAAACGCAGGCCGCAAGGCTCGAGGCGAACGGGAAGTTGGGGACGGCGCGCAACTACCGGCGGACACTCGGGAGTTTCTCCGATTTCCTGGGCGGACGGGACATTCCCTTTTCGCTCGTCGATGAACGGCTTGTGGGGCAGTATGACGACTGGCTCCGGCGCCGGGGCGTTGTCCGCAATACCGTCTCGTTTTATATGCGGATATTGCGTGCGGTCTATAATAGGGCCGTGAAGGAGGATGTCGTGCCACAGGCCGATCCTTTCCGGCATGTGTACACCGGTGTCGACCAGACCTGCAAGCGTGCTGTCGGCGAGGATGTCGTCGTGCGGCTCCGGCAGCTGGATCTGACACATTCCCCGTCCCTGGCATTGGCCCGGGATATTTTTATTTTCAGTTATTGTACGCGCGGGATGGCATTCGTGGACATTGCCTTCCTGAGGAATCAGGATATCGTCGGGGATACGATCCGTTATGTTCGCCGCAAGACCGGGCAGCGCCTCGTTATCCGTATCGAGCCCTGCATCGCGAAGCTTATCGGGCGCTATGCCGGTGCAGGGCGCATATCCGGCTATGTTTTTCCGCTGCTCAGTTCGGACGATCCGGTCAGGGCGTTTTCCCAATACCGTACGGCCCTTGACTATTATAATCGTCGGTTGAAAAAGCTGTCCGGTTTGCTGGGGCTCGAAGTCCCGCTCTCCTCCTATACCTCGCGGCATACGTGGGCGACTGCTGCCCGGAACCATAACATTCCGTTGTCGGTCATCAGTGCGGGAATGGGACATGCTTCGGAAAAAACCACGCAGATTTACCTGGCTTCGCTCGAAAACTCCGTCATCGACCAGGCGAACCGGAGCCTGATAGCATCCTTATACGTGTAAGGTCTCTATATAAGAGATAGGTCTGTCTTGATTACTATCTGATAATCAATTATATAACATATAATAAAAGTTATTTTTACCGACCTTGTTCGATTATTGTCTGCAAATACCCAAAGTCGGATTAAAAGAGCACTGAATTCATCCACTTGGCGAACAATTCGTGCAGACAATCGGGTCAAAGATGGTAAGTTTTTGATAATCAACTTGTTTTTGCATTGACAAGCGGTGCCGGGAACAAAAATATGATTTAAAAAATTTGGGCATATGCTTTATTTTTAGTACTTTTGCAAAAGTTATGAAGGTCTCTTATATAGAGACCGCACTTTAAAATACGGAAGTGTTCTTATGGGAGGCGCGTAATTGATTGAAAATCTTGGTTTTAAGAGGTTTTCGATGTCCCCATAGAACGCTTTTTTCTCAACTGTACGCCTTTCCCGGGTGCCGAATCCCGACTTAACGGATCACAATAATGGACTGTCAGGACACAGATGCCAAATGGTATGTGCTTCGGGTTACCTATCAGCGCGAACTCTCCACCAAGGAGTATCTCGACAAACTGCATGTCGAGAATTTCGTGCCGGTAAGGGTCGTACGCCGCCGGGATTCCAAGGGCCGGTTTTCCCGGGTACGGGAAGCCGCAGTGCACAACTATATCTTCGTCCGTTCCACGCGGGAGGTTATCGACGACCTGAAGACATTCAGGCTGCCGATTCTGCGCTATGTGATGCATCAGCAAAACGGCGAGAACCAGATTATGACCGTGCCCGAGTCCCAGATGCGCAATTTTATTGCCGTGGCCGCCAATATCGACGAACCGGTGATTTTCCTTTCGCCCGAAGAGGTCGCGTTGTCGAAAGGCGACAAGGTGAGGATTAAGGACGGCGTATTCATGGGTGTCGAAGGCACGTTCATGCGGGTGAAAAACACCCGGGACAGACGTGTCGTTGTCAAGATCGACGGCATTATGGCGGTCGCTACCGCTTCCATTCCCTCCGCGTTGGTCGAAAAAATATGATCCCTGGCCTGTAAACCTGCAAAAGGAACTATTCCGGTTCCGATAAATTACTGACATGACACCGAATTACCTGAAGAAAATGTTGCCATTGCTGCTGGATGCCGATCCCGCCCAGGCCACGAATGTGCAGCTCGTGTCGTTGGCAAAGGCTTTTGCCGCGGGCTATGGGTTGGTGTCGTCCGTGGCGCCTGCCGGGGAATTCGGTACGGAGGAAACCTATCGCAACAGGATCGACAGCTTGTTCTGGGCGCTGTCTGAACGCTCTGAACACGAGCCCGACACAGCGATCCGTAGCCGGATGGTTCATGCCATGTATTCGCTTGCCTGCGAAACGGTGTTTTCCGTCGATCTGCGGAAGAAAAACTGTTGCTACCGGGCTGCGGACGCACTTGTCCGGGATTTTGTGGGCGTCGTCGGTGCCCGACCGGAAAACGGTCTGTTTCAACAGACGGGCGTCTGCATGTGCGCGGCCGACCTGCTCTATCCCGCTCCGGCTGTCGATGACGAATACCTGCTGTTCCTGAAACGGCAGATGGCCGGCTGGAGATTCGCCCTGGATGCTGATGGCTGCTGGCCGGGGGTGTCGTCCGAGGTCGCATTGGAACGTATCGGGGTGATGAACCGGGTTGCCTGGATGTTTCCCGACTTGGAGAACGATGCCGTGATAAGGCGGGCGACGGGGTATTACCGCAGGTGCGTACGTGTCCCTGCCGACCCCCTGAATTTCGACGAGGGGTACCTCTGTACGCTGGGGCGGATGTACGAGGTCGCATTGCAGGGCAATGCCCTCCCTGTCGATAAACCCGTAGCGCGGCGGATCGCCCGGTTCATGTACGATTACAGCCTGACGCTGCCCGTGCGCGGCGACGCATGGTATTATTGCACTTCTTATGTCATACATTGTATTGCCGAAAGTATCGGGGCGCGACTGGAGGCTGAAATGGAACGGCATATCGCATAAATGATAAAGCCTGTTGAATTTTCCATTTGATTGCTGTCGATGTAAAACCTCTTCCTTTTCCGGATAATAAAATGAATCAGTATGGCAACGCCTCTTTGCTACACAGTCATCATTCCTTTCTTTATAGCCCTTTTCTTAGTCGGCTGGATCCATCCTAAACTGGTGAAGATCGCCCTGTTAAAAAACATTGTCGATAATCCGGATGCCCGTAAACTCCAACGTACGCCTGTCCCGGTCTTGGGCGGCGTCGCCGTTTTCTTCGGGGTCGTGATCGCGATCGGGTGCATGAGCGCCGTCGTGGACTGCTCCGGACTGCCCGTCGTGATCATGGCCATGATGGCGATGCTCTATACCGGCACGATGGACGATATTCTGAACCTTTCCCCTTCCCTGCGGCTTTTGATCGAGATCGTCGTCGTGCTGCTGCTGGTCTTCGTCGGCGGCTATTGCATAAACGACTTCCACGGTTTGTGGGGCATCGGGCCGATCTCTCCCTGGTGTGCCGTCCCCCTGACTGTTTTTGCCACCGTTGGCATTATCAACGCCATCAACCTGGTGGATGGCGTAAACGGTCTTTCTTCGGGTTATTGCATCATGGCCTGTACCATCTTCGGCATACTTTTCCATCTCGCCGGCGAAGAGGCGATGACCATCCTGGCGGTAGTTTCGGTCGGGGCCTTGATTCCCTTCTTCCTGCACAATGTCTTCGGTAAAACCTCAAAGATGTTCATCGGCGACGGCGGGACGTTGGTCATGGGCACCGTCATGTCCGTCTTCGTGATCGCCATCCTGCAATCCGGCTCGCGGGTCGCAGCCTTTGTCGACCCCAATGTCGGGCTTGTACCGTTCACGCTGGCGGTATTGTCGGTTCCCGTGTTCGATACGCTGCGCGTGATGTCGACGCGTATGCTGAAGGGCTCGTCGCCATTCCGTCCCGACAAGACCCACCTGCACCATATGTTCATCGACATGGGTTGTTCCCATGTCGCGACGACATTGGCTATCTTGGGATTGAATACGGCGGTCGTATTATGCTGGTGGGCGTTCGAAGCGGCCGGTTTTTCAATCGCCGTTCAACTGTATGCGGTCGTCGGCATGAGCCTTCTGGCCACGTTCGGGTTGTATCATTTCATGCAATGGCATATCCGCCGCGACACGAAATTCATGGGCATTATCCGCCGGCTGGGGTACAAGACCCATATCAGCCGTACCGGAATTTTTTTCTGGTTGCAGCAGGTCATGGATAAGGTTTGATTTTTTTATTCGCGACCCTGTATGTCCGGGACACATTATTTATAAAATATAGATTTAACTTATTGTAATGAAAGGCATAATCTTGGCAGGTGGCAGCGGTACACGGTTGTACCCGATCACGAAGGGCGTCAGCAAGCAGTTGTTGCCTGTTTACGACAAGCCGATGGTCTACTACCCCTTATCGGCCTTGCTGCTGGCTGGCATCCGCGACATCCTCCTGATCTCTACGCCAGAGGATCTGGGCGGTTTCCGTCGTTTACTGGGCGACGGCTCCGACTACGGGGTTCGTATCACGTATGCCGAGCAGCCGTCCCCGGACGGTCTTGCACAGGCATTCCTTATCGGCGCGGATTTCATCGGCGATGACTCCGTGTGTCTGGTTCTGGGGGACAATATCTTCCACGGCTCGGGCTTCACGGGTCTTCTTCGCGAGGCAGTCCGCACGGCCGAGGAGGATGGCAAGGCTACGGTCTTCGGCTACCGTGTCGAGGATCCCCAGCGCTACGGCGTGGCGGAGTTCGATGCGGCGGGCAACTGCCTGTCGATCGAGGAGAAACCGGCGCACCCGAAATCGAACTACGCAGTGGTGGGCCTGTACTTCTACCCGAACAAGGTCGTGGATGTGGCCAAGGGTATCCGGCCCTCGGCGCGCGGGGAGCTTGAGATCACGAGCGTCAACCAGTCGTTCCTGCAACGCGGCGAGCTGAAGGTGCAGACGCTTCAGCGCGGCTTCGCGTGGCTGGACACGGGCACGCACGACTCGCTGGCCGAGGCCTCGATCTTCGTGGAGGTCATCGAGAAACGTCAGGGCCTCAAGATCGCCTGCCTGGAGGGCATCGCCTACCATAACGGCTGGATCACGGCCGCGAAGCTCCGTGAGCTTGCGCAGCCGATGCTCAGGAACCAGTACGGGCAGTACCTTTTGAAACTCCTCGACGAAACCCGACACTGATACCATGAAAGTCATCCCTACCGAAATAGAAGGTGTTGTTCTCCTCGAACCCGATGTCTTCGGAGACGAGCGGGGCTATTTTTTCGAGAGCTATTCTGAGCAGTCCTTCGACAGGCTCGTACGCCCCGTGCGGTTCGTGCAGGACAACGAGTCGATGTCGAAGTACGGCGTTCTTCGCGGTCTTCACTTCCAGCGGGGAGCGCATGCACAGTCGAAGCTGGTGCGCGTTGTCCGGGGCTGCGTGCTGGACGTCGCGGTGGACATCCGCCGGGGCTCGCCCACGTTCGGGCGACACGTCTCTGTGGAGCTCTCGGGGGATAACAAACGGCAGTTCTTCGTGCCGCGGGGCTTTGCGCACGGCTTCTCGGTGCTGAGCGACGAGGCTGTATTCCAATACAAGTGCGACAACCTCTATGCCCCCGAATCGGAGGGCGCCATTGCATGGAACGACCCGTCGCTGGGCATCGACTGGCGCCTGGCGCCGGGGGATGTCGTCCTCTCGCCCAAGGACAGCGGCCACCCGCGGCTGGCGGAGGCCGCGGAACTGTTCGACTACAATACGGACTACTATGCTTAATATCCTGATTACGGGCGCCCGGGGGCAGCTGGGGAGCTCCTTGCGGCAGCTTGGGAGCGTATCGCCCAACAACTACCTGGCCACCGACGTCGCGGAGCTGGACATCACCGACGCCGGGGCGGTGCTTCAAACGGTCAAGGAACAGCGTATCGACGTGATCGTCAACTGCGCGGCCTACACGAACGTGGAGCGTGCCGAGGAGGACGAGGCAAGGGCCGACCTGCTCAACCACAAGGCCGCGGCATACCTCGCAGCTGCGGCCAAAGAAACGGGTGCGACGCTGATCCACGTCTCGACGGACTACGTCTTCGACGGCACGGCCCATACGCCCTACAGGGAGGATATGGCGACCTCGCCGCTGGGGGCCTACGGGCGTACGAAGCTGGCGGGCGAAGAGGCCGTGAAGGCCTCGGGATGCCGTTACCTGATCCTGCGCACGGCGTGGCTCTATTCGGAGTACGGGAACAACTTTCTGAAGACGATGCTGCGTCTGACCTCGGAGCGCGAGACGCTGCGCGTGGTCTTCGACCAGGTGGGCACTCCGACCTACGCCGGAGACTTGGCGCTTGCGATCTTCTCCCTGATCGAGACGGGGCGCTACGCGGGCAACGAGGGGGTGTACCACTTCACCGACGAGGGCGTGTGCTCGTGGTACGACTTCGCGGTGGAGATCGCCGCGGCCGCGGGTCACGGCACGTGCCGCATCATCCCCTGCCACACGTCGGAATACCCCACGAAGGCCCAGCGCCCGGCCTACTCGGTGCTGGACAAGACCAAATTCAAAGAGACCTTCCAAATGGACATCCCCCACTGGAGGGAGGCTTTGATCTACTGCATGAAACGACTCACAGAAAATAACCCATGAAACGCACTATCCTGATTACGGGCGGAGCGGGCTTTATCGGCTCGCACGTAGTACGCCTGTTCGTGACGAAATACCCGGATTACCGGATCGTGAACCTGGACAAACTGACCTATGCGGGGAACCTCGCCAACCTGCGGGACATCGAGGATTCCCCGAACTACGTGTTCGAGAAGGGGGACATCTGCGACCTGGATATGCTGCGGGCGCTGTTTGGTCAGTATGACATCGACGGGGTCATCCACCTCGCGGCCGAAAGCCATGTCGACCGCTCGATCAGGGATCCGTTCACCTTCGCGCGTACGAACGTCCTGGGCACGCTCTCGCTGCTCGAGGCGGCACGGGAATACTGGAACGGTGATTGGGCAGGCAAGCTGTTCTACCACATCTCCACCGACGAGGTGTACGGGGCGCTGGAGCTGACCCGTCCCGAGGGAGATGCTGCGGGCGGGGAGAGCGGCGGCGGGCCCTTCGGCGAGGAGTTCTTCACCGAAGAGACGAAGTACGCCCCGCACAGCCCCTACTCGGCCTCGAAAGCCTCGTCCGACCACTTCGTGCGGGCCTACCACGACACGTACGGGATGCCGACGCTGGTGACTAACTGCTCGAACAACTACGGGCCCTACCAGTTTCCGGAGAAGCTCATCCCGCTGTTCATCAACAACATCCGCCACCAAAAGCCGCTGCCCGTGTACGGCCGCGGGCAGAACGTGCGCGACTGGCTGTACGTCGAGGATCATGCACGGGCCATCGACGTGATCTTCCACAGGGGCAAGGTCGCCGACACGTACAACATCGGGGGCTTCAACGAATGGAAGAACATCGACCTGATACGGGTGATCGTACGGACGGTGGACAGGCTGCTGGGCAACCCCGAGGGGTCGTCGGAGAAGCTCATCACGTATGTCACCGACCGCGCAGGCCACGATCTGAGGTACGCCATCGACTCGCGCAAACTCAAGCGCGAACTGGGCTGGCAGCCCAGCCTGCAGTTCGAGGAAGGAATCGAAAAAACTGTCCGCTGGTACCTCCAAAACCAATCGTGGATGGACGACATAACCTCAGGCGAATACCAGCAATACTATCAGAGCATGTATAAGGGAAGATAAATGACCCGTGACGAGAAAATATATTTTTCCTTACTAAGGATAGGATTAGGAACTGAAAGCCCGGGAGAAATTTTACCGGAATTGGCTAAACTCCAATGGGGTGAACTTTATCGTTTGGCTGTTCGACAGGGGACGGGGGCATTGATCTGGGATGCTTTGCGGCAATTGCATGCAACGGAATATTTACCATTGTCTTTGCGTGTGCAATGGGCCTATAATGTCAAACAAATTGAAGATCGTTATCGAAAACAGGAAAAAGTATTGGCTGAATTGTCAAAATTCTATGCTTCCCATTCCATTTCGCTGATGCTCTTGAAAGGGTATGGACTGAGCTTTTGCTATCCGTGTCCCGAACATCGGGAATGTGGCGATATCGATATCTGGCTTTTTGGTCGACAGCGTGAAGCGGACGAGTTGTTATGTCGTGAATGGGGAATTCGGATCGATGAAGACAAACACCATCATACAGTTTTTCTCATCGACGGAATTATGGTCGAAAATCATTACGATTTTTTGAATATACATGCCCATGCCTCGAATCGGGATATAGAACGGCTCTTGAAAAAATATGCCGAAATACCCGGAGAAATGATCCGGTTGGGACGTGCGAGTATTTATCTTCCGTCGCCCCGATTCAATGCGCTCTTTCTCTTGCGCCATGCCGCTGCACATTTTGCCGCCGAGGAGATTGGTGTCAGGCATGTGGTCGATTGGGCCATGTTTATTCGACGCCATGCTGATGTAATCGATTGGCCGGAACTTTATGCAATGGCAAGCCGCATGAATATGCATCGCTTTTTGAATTGTATGAATGCCATTTCGATTGACAATTTAGGATTGGATGCAGCATTGATTCCTCCCTTTGAACGGGATATAAAACTTGAAAAGCGGGTCTTGAATGATATTTTACATCCCGAATTTAGCGAAAAATTTCCTGAAAAAGGATTTGTTCAGATAATCCGGTTTAAGTTTCGTCGCTGGATGGCAAATCGATGGAAACATAGGATTGTTTACCGCGAAGGTATAATAGGAACCTTCTTCAGGCAGGTATACAGCCATCTGTTAAAGCCTAAATCCATAACATATAATTAAACTGGATTTTACTCGAAAGTGGATTAACCGCTATATATAAAATAAGACCAATACAATAAATATTAATGAATAAGCTTGGAATAATAATTCAGGCTCGTACTGGGTCAACCCGGCTGCCGTCTAAAATGATTCTTCCGTTTTACGGAAATGATGGAATACTCAGCATTCTGCTTTCTCGGTTAACACAGTGTAAGTTGGCTGACAGTATTATTGTGGCAACAACATCATCATCTCCTGATGATGCCATATGCGATTTAGTTCGGGAACACAGGGTGAAATGCTTTCGGGGAGATGAAAATGATGTCTTGGATCGCTTTATTCAAGCAGCCCGATATTATGGGATTTCGAAAATTATCAGAATTTGTGCTGATAATCCTTTCTTAGATATTGAATCGCTTGATTCATTGATTTTAGCGAGTGAAAATATCGATGCAGATTATGTATCATTTTGTACGAGCAATCATACTCCAACCATAAAAACCCATTTTGGCTTTTGGGCTGAATATGTTACACTGGCAGCATTGGAACTTGTTGCTCGGAAGACGGCGGAGAAAGTATATCACGAACACGTAACAAATTATATTTATACTCATCCTAACGATTTTAAAATAATCTTAAATCCGATTCCGGCTGACCTTGAAAAGCGGACAATCCGCTTAACCATAGATACATTGACTGACTTTCGTATCCAGCAGAAAATTTTTCAGGCTGTTTTTGAGGTAAATCCTCGCTTCACGATAAAAGATGTCGTATCGTACCTTGATGGACATGCATGCCTGTATGCAACAATGGATGAGATTATTAAATCCAATCAAAAATAAAATATAAATATGAGAAAGACATATATTATCGGTGAAATTGGGCAAAACCATAACGGTTCCGTCGATATTGCAAAGTTGATCATCGAATTGATATGCAGACCGATAGAGGAAGATGTGTTCGGACTGGATCTGCAACCTATGGATGCAGTCAAGATGACCCGTCGGGATTTGAAAGAGGAACTTACTGTTTCTCAAATGAATAGACCATACAACACCCCAAATTCTTTTGGAGCTACGTATGGGGAACATCGGGCTTACCTCGAACTGGATGACCAAGCCCATTATGAAGTATATCGATATGCCAAATCCAAAGGGTTGGATTTTATCGAAACCCTTTGTGCTAAAGGGTGTCTTTCTCTTTTAAAATTGTTTACGCCGGATAAATTGAAGGTTGCAAGTCGTGATCTGACGAATCTGCCATTATTGGAAGCTATGGCTGAGACACGCATTCCCATCATTCTTTCTACGGGGATGGCCGGAAAAAAAGAACTAGATGATGCTCTGGCCACCATCACTAAATATCATGATGATATTTCCATCCTTCATTGTGTATCACAATATCCGACAGCACCGGATAACCTAAATTTGCAAACCATATCTTATCTGAAAAAAAATTATCCCCAGTATAAAATAGGTTTTTCGGATCACACGATTGGCATCTCAGCTCCTATAGTCGCGTTGGGGCTGGGGGCAGAAATAATCGAGAAGCATATTACGATCGATCGTCGTATGAAAGGTACCGATCAGGCTGGGTCATTGGGGCCGGATGGCGTATACCGAATGGTTCGGGATATCCGAGTTGCAGAGCGTTGGATGGGGACAGAAGATCTGTATATTGAAAAGGATGTGCTAAGCGCTAAAATTAAATTGGAGCGGTCGATTGCAACCCGGAGGAGTATTCGACAGGGAGAAATAATCTCTGAAAACGATATTCATCTCTTGAGTCCCGGGGATGGATATAAATGGGTGGATCGCGCGGAAGTGATCGGACGCAAAGTGCTCCATGATATTCCTGCAGATGAAATAATATACCCGGAAATGATTTCATAGAATGGATGCATTTGAGATATATCAACTTGTCCACTTTTAGAAATCAAAGACCTACTTCAGTGAGGAAAAGCTGGATTATGATGTTGAATTATATAAAAACGCTATTGATCAATTTATAGATGATTATCGTCGGTGGTATGATGGTGAGGTAATAGATATCCATCGGCTTAACATAACACCGCAATTACACCCTGTATTAACTTACAGATTGGCCAGATTACTTTATCTGAAGGGTAATGAAGAGCAAGCCTCTGTTTATTCTGTTTTGGAACGAATTCCCGGTCTGGTTGAAATTTACTATTCTGCTCAAATTGGTCGGGGATTAAAGATAAATCATGGTGCCGGCTGTGTTATTGGTGTCCGATGCGTAATTGGAGACAACTGTCTCAGGGTGTTACTATAGGGGATAGAAACGGCGGCCGGCCGATTATTGGCAATAATGTCATAATATATGTTGGGGCAAATAACCATAGGTGATTACAGTGTAATAGGGGCTAATGCTGTTTGTCTTCGCAGTTCCCCCCCTCCCAGGCTGTTTGCGAAGGTGTGCCTGCTCGAAATATAGCTGAATATGAATAATATAAAATTAATCCTTACCGATATTGACGGTGTTTGGACTGATGGTGGTATGTATTACGATCAGACTGGAAATGAATGGAAAAAATTCCATACTTATGATAGTGCGGGGGTTTTTTTCGCGCATCGGGCCGGTATACCTGTGGGTATATTGACGGGAGAAACCACGTCTATTGTCAAACGCAGAGCGGAGAAATTAGGTGTTGATTACCTTTTTCAAGGTGTGACAAATAAGCTTGAAATTGCCCAAGGGTTATGTGGTGAACTATGCATCTCATTGGATGAAGTTGCTTATATTGGAGATGACCTTAATGATATTGAATTGCTTCGGAAGGTCGGTGTTTCCGGAGTTCCTGCGAGTGCTCCGGAGTATATACGTCGGTTGGCAACTGTATCTCTTCAGAAACGAGGAGGCGAGGGCGTTTTCAGAGAGTTTGTCGAGGTATTGTTGCAGGATAATTTGGTGACGTTATTTCAGGGATATATTTCTGAAAATAGCTAGTGAAAAAAAGGTGTCAATACCAAGGGTGATGTCATTGGAAAGAGGATATTTTTACTATAAATGTGATAAAGGCTTGTGCTGAATTTTAAATGACAATCGCTAGTGTTCATATAAAATGAAGTCTTTGTTAAAGTAGTCTGGAGGCAGATATGATTTCATAATTCTGAGATGCTATTGTTTATTTAGGCATTATATCTATGCTTTAAAATTGTTAATAAAATGATTGAAAAATGTATATAGAAATTTGTGGTAATTCGATTCGTATAGGACGTGTGGAATCAGATGAGATTTTCTTGGATGATGGTGAGCGTATATTCTGGGCATATGGTTTAATGAATCGGAATATATCTAAAAAAGAATTTTTTGCGACGGTTTCAGTGTTAAGGAGTGAACTTTCCCACCAATTAGCTAATCGAATATTTGCCGGAGGATATTTTATTGTTTTGGTTGACCGGAAGAGCGGTATGTTAAATATGATGCGTGATTCAATGGGGCAGAAATCTGGATATTATTATTTTGATTCGCTTACAGAACGGTTAGTTGTGGCGACCAATATGCACGATATCGCTTATAATGTTTCCACAGACATAAATAAATTCTATACGGATTTTTTGCTTTATCAGCAGTTCATACCTGATGGTTATACTATTTACGAAGATGTGAATGAGGTGCGTATTGGTGAGATGTTGCACTATATACCAAGAGGAACCTTGCAATCTATTGAGCGAGAATCATTGCCGATCGAGTATTCTGAGAACGATTATTCGGAGGAAGAAAATATACGTCTGCTGCGTGAAAAGATATTGGAAGTACATGCTGATTGGGCTGGTGAAAATAATGTGGTTTATTTATCCGGAGGCATAGACTCTTGTGTAATGTTAGCTTCATTACATAATATTTGTCCGGAACAAACACGAGTTGTTTCCTATCGTATTGCGGGAAGTTCGCAAGATGAAACTATATATGCTCAAGAATTGGCTTCTTATTTAGGGTATAATACGGAAGTTGTGACGGTCGATCCAGCAGATCCTAAAATTGTGGCTGATTATGAAGATGATTTACAAAAGATGAATAATCCAGTTTTTGGAAATTGGATATTTCGGCCTCATTTATCAAACGACATTTCAGTGCGTTATTTTGCTGGACAGGATACCAGACTTCATACTCCTTCAGTCAATAGCGTAGATATGAAGGTAATTGATCGAATATCTCATCAGGGAACAGGTGGTTGGGGGGCATTCGGTAAAGGAGTGGTGGACTTGTATGAGCGGCTTTCCTGTCTTTTGAAACTCTATAATGCGGCTGACCGAAGAGTGAAGTACTCCCATCTGCTTGTCAATGCGTTGGTACCCGAATGGTTTATCCTGCGAAGGAAATTTATGGCCGATCCGGTCAAATACAAAACCTGGAGATACGATATGTCCAATTTTGAGAAAATCTGCGATTGGTACCGGGTTGATTTGCATGCTGGAATGAGTTCCAGGGAGATATTTAATCGACTTATCGAGAAAAAATGGCAGGAGCAGTATACCGATGATATTCGTTATATGGTCGATATGGCCCATAATCGCGGGGTTACTACGGTACTACCCTTCTACGAACAGCGTTTCAATCAATTTGCATCGACTATTCCTTGGAAATTGGCGAACAAGACTATGGCTGGACTTGATGGATTCAGCAATAAACCTGTACGCGTCAATAAATATGTTCTGCGCAAAGCTTTTGAAAAAGAATTGCCCTGGAATATTATGGTAAGAGCTAAAGCCGTATCACTCTCCAGTCATCTGATGATGAACGGTGTTCTGGGTATTCGGGTGGAGCAGACCTTGCGCGACGATTTACGCTCTTCCGACTCTTTTTGCCGGAGATTTGGCTACCAAGCCAAAGCCCGTGAAATCATTGCACACCGGAGTAAATGGGAGATGAAAAACTCTTATATGGTTACGTTTGCCAATTATCTGAGCGCCCTCTGTGTCTATTATCGGAAGAACGTAGTTAAAAAATAAAATAGAGAATCGATTCTTATGAAGCGTTGGCTTATCGCATCTATTTTGTTTCTGTTACCTTCGTGTATCGCATTCCCTCTTGTAAGGATATTTGGCGGGGAAGGGTATTCCTTCGGCCGTAAAAGCAGAATTGGGTTTTCACTGATCCTGACTTCAGGTATTTACCTGGGAGAAGGGGCTGTGATTCAAAGTGGGAACTTAATTCTCACGAAATCTATTCATCTGGGCACTCGATCGCGCATTCAACGCATGAATTTGCTTAAGGGGCGTTTCCGAGTGCAATTGGATGCTGAAGCCGTTATCAATAAATACAACAGGATTCTTTCGGCAAGTTCCAATCTGCGCGAATCGGAACTAATCCTGGGTATAAATGCCATAATCGGCGTATCGCATTTTATCGACATGACGGCCAGTGTCCGTCTCGGTGCAAACTCCATTTTAGCTGGCATCGGAAGTCAGCTCTGGACTCATGGGTTCTATCATAGCAGATCTGGAGCAGCACGCTGGAGAGTGGACGGCAGCATCTCAATTGGACAAAATGTCTATGTCGGTTCGCGCGTATTGATTTGTTCGGACGTATGTATTTGTGATGCTGTGACTGTAGGGGCCGGGGCTGTAGTGGCTAAATCGCTCACTGAGCCGGGGCTTTATGTTGGGCAGGCTTTGCGTTACAAAGAATTTGATCCGGATCAGGCCATCTGCCATTACGCTAAAGTGGCAGATCGAATTTATGAAAAGCGACAGTCTCACAAAAATGGTGGTGCACAATAAAAGCCTGCTCTTTAAAAAGGTGCGGGATAACATCCTGTTTTTTGTATTGTCAAAGGGAGTTGCCTTCTTGGCCCCTATTTTTTTTCTTAATTTTGTTTCCCTTGAAGAGTATGGTGTAGTGGAATTCTCCTACGCGCTGGGGAGTGTACTCGCCGTCGTGGCTATGTTGGGTTTAGGGGGGGCTTATCCTTATTTCGTGCTTCGTCGGGGGGAAAGGGATAAAAAGCAGGTTTTTATGCTCTATGGAGTTCCTGTACTGGGGATAGCCGTCATAGCCTGTTTGTTGCGTTGGTACGGAGCGATCGGTCAACGATTTTCGCTAATTTTGCTTTTTACCTTGATTTTTGCACTCCAAAGGCTCTACAGCTCTATCCTCAAATCGGAAGACAAGGGTTGGCTGGGTGTATTGTTCGACGGGGGATATTATTTCATATTGACAGGAGTGATTTTGGTCATATGGAGTTTCGGAATCACTCATCATGTTATGCTCCTTGAAGCGGCCATGCAGGTTTACCTTTTTGTGTTGGGCGGGTTTTATGTGCGACAGTTTTATAAGCTCCACACCAAAAGCATACCTGCCCTGCTGCACGACGACTGCGGCGAGATTCTTCGTTACAGCCTGCATATGGTTGTCTCCGGAATTATTATCTATTGGCTTACGTCCAGTGCCAGAATCTATATCGCTTACTTTATGGGGTATGAACAAGTGGGCATTTACAGTTTTTATTTTCGTCTGGCTGGTATCGCTATCATTATTCATCAGTTTTTGTATATCGCCTTTTTCCAAAAGCTCTATATGGGGAATAGCCGTCGACTCGATCTCTATTATACAGCGATTATGGGCCTAGTGCTGTGTGGTTGTCTGGCCTGTTATCTGTTCGTGCCCTTGCTTAGCCGCTATTTCTTAAAAGGTCTTTCGATCGACAATGCCCGGCTGTTTTTTCTAATAGCCCTTCAGATGCCCTTATGGGTGGGTATTTCGCTTTGTGAAGGTCTTGTGGGCAGAGAGAATCAGATTCGACAGATGAATTTGCGTGTCATTGTACCGGTCATGTTGTTGCCTGTAGCGCTATACTTACTTCAAGGCCGTCTGACGATCGAGCTTTTTACATTGCTCAATGCGGTGACTTTTACGATAGCTTTGGCCATTCAGCACCGTTTGCTGAGCAGGCGCGGCATCAAACTCCGCAAATGTTCTATTTTGAGTTTGGCTTTGTTTGCGGCATCCATTGTAATTTATTTTACGGTATGATATTATGAAAATATTATTTGTCGAAAATCGTTTTCGGACGAGAATATGGGAAGCTTTTGCTGATTGTCTGATTAATGACGGGCACCAAGTCCTTTTTTTGGTGCAAAATCATTTGTTCCATCCTCGATGTGGGCGTGTTTGGGTGATACCTTATCCGAATAAAACCCAGTTAGAAGAGCCAATAGAAGCCGATCGCTCATTAATATTATCCGATCGTAATATAAACTATTTCGGACATCGGTCGACGGGGCATTATACCTATTATCGCAAGCTGATCCGTGATTTTCTGGAGAAGGAACGACCCGATGTAACTTTTGGTGAAAGTACTGCTTTCCATGAATTGCAGACGATTGATCTTTGTCGAGAACTTTCCATTCCCTATTTACAACCTTCGACCTGCCGGTTTCCTCCTGGCCGTTTTTCCTTTTATCGTTACGATACGCTCGAACCCTTTTCCGGCTCGGGTGAAACAATGTCTGACGAACAGGCAATAAAATTGATCAACAGTATTGTCCATCGCACTATTAAGCCCGATTATATGCAAAAGTATAGGGCGACGCTTTCAACTCGGTTGAAACGATGGAATGATTTGATACACCTTTCGGTCGCCTATCTTGGTGGAGAACATTACAATACACCTGCTCCCTGGGTGAAATTGCGGATTGAACGTCAACGGCGTAAACTGATCCGTAAATGGAATGCATTGGCCGAAAGCCGTAATGTGGGTTCGTTTAAAAATAGTTTCCGGTTACTCTATCCAATGCAAATGCAGCCCGAGGCTAATCTGGATGTATGGGGACGTCCTTATCGTAATCAATTGGAAATGCTCCATCATTTGTACGACAGCCTACCTAGTGGTGCGGTGATTTTCGTCAAACCGAATCCCAAGTCGAAATATGAACTCACGGAAGAGTTACTCGCTTTTATTGCTTCTCATGAACGGATCGTTCCTTTGCGTCATTCAGTTCGTATGGATGAGGTGCTTCCCAAGATAAATATGGTCGTGACAGTGACTGGAACAATAGCAATCGAGTGTATACTTGCAGATATTCCGGTTGTAACAATGGTGCGCACGCTCAATAATGATATGAAAAATTGTCCATTTGCTGCGTCGTTTGAAGAATTGAGAGCATGGATGGATAAAGTCCCTCGCGGTGAATTTCCGCGCACGGATACTTTGGATAAAATCCGATTTATCAATCGGTTGAACAATACCAGTTTTCCGGGAATCCCCTATGAGACCGTATTAAACAAGCAGAATGTCGAGACCTGTATGATGGCTTTTCGTAAAGTGTTGAAAGAGTTGAATAGCAAATAAAATTTCCACATGAATGAGCAAGCCTTAAATATATCTACAGGGCGTAAATACTGGATAGATGTGTTACGGGCTTTAGGCATAATCCTGGTAGTTCTGGGGCATGTTTCGAAAGAGCCGAATACGGTGATTTTTATTTACGCGTTCCATATGCCTTTGTTTTTTCTTCTTTCCGGTTTCTTGTTTAATAGGCATCGTTATGATCTGCGTACCTTCATCATTCGCCGGTCTCAAAAATTGCTGCTACCTTATGCATTCTTTTATCTGTTGACGCTGCTATGGTGGTGGCTGGTAGAGTGCAATTTCCCCCCCCCTGTCTGCTCTGGGATCACTTGGTGGCAACGTCTGATACCGCTAATGTGGGGATCGAATATAAACGGTTGGATGAGTCATAACATCGTATTGTGGTTTTTGCCCGCACTTTTTTCGACCGAAGTATTGGCGCGGTTGTTAGCTGACTATATTTGTTGTCGAAAAACAATCTTTGTAGTTTCTGTCCTTTGTGCTGTTTTGGGGCTGGGACTTTATACAAAGGGAATTGAGTGGCTTCCAATGGGGCTGAATGTCGCGCTGGTTGCCCTGCCTTTCTATGTGACCGGGTGGATGGTTGCAGAGCGGGTTCAGTATTGGACGCATGTTCGGCATGTAATACTTGTCGCTGTTGGTTGCTGCTTATTATTGCTCATTGCCGTGCATGAAGGTTGGGCTACGAGGATTGATATGGCCAGTGGCCAGTATGGCTGTTTTTTGCTTTTTCTCTTATGGTCGGGTGTCGGTTGTATGATGATGATAGCCATTGCAATAGCATTAGGTCGTGTAAGCTGGATAGAACATATCGGATATAGTACATCGACACTGGTAATCATGGCTATACATGGTATTATCTTGCGTATTGTAATTTTCACAATAAGTCGGATGACAAATGTGGGAACAGGCGATTTGCGCGAAAATCTATGGATTTGCATTCTAATTACAATGATTGTAATCGGAGTTTGTCTCCCGTTCGTAGGGTTGTATAAAAGATGTGTAAATAAGTTAATATGCAGATGTATAAAAAACTAATAGTTTTTTTTATCTTTTTAATGTTGTTCGGAGAAGCCTATGGTGAAACGCTGATTGGATCAACATATAGATATGTATTCGTGGTATTGATTATTGTGCTATTATGCAGCTATTTGTTTATCTCGGGGGGCGTGCAAATTAAACCTCTTGATAAATTCCCATTCAATTGTGCTGTATCATCGTGGTGTTTATTATTGATTTCAGTCCCTTTTTGGTCTTATTATCATAATATTTATTCATATGGAGGCATCGTTGTAGCATTTATAGTTTATCTGTTAGATTTCAAATTCGTTTATAAATTAATCGTCGGGTTTGTCTTTTTGTCTTTAGGTTTGACGGCTTACGAATTTGTTACTCATAAATTGTTATTTGTTAATGTGTTGAATGGAGTTGTGTTTGATGAAGCTTTGTTTGGCGGAAATCTTGGTGTTTTTCGGGCAAAGGGGCTATTTTGGGGGCCTACTGTACTTGGAATGTTTATGATAACCGCATTTATTTTAGCCAATAAGAATTTATGGTTATTGTTTTCCGCTATTCTGTCTTGTTTTTTTGCGAATGCTCGACTAGGGATTATATTATTGTCAATCCCGTTAATTGTTTTGTTGTTTAAACGGAAAAATATAAAATATTTATGGATTGTTGTACCAATATTTATTGGCATAATGAACTATGCTTATATGCATGCGGGAACTTCTGTAGAAAGGCTGTTAGCATTGAGTGAAGGTGAAAATCAAAATGCCAGAATCTATTACTGGACGAAAGGGATAAACTTGTTTCTGGATTATCCGTTGCAAAGTATCATTTTTGGAAATAATGGGTATTATAACAGTATCTATGATAATAACCCAGAAAGTGGTTGGATTTGTTTATTAACAGATAATGGAGTAATAGGATTTTTTTTCTATCTCTTGCCTTTATTGTATTGTCTACATCGATTTTTAATAAACAGGAAGTGGTACAATTTGATGCTTACCTTATTATTTATCGTTTTTAATTTTACCATTACAGGACATTTGTCTGGAACAGGGAATTTCATGTATTGGTTGGTAGTTTTTGAACTTTTTAACAAGGCAAAGTATGGATGCGGTAAGTTAGATTCGCCGGTACTTTTAAAATATCATTATCCCAAATTGGCATGAAGGTTTTACATATTGGTAAATTTTATCCCCCGTTCTGTGGCGGTATCGAAAAAGTGAATTACGATTTAGTTGAAAATTTGAATAAGATTGAGAATTGTAATGTGGATGAACTCTGTTTCCAACATTTGGCCGGCAACGAAACGGATGACTTAACTCCCGCTTATCGATTATTCCGGGTGCCGATTCGTACCATTTTTCATTCGACTCCCATCTCGATGCGTTATTTTTCCGTTTATCGGAAAATTCGCAACCATTATGATATTATTCATCTTCATTTACCTAATCCATGGGCTGCTTTAGCTCCTTTATTGTTCCGGACAAGGGCGAAAATCGTACTCCATTGGCATTCGGATATTGTCAAACAAAAGAGTCTGATGATATTTTACCGCCCGTTTCAGACGATGCTGTTACGTCGCGCAAGCCGAATTATCGTTACCAGCCGCAACTATTTCGATACTTCATCTGATCTGCAGCCTTATGTTAAAAAAGTCCGGGTCGTCCCGATCGGTCTCGATACCGAACATCTTATGTTTTTACCTGGAATTGATCAAACAATCAAAACGCAATATCCGGGAAAGAAAATCGTGCTGAGTATCGGTCGGCTTACTTATTATAAAGGTTTTAGGTATTTGATCGAAGCGGCTTGTAAGCTGAGGGACGATACGATCGTCCTCATTGGCGGTTGTGGGGAGTTGCAGGATGAATTGGAACGTCTCATTAAGCAGAAGGGGGTTGCTGATCGTGTGAAATTAATCGGGCGTATTCCGCAAGAGCAGATAGGAGCCTATTTTGCGGCGGCGGATTTATTTTGTTTGCCTTCAATTGTTCGCACGGAGGCTTTTGGCGTGGTATTGGCCGAAGCCTTGGCGATGGGGGTGCCGATTGTAGCGTGTGATATCCTTGGATCTGGGGTTAATTGGGTAAATAAACATGGAGATACGGGGCTGAATGTCCCTGTATGTGATTCTCAAGCTCTAGCTGCTGCAATTAATAAAATATTGGACTCTCCCGAACTGTTAACTCGCTTCAAAATGAATTGCAAAAAGAGATATGAATCTTTTTTTTCTTTGAAAAAAATGGTTTATAAAGTCTATGAAATTTATGACGAGATATTGAATAGTAAGCTTGGATAAAAGTTAGAGATAAAATCACTTATAGCTGTTATGTGTATGTCTATGAGAAGAGCTATATATTTTCGACTACAAATGTTTGTCAGAATGGGACGATAAGTTCGATTAAGTCTAAATAAAATGGTAGGTATAGACTTATTTTAATACAGATGAGGTGGTTGCTTTATTTATTGATATTACTTATTTTGTTTTATCTTTTTCTGTGGTGGAGCATTCGCAAAGCCCCGGTTATGAAGGACGATGAACGAGACGTGCGGCGTATTTCCCGCCTTCTGGAACGCCTTAATGAGAAGTGGAGCCGAAATAAAAAATAAACAAAAGCCGGAGAATTCTCCGGCTTTTGTTTACTGAAATTCATTGTACGATACCTCGCCATGCATTATAATTCGAAGCGCAACGATAATCCCTATTGCTCGCAGTCGATCTGCTTCCTGAAAATATTTTCGGGTAATTGTTTTGCATTTTTTGATTCCTATCCATCTTTTGTATCTTATCAGAAACTGCACCGTCTATGAAGACTTCAGACCCTATTGCTAAACCCGTACAGCGAGATTGGAACCTCGTCAATTTGAAAGTTTTTCTGATCCTATTGGTTATCTTCCATCATGCCGGGCCGGCTTACAGCGATAGCGATAATTGGATATACCAGCCTTCGCTTGATGAGTGCGCAGTTTGACTGCGGAGTTTCTTTGCTGTCAACGCTTCATTCCTCATGGGACTTTACTTCCTGTTTTGCGGTTACTTTCTCCCTTCCAGTTGCGACCGTCACGGTTTTCAGGGCTTTATATCGGCAAAATTTCCTCATTTGGGAATTCCGCTCCTCTTTTTTTACTGTTTTGTGCTCTGTAGTTACGGGGCATGTCGAGGTCGGTCACCTCTGGTTTGTCGAACGCCTGCTTTTCTATTCGCTGGTATATGCCCTTTTTTGGTTTGTCGTGCGCAAACCCATGCGCGTGCAGAGCGGGGTGAACGTGGTGTGGATCGTTTTTGCTGTCATAATCGTTTCTGCAGCTAATTATCGGGTACGTCCTGCCTGACCGATTAACAACTGGAAATGTTTGAGCGGTTTGCTTTGAGCGGAA
Organism: Alistipes onderdonkii; assembly: GCF_025145285.1. Classification (NCBI taxonomy): domain Bacteria; kingdom Pseudomonadati; phylum Bacteroidota; class Bacteroidia; order Bacteroidales; family Rikenellaceae; genus Alistipes; species Alistipes onderdonkii. The sequence continues at coordinate 1,773,792 of NZ_CP102251.1, forward strand.
CCGACTCATCTGGCGCAGCATGTGGCACTTTTCGTGACGGGGACGGTTGCATGGCGAGGCAAGCTGGTTTCTTCGAATAACGCGACGTATGGGCATGATGCTCTTCGGCCTGGAATTGTTGTTGGCCCTATCGGTCTATCTGCAGGCCTTTTTCCAGATCGGTCGTTCATGGTGGTGGTATGAAACGCTGCTTTGTTTTTCGCTATCGTTCGGGCTGATCGTCCTGTGCTGTTTCTTCTTTGGCAAAACATCTCGGATAATGCTGTGGATCGCGCCGCAATCGTATGCCGCTTACCTGGTACACATTTTCGTGATATTGGGATTGTAATACCACTTCGATCGGGTACCGATGGGCGGCGGAACGGGAAAATTTCTTTTTGTCGGAGTGATGGCAAGTGCACTCGTATGAGGTCACCTATTTTTGCACCGCATTCCGGGTGTCGGACGCATTGTTTGCCCGCTTTTTGCCGAGTCGGTTTGGGACTGCCTACCTTTTGGGCGGCTTTCCTTCTTCGAGCCATTCTTTTTACCCGGAATTTCTGCTTTCCCGGCCGGCCGTTCATCGAAGAAATAGGCTTTCTGCCGCCGTTTCTCCTCCTGCGAACGGGCGACGTAGACTTTTTCATGTGTATAGGGGTTCTCCCCGGTGTAGAACATCACCGACGAGAGGGTCATCGGCGTCGGGGTGAGATCCTGTACCTGTTCGAGGTTGAAATGGAGCTTGCCGAGTACTTTCGCCGACAGCGAGCGCATGTCACGTTCGGTGCAGCCCGGGTGTGACGAGATAAAGTAAGGGATCAGTTGGTAGGGCAGTCCCTCGCGGCGGCAGATATGCTGGAAATCGGCGTTCAGTTGCTCGAAAAGTGCGAACGGAGGCTTGCGCATCAGTTTCAGCACGGCATCTTCGGTGTGTTCGGGGGCGACCTTCAGGCGTCCCGAGGTGTGGTGTTTCACGACCGTAGCGAGGTAAGGGCTGTCGTCGAACAGGTCGTAACGGATGCCGCTGCCGACAAAGGCCTTCTTGATGCCCTTCACGGCTCGGATCTTTTCGTACAAAGCCAACAGAGGCCGGTGGTCGTTGTCCAGATTTGGGCACATCTTCGGGTGCAGGCACGACGGACGGCGGCACCTGCGGCACAATTCCTTGTCGCGGCCGCCCATGCGGTACATGTTGGCCGAAGGTGCACCGACGTCCGAGAGGTAACCCCTGAAGCCGGGCATCGAGGCGATCCGCCGCACCTCGTCGAGGATCGAGCGCTCGCTGCGCGAGTTGATGAATTTGCCCTGGTGAGCCGATATGGTGCAGAACGAACAGCCGCCGAAGCATCCCCGGTGGATGTTGACCGAGTGTTTGATCATCTCCCAGGCCGGGATGTCTCCTTTGCCGTTATAGCGCGGGTGCGGTGCCCGTTCGTAAGGCAGGTCGAACGAGTGGTCGAGCTCTTCGGTCGTGAGCGTCGTGTTGGGCGGCGTGACGACCACATAGCGGTCGCCGACGGCCTCGACCAGCGTCGCTGTCGGTTCCATCAGGTTGCTCTGTGTCTCGATAACCGTGAAATTCTCCCCGAAAGCCCGTTTGTCGCGCGCACACTCCTCGTAGGAGTGCAGCCGGATCGTCTTCGCCGGGTCGAGCCGCTCCACGTAATCTTTGCCGGCCATGAACGCCACCTGCCGCAGTTTGCGCAGCAACTTGGCATTGTATCCGTTGCGCAGTGCCCGGGCGACCTGCTGTACGACCCGTTCGCCCATGCCGTAGATCAGCAGGTCGGCGCCGCTTTCGGCCAGCACCGAAGGCTTGAGCGAATCGCTCCAGTAGTCGTAGTGCGTCAGCCGCCGTAGGGAAGCCTCTATCCCTCCGACTACTACCGGGACGTGCGGGAACAATCGCTTGACGATTCGCGTGTAGACTGTTACGGCATAGTCGGGCCGAAACCCCGCTTTGCCGCCGGGCGTATAGGCGTCGTTGCTCCTGAGGCGGATGTTGGCCGTGTAGTGGTTGACCATCGAATCCATCGACCCGGCCGTAATGCCGAAGAAGAGCCTCGGCGTGCCCAACTTGGTGAAGTCGCGCAGGTCGTCCCGCCAGTTGGGTTGCGGCACGATGGCCACGCGGTAGCCTTCGGCTTCGAGCAGGCGGCCGATCACTGCCGCGCCGAATGCCGGATGGTCGATGTAGGCGTCGCCCGAAAAGAGGATGACGTCCAACTGCTCCCACCCGCGTGCGCGGACTTCCTTTATCGTGGTCGGTAAAAACAAGGTACGGTGAGTTTTTTTGTTTCGTCCCGGAATAATTCCGGTCTGTATCGTGTGTTTGAGGGGTGCGGGCCGGCGGCTTTATGGTTGGGGATTGCCGTTTTGGGTGTCCGCAGATGCGAGCCGCCGTATTGCCGTAAGTCAGTCCGCTGCCGTGCCGTTTATCCGTTATCCGTCTCTTTCGATGCCGCTGCGTAGGTTTCCCATTTGCCGAGCAGCGCACGGAAATCGGCGGGCAGTTCGCTCTCGAAATATACCGTTTCGCGGGTCGTCGGGTGTACGAACCCGAGTGACCGCGCGTGCAGTGCATGGCGGGGCAGCACGGCGAAGCAGTTTTCGACGAATTGCCTGTATTTCGAGAAGGTCGTGCCCTTCAGGATGCGGTCGCCGCCATAGCGTTCGTCGTTGAAGAGCGGATGTCCCTGCCACGACATGTGGACGCGTATCTGGTGCGTGCGGCCCGTTTCGAGCCGGCATTCGACCAGCGTCACATAGCCGTAACGTTTCAGCACCCGCCAGTGGGTCACGGCGTGCTTGCCGTCCGACCCGTCTTCGAATACGAACATCTTCTGCCGGTCGCGGGGGCTGCGGCCGATGTTGCCCGTGATCGTCCCCTCGTCCTGGTCGAAATTGCCCCACACGAGTGCCACATAACGGCGCTGGATCGTATGGTCGAAGAATTGCTTGGCCAGCCGTGCGTGCGCCTGTTCGTTCTTGGCCACCACGAGTAACCCCGACGTGTTCTTGTCGATGCGGTGCACCAGCCCGGCGCGCATGTCGCCCTCCTGGAACAGGGGCAGGTTGCGCAGGTGGTACGTGAGTGCGTTTACGAGCGTACCGCTGTAATTTCCGTGCCCGGGATGCACCACCAGCCCGGCGGGCTTGTTGACGATCAGCAGGTCGTCGTCCTCGTAGGGGATTTCGAGCGGGATATCTTCGGGGATGATCTCCACTTCGCGCCGCGGGTAGGGCATCACGATCTGGATACGGTCGAGCGGCTTGACCTTGTAGCTCGATTTCGCGGGCTTGCCGTTCACGAGGATGTTGCCGCAGTCGGCAGCCGCCTGGATACGGTTGCGCGAGCATTTCTCCATGCGTACGGTCAGGAACTTGTCCAGCCGCAACGGGGTTTGCCCCTTGTCGGCTACGACCGCAAAGTGCTCATAAAGCCCGGCTCCCTCGCCGTCCTCTTCTGTGGCTTCCGATCCCTGGTCGAGTTCGGGATCCTCCTCTATGTAGCGTTCGTCGGCCATCAGTCGAAAAATCCTTCGTCGTTTCCGGCTGCCGCAGGCTCGTCGGCCGGCTGTTCCTCTGCGGAGCCTGCCGCCGCCCGTTCGAACTCCGCCTGAGCCAGCGAATCCGCATGTTCGCGTTCGGATTGCAATCGCTCTTCGGCCGCCTCCTTCGCCTGCTTTTCGGCTATGGCGCGGTATTGGGCGAGTTTCTTCTCGTCGAGCGTCAGCCTGAGGTCGACGCGCGAGCCCAGCCCGGCGCTCCGCTCGGCCGTGGGATGCTGGATATAGACGCGGGCATCCTTCTGGTTCAGGAGGTTGATCCCTTCGTCGAAATCCACCTTGCCGACGTTGAGCCCCAGTTCCCACAGGCGGCCCTTGGCCTCCTTGAGCGGGAACCCGACCAGACGCGGTACGACCGTCGTGCCGTAGCCGCCTTCGACGCCCACATAGAGCGTCACGCCCGAGCCCAGTTCGGCCTCGATCTTGCTCGTCGCCGCTACGGGGCGGCCGTCGCAGTATTCGTCCAGTACGTAGTTGGTCGCCATGTCGGCGCGGTAGACCAGCTCGTCGATCTCCAGCCCCGCGATCTCCAGCATGTTCTTGGCCTGCCGCAGCGAACGTCCCGCCACGTAGGGCACGGGCACCATCTTCTGGCGGAAGGAGTTGATCGTGATGTAGACCGTGCGGCCGGGCTTGACCTCCACGCCCCCTTCGGGCAGCTGGTCGAGGACGATGCCCCCTTCGTAAGCCGGCACGAACAGCGAGTCGTTGATGTGCAGCTTGAGGTCGTACTTGCGGGCCATGCGCTGTGCCTGGTCGAGCTTCACGCCCGAAAAGTCGGGCACCGTGCGCCGCGCGCCGTGGCGCGTGCCGACCTGCATGACGATGTGGGCCGCGACGGCCATCGCCAGGATGATCGCCCCGATCAGTACGAGGTTGTATGCCAGTCGGTTTTTCCGGAGCCGTTTCCAGTAATATGCCAGTTTCTCCATTGCGGGGTAGGGTTATATTTCGTTATAGAAGGTGTCGCGTTCCACGGCGCGGTAGCCGGCCGCCCGGACGATGCGGTGCATGTCGTCGATGCTCATCGAAGGCTTCCGGTCTTCGGCTCCGGCCATCGAGTAGATCCTCGTCGTGTCGTCGATCGTGCCGTCGATGTCGTCGGCGCCGAACGCCAATGCCAGTTCGGTCGTCGCCTTGCCGTACATCACCCAGTAAGCCTTGACGTGGGGTATGTTGTCCAGGTAGATCCGGCTCATGGCCAGCATCCGCAGGTCTTCGATCACCGACACTTCGCCGATTTCGGACATCGGGTTGCCGAAATTGCGGTATTTGAGCGGGATGAAGGCGTTGAACCCGCCTGTGAGGTCTTGCAGTTCCCTGAGGCGCCGCAGGTGGTCGATGCGGTGGCGGAGTTCCTCGACATGCCCGTAGAGGATCGTGGCGTTGGTCGGGATGCCGAGCCGGTGCGCCGCCTCGTGCACTCCGAGCCATTCGGCCGTTGAGCCCTTCTCGGGACATATCCGCTGCCGGATCCGCTCGTCGAATATCTCCGCCCCTCCACCCGGTATGGCGTCCATCCCGGCCTGCTTGAGCTGCCGCAACCCCTCCTGCGTCGTCAGTCCCGCCTTGCGGATCATGTACGATAGTTCGATCGCCGTAAATGCCTTGACGGCCGTCCCGGGCAGTATGGACTTCACGCGGCGGATCATGTCGGTGTAGTAATCCAGCCCGTGGTCGGGGTGTACCCCGCCTACGATATGCACTTCGGTGATGCCTTTTCCCTGCCGTTCGCGGGCGATTTGTTCGATTTCGTCCATCGTATAGTCCCATGCTTCGGGGTCGCCCGCCGGACGCCGGTAGGAGCAGAACCGGCAGTTGAAGACGCAGCGGTTCGTCGGCTCGATGTGGAAATTGCGGTTGTAGTACACCTTGTCGCCGCTTACGCGCCGTTTGGCTGCGGTCGCCAGTTCGCCCAGCAACCACAGCGGAGCCTCGCGCCAGAGCCGTGCGGCTTCGGCGTCGTCGATGCGCTCTGCGCGGCGCACCTTGGCGGCTATGTCGTCGATGTGTCGCATGTTATTTCGGGGCCTTCCGGTAGAGGTAGATGGCGATGAACAGGTAGATGATATTGGGTAGCCATACGGCCAGCCCGGGCGGCAGGGTGCCGCTCTTGGCGAACTCCTCGAAGAAGCGGTTGAAGAGGATGTACGAGAAACAGAGTCCCGTGCCGATGCCGATATGGAGCCCCGTGCCGCCCCGCACCTTGCGCGAGGAGAGCGATACGCCGATCAGCGTCAGGATGAAGGTTGAAAGCGGATAGGCGAAGCGGGCGTGCTTTTCCACCTCGATGATGTTGATCGAATCGGAACCCTTGGCGCGCTGCTGGTCGAGGAACTCGTTCAGTTCCGTGATGTTCATGGTCTGTATCAGGTCGTTGATTTCGCCCAGTTCGGCCACTTCGAGGTTGATGAGTGTATCGAGGTTGCGGAACTGCTCGAATTTCTCGACGCCCAGCGAGTCGAATTCGCGCTTGGTGTAGCGCGGTGCCGTCCAGCGTTTGGTCTCGGGGTTGAATTTCACGTCGGCAGCTTCGAGCGAGCGGGTCATCGTGCCGCTGTAATACTCCTCCAGCGCGAGGAACGACGCCTGCTGCGAACCGTCGTTGTAGCCGCGGATGTAGGCGAACGTCCCCGGCTCGATCTGCCGGTAGATGTGGCGGTTGAACTTGGCGTTCTGCTTGCGTTTTATGTACTGCGACTCGAAATTGACGATGTGCCGCTGCGAAATGGGTATCAGCCAGAGGTTCAGCGTCAGCGAAAGGCTGCCGATGATCAGCGCCCCGAGGAAATAGGGCCACATCAGGCGGCGGAACGACATGCCGCCCGAGAGCATGGCGACGATCTCGGTCTGGTAGGCCATCTTCGAGGTGAAGAAGATGCAGGCGATGAAGGTGAACAGTCCGCTGAACTGGTTGATGAAGAACGGGATGAAATTCAGGTAGTAGTCGAATATCACCTCGTTGAGCGGGGCGTGCAGTTCCGTGAAGTCGTCGATCTTCTCCACGTAGTCGAACAGTACGACCACGACGATAATCATCGCGATGGCGAAGAAGTAGGTCGCGAGGAATTTCCCCAGTATGTAGCGGTCTAAGATCTTAAACCCCGGAAATCGTAATTTCATCGCACAAAGATACAATTTGTTTTCATGCCTCGGACGCAGTGCCGCCATTATTCGCTTCGTGGCCCGTGGCCCGACGGGTTTGCCTCCTGCCCTCCCCCGGCCTCGGTTCTTTACAGGCGCCTTTGGAGTTTGCCGACCATCGCCTCCTTCCACGGCTTGAAATCCCCGGCCGCGATGTGCTGGCGGGCCATCGTCACCAGCCGCAGGTAGAAGGCGATGTTGTGCAGCGAGGCGATCTGCGCCGCCAGCATTTCGCCGCATGTCACCAGGTGGTGCAGGTAGGCCTTCGTATAGAGCGTGTCGACGAACGCCGTGCCCTCGGGGTCGATCGGCGAGAAGTCGTCCTCCCATTTCTTGTTGCGGATGTTGATGACGCCTTCGGCCGTGAACAGCTGCCCGTTGCGGCCGTTGCGCGTCGGCATCACGCAGTCGAACATGTCCACGCCGCGCTCGATCCCTTCGAGGATGTTCACCGGCGTGCCCACGCCCATTAAATAACGGGGACGGTCTTCGGGCAGTATGGCGTTGACCACTTCGATCATCTCGTACATCACCTCGGTCGGTTCGCCGACCGCCAGTCCGCCGATGGCATACCCGTCGGCGCCGTACTGTTGCACGTTTTCGGCCGCATGCGCCCTGAGGTCGGGGTAGGTGCACCCCTGTACGATGGGGAACAGCGCCTGGTAGTGGCCGTATTTGGGTTCGGTCTGATGGTAACGGTCGAAGCAGCGATCCAGCCATCGCTCGGTCAGTGCCAGCGATTTGGCCGCGTATTCGCGCGGGGCGTCGCCCGGGGGGCATTCGTCGAAAGCCATCATGATGTCGGCGCCGATCGTGCGCTCGGTGTCCACGACGCTTTCGGGTGTGAAGAGGTGTTTCGAACCGTCGATATGCGACCGGAAATGGCATCCCTCCTCCCTGAGTTTGCGGCAAGCTGCGAGCGAGAAGACCTGGAAGCCGCCGCTGTCGGTGAGCATCGGCCCTTCCCAGGTCGAGAAACGGTGTACGCCCCCGGCCTTTTCGATGATCTCCATGCCGGGGCGCATGTAGAGGTGGTAGGTGTTCGCCAGAATGATCTGCGCCCGGGCCTCGTCGCGCACGTCGCGGTGGAAAATGCCTTTGACCGTGGCGGCTGTACCCACAGGCATGAAAATCGGGGTGCGGATGACGCCGTGGTCTGTCGCCAGTTCGCCCGCGCGGGCTTTGGACGCCGGATCCTTATGCTGTAATGTAAACTTCATGCTCATATATTCGGCAAAAATACATAAAATAATCTGATTTGGGAATTCTGAATTCTGAATTGTTTTGTACCTTTGCGCATATTTCGCCTGTATGCAATTTTTCGATACTTTTCTGACATGCTACGGCTGGGAAGGCATTGCCCTCGCAGGGGCCATGCTCGCCATGTTCGGCGTGCAGCTGTACTACTATATTTTCGTTTACGGCCGTATCCCCGGCTACAAGAACAACCGCCGCCCGGCCGTGCTGGAGGCCGATCCCCAGGTGTCGGTCGTCATCCCGCTCTTCTCGGAGGACTATTCGTTCGTCGAGGAACGGCTGCCGCTGATCCTGGCGCAGAACTACCCCGATTTCGAGGTGGTGATCGTCTACGTGGGCCACGATTCCGATTTCTACGAGGAGCTCGTGCGGCTGAAACAGTCGTTCCCCCAGATCGTGACGACCAAGATCCACCTCGACCCCCGCTTTCCCATCTCGCGCAAGATGGCGCTCAACGTGGGCATCAAGTCGGCGCACCACGAGTGCATGGTCTTCACTTCGACCGATGCCGTCCCCCAGACCGACCGCTGGCTGGCATTGATGGCCAAGGGCTTTACCCGGGGCGAGATCGTCGTGGGTTACTGCGGCGTGGAGCGCGGGAAAGGCTTTGCGAACTACATGATGCGCGCCTGGCGCATGATGCACGGCGTTGACTGGATCGCCCGTGCCGTGCGCCGGAACCCTTACCGGGGGACGCTCCACAACATCGGGTTTACCAAGAACATCTATTTCGGTTCCAAGGGGTTCAGCCATCTCAACATGAATATCGGGGAGGACGACCTCTACATGCAGAAGGTCATGACGCATGACAATGTGAGCGTGATCCTCTCGCCGCGTGCAACGCTGCGCGAGAAGACGTGGGGCGGCATGCGCTGGTGGATGGGGCAGTTGCGTTATTACGGTTCGGCATTCCCGTTCTATCCGCAGCAGGTGAAGAATTACATCCAGTGGGAACTGGGATCGCGGGCGCTTTTTTTCATCACGGCCGCCTGTGCGCTGGCGGTGATGCCGTTCGAATATAAGATCGCGGCCCTCGTCCTGGTGCTGGTTCGCTACCTGCTCGTGGCGATCCAGGTGCGGCGCATCGCACGCCGCCTGGGAGAGGCGGGCATGGCCGGCTGTTATTTCGTTTACGACCTGCTCAGTCCGCTGTGGGCGTTTCTGCTCGGGGTGATGCTGCTGCGACGAGACGACCGCGTATGGAGATAGCCGACTATATCGTCGCCGAAGACCGGCGCCTGGTGGAACTCGTGCTCGAAGGCGACGACAGGGCCTTCGAATACCTGTTCAACCGTTACCGCGATGCGATCCACCGCCTTTTCGTACAGCGGCTGGGGGGTGTCAACGATGCCGACGACCTGCTGCAGGAGACGTTCATCAAGGTCTACATCAACCTGCATCGTTACAGTACCGTCTATACCTTCGGGCAGTGGGTTTACACCATCGCCCGCAATACGTTCATCGACTTCGTACGGCGCCGCCAGGACGACCTGTCGATCGACGAACGCTTCTCCTCGCCTCCATCGACGACTCCGACGCCCGAAGAGAGCGTCATCAGCATGCAGCAGCGGACGCAGATCGAGCATTACCTCGAACGCCTCGCCCCGCGCTACCGGACGCTGATCGTCATGCGGTTCTTCGACGAATACTCTTACGAAGAGATCGCCGCCAACCTCAAATTGCCGCTCGGCACCGTCAAGACGCAGATACACCGTGCCCGCGAACAGATGTGCCGCCTGATAACCGAAGGCGAGAAAAACTGACCCCCCCCCGGAAAAACCGATCCGCATGGAACTTATCGACAAATATTTCCCCGGCCTGACGGAATTGCAGCGGCAGCAGTTCGCCGCCCTGTACGGCCTCTACGCCGACTGGAACGCCAAGATCAACGTCGTCTCGCGCAAGGATTTCGACCAGCTCTACCTGCGCCATGTGCTGCATTCGCTCGCCATTGCCAAGGTCTGTACGTTCGATGCCGGCGCCCGTATCCTCGACGTGGGGTGCGGCGGCGGCTTCCCTTCGGTGCCGCTGGCGATCCTCTTTCCCGAGGCGCATTTCACCGCCGCCGATTCCATCCGCAAGAAGATCACGGTCGTCGGGGGCGTCGCCGCCGGGCTCGGGCTGCAGAACCTCGATCCCCGCTGCGTGCGTGTCGAGACGCTGCAGGAACGCTACGATTATGTCGTTTCGCGCGCCGTCACGGCAATGCCGGAGTTCGTCCGATGGATCTGGGCGAAAATCGGGAAGGGACAGAAAGGCTCGCTTCCGAACGGCATCCTCTACCTCAAGGGCGGCGACCTGGCCGAAGAACTGGCGCAGACCGGTATGCGCTGGTATATCTACGATATTCCGCGGTTCTTCGGAGAGGAGTTCTTCGAGACCAAGAAAGTGGTCTATACCCCTAAAAAATAAATCCGTATGGCAGGCGGCGCGCTCCTTCCCGGGTGGCTGTTGTGGTCGCTGCCCGCGATGTTCCTGCTCCACGATGCCGAGGAGATGCTCTTTCTTCCGCCGTGGCTTCGCCGCAACCGGGAGTTGCTGGCGCGGCGTTTTCCGCAGCTCGCCCGCCGCATGCTCCCGCATTTCGACGGGATCTCCCCCTTGCGGTTTGCCGCCATGGCTGCCGAAGAACTGGTTTTGCTGGTGGCGGTAACGGCCTGTGCGGCCCTTGCCGGCTGTTATTATCCGTGGCTGGCCCTGTTCCTTGCGTTCGGGATGCACCTGCTGATCCATCTCGGGCAGTGGGTTGCCCTGGGACGCTATGTCCCCGTCATTGCGACGTCGCTGCCGTGCCTGGCCTGCTGTGGACGGGGACTGTGCATCATGATAAACTCCCGGGCCTTTTCGCTCCGGGAGTTCGTGTTATGCGGGATGGCGGGATGTGCCGTCGCCGCGGTCAATCTCTGGCTCGTGCATCGGCTGGCGGCGCCGCCAGTTTCAGGCCGGGAGCCCAGGTGATTACTTTCCCTGTTTGGGCTTCTGCCTGTCGAGGATCGTTTGCAGGTTGTTTATGAACTCGTCGGGCTTGGCCGCCCCCTGTATGCGTCCCAGCAGTTCGCCCTGCGTGTCGAAGACCAGATAAAGCGGAATTGCCCCGCTGCCGTAGCGTTTCAGCAGTTCCTTGCCCGTGGTTTTGTCCACGTCGTATTTGGCGGCCACGAAATGCCGTTCCATGAAATCCCCCACGTCCTTGCGTGAGAAAACCTCCCGTTCCATCATACGGCAGGGCGGACACCACGTGGCGTAGAGGTCGATGAATACCAGTTTCCCGGTTTTGACCGCCATCTCCCGGACGGCGTCGGTCGATTTTGTTTCGAATTTTACCTGTGCCTGTGCGGCGCCCGCTGCGAGTGCCAGCATCAGTATGAAGATCAGTTTTTTCATGCGGATTCGTTTTCCGTATAACGTGCAAGAACCGTGCTCTATTGCCTGCCTTCGAGCGCCGAAGTGCTCAGCAGGCCGCAGGCCGCCTGGATGTCCTCGCCTCGCGAAGCCCGGATCGTGGTTTGTATGCCCTTGGCCGTCAGCGTGTCGCGCAAACGTACCATGGCCGCGTCGTCCGGCGAGAAATAGGGTGACCCGGGGATTTTATGGAACCGGATCAGGTTGATGCGGCACTTGATGCCGTCCAGCAGGCGGCATAGTTCGCGGATATGCCGCGGCGAGTCGTTCAGTCCGCTCATGACGATGTATTCGAACGATACGCGGCGCTGGTGCGTGAAGTCGTATCGGCGCAGGATTGCCGCGACCTCGGCGACCGGCCATGCCCGTTCGACGGGCATGATGGCTGCCCGCTCCTCGTGGAAGGGGTTGTGCAGGCTCACGGCCAGGTGCACCTTTGTGCTGTCGAGCAACCGCCGCAACTCGGGGACGACGCCCGCCGTGGAGAGCGTGATGCGCGTGGGCGACCAGCCGAAGCCCCACTCCGCCGTGAGGATGTCGAGCGCCCTGAGCACGTTGTCCGTATTGTCGAGCGGTTCGCCCATGCCCATGAAAACTACGTTCGTCAGCGTGTCGCGTTCGGGCAGGGAAACGATCTGGTTGAGGATTTCGGCCGCCGTAAGCGAGTGTTGCAGCCCCTGCCGCCCCGTGGCGCAGAATTTACACCCCATGCGGCACCCGGCCTGCGACGAGACGCAGAGCGTGGCCCTGTCGCCGTCGGGAATATAGGCCGATTCGATGTAGGCTCCCTGCTGTGTGCGGAAGAGGTATTTCTTCGTGCCGTCGGCTGATTCGGTGACCCGTTCGGGCGGGGTCAGCACCTGCCGGAACCGCTCGGCCAGCAAGGCGCGCCGGGCAGCCGGGATATCGGTCATCAGCATCGGGTCTTCGATGTGCTTCACATAGAGCCAGCGGGCGAGCTGCCCTGCCGCGAAACGCGGCAGGCCCGTCTCGGCGCAGAGGGCGGCGAGTTCCGCAGGGTTTTTCCCGTATAGTGGTTCCGAAACGGCCATTTATCAATCTCCGTTGTGATCTTTTACCCCGCAAAAGTAGGCAAAAATTAAAGATTTTCGTGCCGGATGGCGCATTTTTGAATTTTTATCCATATATTTGTGGTGCATAGCATGCCTATGTGCGATTTATCATTGCCGAACAATTAAATTTAAAATAGATGGAAATCAAGAAATCACCCAAAGCAGACCTTCAGAACAAGCGGGGTCTTTTGCTTGAAATCGGACTTGTCGTAGCCCTTATCCTGGTTATTGCGGCTTTTGCCTACACGCCGAAGGAGTACCGGATCGAAAAGCCGGACTTGAACTACGGCCCGGTTGAAGAAGAAATTACCGAGATTACCCGTCAGGATCAGAAGCCGCCCGAGCCTCCCAAGAAGGTCGAGGTGAAGGTGATCGCCGACCTGTTGCAGGTGGTGACCAACGACACGAAGATCACGACCGAGGTGGACTTCGCCGAATTCGACGAGAACACCGAGGTGATCCAGCAGGTCGACGTGGTCGAGGAGACCATCGAGGACGACCAGCCGTTCCTGATCGCCGAGACGATGCCTTCGTTCCAGGGCGGAGACCTCAATACCTTCCGTACGTGGGTTCAGCAGAACGTCAAGTTTCCGCAGATCGCCCTCGAAAACGGTATCCAGGGTCGTGTGGTTCTTTCGTTCGTGATCGAGAAGGACGGCCGTCTGACCAATATCCAGGTGTTGCAGACGCCCGACCGGTCGCTTTCCGAAGAGGCCATCCGCGTACTGAACAAGTCGCCGAAATGGAGCCCCGGCAAGCAGCGCAACCAGGTTGTACGTGTAAAGTACACCCTGCCCGTTGACTTCCGCGTGCAGAACTAAGCCGGGACGGTAGGGGGTTTCGGCGGCAGCGACCCGGAATCCGACGATACATACGCTGCACTGGATTCGCGTACTAACCACCTAATTCTGATTGATATGGAGATTAAAAAATCATTCAAGGCAGATCTTAGGAATAAGAGAGGCCTTTTATTGGAGATCGGTTTGGTCGTGGCATTGTCCCTGGTCATTGTCGCATTTACCTATACGCCGGACGAGTACAGAATTCAGAAAGTCGCAGTGGATGTTATGCCCGTCGATGTCGATATTGTCCCGGTCACGACCGACGCGCCCAAACAGAAACCCCAGAAGGTTGAGGTAAAGGCCCTTTCCCAGTTGATCGAGGTCATTCCCAATCACCGGTTCGTGCAGACGGATCTCACATTCGAGGATTTCGATCCTGATGCGATTGTCGAAATAGTGCCGCCGGCCAAGGACGAGGATTTTGCGGACGACACGATTTTCATTACCGCCGAGACGATGCCATCGTTCCAGGACGGAGACCTCAATACGTTCCGGGCGTGGGTGATGCAGAATGTCAAGTTCCCGCAGGTTGCCCTTGAGAACCGGATTCAGGGCCGTGTCGTTCTTTCGTTCGTAATTGACAAGGACGGTCGCCTGACCAATATCGAGGTGTTGCAGTCGCCCGACCGGTCGCTTTCCGAAGAAGCCATCCGCGTGCTGAACAAGTCGCCGAAATGGAGCCCCGGCAAGCAGCGTAACCAGGCTGTGCGTGTCAAATACACGCTCCCGGTCGATTTCCGCGTACAGAACTGACCGGGCGTATGTGGTTTGAGTTGAGAATGTTCTGCATGACAATTTAATAAATAGGGTATCCGCCGAAAGCAGGATACCCTTTTTGTAGCATAATGTTTGCTCCCCGCAGGGAGCACCTTCCCTGCCGCATGTTGCGGCACGATGTGACTGTTTAAAATTAAGTGTACGACTTTGACTGAGAATAAGAATATAACCCCGAACTCCGAGGCCGTTCCCGATTGCAGGGAGCGCGCCGTGATGGTCGCCGTTATCCGCGACAACCAGGATCCGCGGCAGGCCGAAGAGTTCCTCGACGAACTCGAATTCCTGGCCGAAACGGCTGATATCGTGAGTGTGAAACGCTTTACGCAGCGGCTGCCGCAGCCTTCGGCCCGCATATACGTCGGCCCGGGCAAGTTGGAAGAGATCGCCGGTTACTGCCGGGAGCAGCAGATCGACGTGGTGATTTTCGACGACGAGCTCTCCCCGTCGCAGACGCGCAATATCGAAAAGGCCATGCCCTGCCGCATCCTCGACCGTACGCGCCTGATCCTCGACATCTTCATGTCGCGGGCGCAGACGGCCTATGCCAAGACGCAGGTACAGCTGGCCAACTACGAATATATGCTGCCCCGCCTTTCGGGCATGTGGACTCACCTCGAACGGCAGCGCGGCGGTACCGGAACCCGCGGCGGTGCCGGTGAGCGCGAGATCGAGACCGACCGCCGTATCATCCGCAACCGGATCTCCAAACTCAAGGAGGATCTGCAAAAAATCGACCGTCAGATGGCCGTGCAGCGCTCGAACCGCGGTTCGATGGTGCGTGTGGCGCTGGTAGGCTATACCAACGTGGGCAAGTCCACGTTGATGAACCTGATCTCCAAAAGCGAGGTGTTTGCCGAGAACAAACTCTTTGCGACACTTGACACGACGGTGCGCAAGGTGGTTTTCGACAACCTCCCGTTCCTGCTGTCCGATACCGTGGGATTCATCCGCAAACTTCCCACCGAGCTGATCGAGTCGTTCAAGTCGACGCTCGACGAGGTGCGCGAAGCCGACCTGCTGGTGCATGTGGTCGACATCTCGCATCCGCAGTTCGAAGAGCAGATCGACGTGGTGAAGCAGACCCTGCAGGATATCGGCGCGGGCGACAAACCCGTTTATCTGGTCTTCAACAAGGTCGATGCCTATACCTATGTCAGGAAGGACGACGACGACCTCACGCCCGCCACGCGCGAGAACCTGTCGCTCGACGACCTGAAAAAGAGCTGGATCGCCCGGGCCAATACCCCCTGCATTTTCCTTTCGGCGCTTGCCAAGACCAACATCGAGAAATTCCGTTCGGATCTCTACGGGATGGTACGCGAGATCCATGCCGGGCGTTACCCCTTCAACAACTTCCTTTATTGACAACCAAACTTCTTACCTATGACCCTGCATATTTTGAGTAAACAGGACACTGTCCTCAACAAGTTCATCGCACAGATCCGCGATAAGTCGGTGCAGAAGGATTCGATGCGCTTCCGCCGTAACCTGGAGCGTATCGGGGAGATCACGGCCTATGAGATCTCGAAGGAGCTCGCCTATTCGCCCCGTATCGTCGAGACGCCTCTGGGCGAAGCGGAGGTCGGGCTGATCGACGACCAGGTCGTCGTGGCGACGATCCTACGGGCCGGGCTGCCTTACCATCAGGGATTCCTGAACTATTTCGACGATGCCGAGAACGCCTTTGTCTCGGCCTACCGTAAAAGTACGAAAGACGGCAAGTTTACGGTCAAGGTCGAGTATATCTCGTGCGGCGACCTCGAAGGCAAGGTCTTGTTGCTGGTCGATCCGATGCTCGCCACGGGCTCTTCGCTCGTGCTGGCCTATAAGGCCTTGTGCGAAAAGGGTGGTACGCCCAAATATACGCACGTTGCAGCAGTGATTGCCAGCGAACAGGGGATCGACTACGTGCAGAAGAATATGCCGCGCAAAACCACCACGATCTGGGCGGCCGCCGTCGACGAGGAGTTGACTTCGCGCTGCTATATCGTCCCGGGTATCGGCGATGCCGGTGACCTGGCCTACGGCGAGAAGGTCTGAGCCCGGCACCTTGCGCCGGGAGCACCCGGCGCCGATGCCCGTCAGCCACTTTCCCGGTTTTGTCGGCCGGCGCGGCCGGAATTTCTTCCGAGCCGGGGATTTAGGGGCTGACCTGTCAACGTAGCCGCAGGCTGCGAATGACGCGGTCTGATTCGAAAATCCGGGGCGGAAATTTCCGGTACTTCGAAAGGTATGACCGCCAATTTAAGATGTGCGCATGGTAAAGAAGAAGATAGCTTTTGTTTTAGCGGTGTTCTGTGCGACCGTTCTGCTGATGGCCGTCCAGAAACCCGTTTTCCTGGCCTACTATGCGGCCGATGCCGCGCAGGCTTCCGTCGGTGAATGGCTGGGCGTCGTGTGGCACGGGCTGACGCTCGACAGCACCGTCGCCGGGTATGTCACCGCACTGCCGCTGTTGCTGGCCCTTGTGTCGCTGTGGGTGCGGCTGCCCGGGAGAATATGGCGGCGGGTGCTGACAGGCTATTTCGTGTTAGTCGCAACCGTCACGGCGGTCATCTTCGCCGTCGATGTCGAGTTATACCAGCATTGGGGTTTCCGCCTCGATGCGACGATCCTGATTTACCTTACCGACCCCGAGGAGGCTATGGCGAGCGTCGATTTCTGGCTCGGGGTGCGCCAGACCCTGCTGGCCGTCGCCTACGCGGCGCTCATGGTCTGGGTCTACCGCCTCGTCTGCCGCCTGTTCGACGGGGAGCCGCTCCGCCGGGGTGCGGCGCTGCCGTGGAGCCTTGTCCTGCTGCTGCTCGCCGGGTGCGATTTCCTCGCCATCCGCGGCGGGCTGGGGGCTTCTGTCGCCAATGTGTCAAAGGCCTATTTCAGTGCGAACATGTTTCTGAACCATGCGGCGACCAACCCGGTCTTTTCGTTCCTTACGAGCCTCGGCGACCATACCGACTATGCCGCCGAATACCCCTTCTTCGACGAGGCCGGACGCGAGGAACGGTTTGCCCGCTTGCGCGGGAACGACCCTTCCGCCGCTGCTCCCGAGCGGGTGCTGACGACCTCGCGCCCCAATGTCGTGGTGGTTATTCTCGAAAGTTTCGCCCGTACGGTCATGGATGCCGATGTCGGCGGTCTGCCCGTCATGCCCAACATGCAGCGCCTGAAGGGCGAAGGCATCTGGTTCGAAAATTTCTTCGCCAACTCGTTCCGCACCGACCGGGGCGAGGTGGCTATCCTGAGCGGATTCCCTGCCCAGACCCGCATGTCGATCATGAAGCTCCCGGCCAAGAGCCGTAACCTGCCCTCGCTGGCCCGTTCGCTCTCCGGCGCAGGATATGCCACCGGCTTCTCCTATGGCGGCGATCTGAACTTCACCGACCAGGCGTCGTACATGTACGCTACGGGCTGGCAGCAGCTTACATGGCAGAAAGACCTGCGCTTCGATACCCCGCCGGCCGACTGGGGCTATGACGACGCGGTGATGTGCGATTGGTTTGCCGACCGCGTGATCGCCCTGAGCGGGAAGGGCGAGCCGTTCCTGGCCGGCATGCTGACATTGAGCAGCCATCGCCCGTTCGACGTGCCGTTCTCGAAGTTCGATGACAAGGAACTCAACGCCTTCGCCTTTTCCGACGAGTGCGTCGGCCGGATGGTCGACAAACTGAAGGCTTCGCCGGCATGGGACAACCTGCTTCTGGTGCTGGTCGCCGACCACGGCTATCCGTGGCCGCGGAGCCTCTCCTATAACGAGCCGCTGCGCCACCGTATCCCGATGATCTGGCTGGGCGGTGCCGTCGCTGCACCGCGTGTGGTCGATACCTACGCTTCGCAGATCGACATCTGCGCCACGATCCTCGGACAGCTGGGGATCGACCACTCGGATTTCGATTACAGCAAGGATATTTTCGCCCCGACCCCCCCCCGTAAATTCGCGTACTATACGTTCAACGACGGTTTCGGCGTGGTCGATGCCTCGGGTGAGGCCGTGTGGGACGCTACGAGCGGCAAGGCTGTCAGCGAGACGGCACCCGGCCTGCTGGACATCGGCCGCACGATGCTCCAGACGACCTATGTCGACATCGGAAACCGCTGATTCCGGGATAAATACCTGGATTTAGGTATTGCGCGGGGTGCGGTAATTCGTTATTTTTGCAGATATTGAGCATACTATGTATAGAATAGGACGATACAATTCCGACGACCGCATGTGCGACCTGGTTTGCGACCGCTACCCCGTGCTGCTTATCATGAGCCGCTTCGGTATCGCACTGGGTTTCGGCGACAAGACCATCGGCGAGGTCTGCCTCGACAGCGGGGTCGATACGGCGACTTTTCTGGCTGTGGTGAATATGCATGCCGACGACAAGGCCCCCGATCCGGAGACGATCTCCGTGGCCGCGCTTGTCAGCTACCTGCGCAATTCGCATAACTATTTCCTCGATTTCCGGCTTCCGGCCATCCGCCGCAAGCTGATCGAGGCGATCGATTGCAGCCATAACGACGTGGCTTTCGCCATCCTGCGGTTCTTCGACGAGTACGTCGCCGAAGTGCACAAGCACATGGACTATGAGGAACAGAAAGTTTTCCCCTATGTCGAAGGGCTGCTCCGGGGGGAGCATCCCGAAGGCTATTCGATCGACATATTCCGCCGGCACCACGACCAGGTCGAGGCGAAACTCGCCGAACTGAAGCGGATCATCATCCGTTATTACCCTTCGGGCAGTACCAACGAGCTGAACGGCGTGCTTTTTGACATCTTCACCTGCGAACGCGACCTTGCGTCGCACAACGATATCGAAGACCGTCTGTTCATCCCGGCGATCAAGCGGCTCGAGGAGCGGACGGGGAGCGGGGTGTCCGGCACACAGCCCGGGGACATGCCTCCGAAGCAACCCGCTCCCAAGAAAGGAGGCCGTCGATGAAGGCGTTGAAACTCGCCGTCGCCGAGCCTTCGGCCATCCTGCGCTGTGGCATTATCGCCGTGTTGCGCCGCCTGCCGGCCCCCGACGTCGATATCCTCGAAATCGCCGATATTTCGCAGCTCACCGCGCAGTTGTCGCGCCATCGTCCCGACGTGCTGGTCGTCAACCCGGCTTCGCTGGGATTTTGTACGCCCCAGCAACTGAGGGTGCAAACCGGTTGCGAGGGCCTGCGCTGCATTGCGTTGCAAATGTCCGTGACGGACGCCGCGACGCTCAATGCCTATGACGACGTGCTTTCGGTCTACGACCCGGTCGAGACGCTGCGCGAAAAGATCATGCAACCGGTCGGCGATGCTCCCCGTGAAGAGCGCCAGGAACCGTTGAGCGCCCGCGAACGCGAGATCGTCGTCTGCATCGTCAAGGGAATGACCAACAAGCAGATCGCCGATGCACTCTGCATTTCGACCCATACGGTCATCACACATCGGCGCAACATCGTGGCCAAGTTGCAGATACACTCTCCGGCAGGGCTTACGATCTACGCCATCGTCAACAAACTGGTCGATCTCTCGGACATCCGGGATACGATCGCCGAAATATAACGGTTATGGCACACGAACACCATCATCACGACCATACGGTCACGTCGCTCAACAAAGCCTTTATCCTCGGCATTGCGCTCAACGTGGCATTCGTTGTCGTCGAATTCGCCGTCGGGCTCTATTACGGGTCGATGGGGCTGCTGTCCGATGCCGGGCACAACCTTTCCGACGTGGCGAGCCTGCTGCTGGCCATGCTGGCTTTCCGCCTTGCACAGGCCCATGCTACGCCCCGGTATACCTACGGCTATAAGAAGAGCACGGTGCTCATTTCGCTGCTCAACTCCGTGATCCTGCTCGTCGCCGTGGGGGTCATCGTTGCCGAGAGCGTGGGGCGGATGCTGCATCCGGCACCCGTCGAGGGCGGAGCCATTGCCTGGACGGCCGGCGTCGGGGTCGTAATCAACGGCTTTACGGCCTGGCTTTTCATGAAGGATAAGGACAAAGACCTGAACGTGAAAGGGGCTTATTTGCATATGGCCGCCGATGCGCTGGTGTCGGTGGGGGTGCTGGTGTCGGGTGTCGTGATCTCGTGGACGGGATGGACGATCGTAGACCCCATCGTCGGGCTTGTCGTTGCCGCCGTGATCGTGGCATCGGTCTGGTCGCTGACGCGCGACAGCCTGCGTCTGTCGCTCGACGGCGTTCCCGTGGGTATCCGCATCGAGGAGGTGGAAAAGACGATGGAGGCCGTGCCGGGTGTCAAGGCCGTGCACCACATCCATGTCTGGGCGATCAGCACTACCGAAAATGCCCTTACGGCGCATGTCGTGTTGGCAGAGCTGCCCCGTATGGAAACGGTCAAGAGACAGCTCAAAGCGGAGCTGGAAACGGCCGGGATCCATCATGTAACGCTCGAATTCGAATCTTCGGCCGAACATTGCCCCGGTACGTGCGACTGATAGCGCGACCGGCCGGGAGGGGCTGTGTGCCTGCCTTTTGCGGGTTCCTCCGGTTTTTCCGCCCTGCGGGGGCACGTATGCTGTCTGAAAAAACAATCCGACCCGGAAAGGTCGGATTGTTTTTATTGTCCCGGGCAGCATTTGTGCCTTTCGGGCTTTGTCTACCTGCGGGTTCAGGGTACCGGGTCGTAACCGCTGCCTCCCCACGGATGGCACCGTGCGAGCCGCCGGAGCGTCAGCCACAGCCCCTTCAACGGCCCGTATTTACGCAGTGCTTCGAGGGCATATTGCGAGCAGGTCGGCGTGAAGCGGCACGACGGAGGCGTGAACGGGGAGATGCAGAGCTGGTAGAACTTCACCAACGCGATCAGCGGCAGGGCGCAGATGCGTTTAAAGGTGTTCCACGACTGTTTCCAGAATCCGGCGGACTGCATTTTGAATGGTTTTATAGGGCAGCACCTCTTTCGAGGAGTAGATCAGCGCCAGGTCGAGGTTCGCCGGGCTACCGTTCTTCAACGTCTGTTTCTGCAACCGGTATGCCTCCTTGGTGCGGCGCCGCAGCAAGTTGCGTTTGTTGGCCCGCTTGTGGAATTTCTTGGGCACGGAGAACAATACCTCGACCGAAGGTATCTCGTCGGCCTCGGCGAACCAGACGTACCGGAACGGGAAGATGAACCCGCTCTCCCCGCTCTCGAACATGCGGCGCACGGCACCGAGCGAACGGAGCCGTTCCGTGCGGGGAAGCGAGCAGTCGGGCATGGCTATTTTATTTGCGGGGTTCGGCAGTGCGGCGCGTGCGGCTCTTTTTGGCCAGTTTGTGCTGCTGGCTGCGGATGAACTCCTCTTTTTCCGTATCGGTAACCAACTCCACCGGTTCTATCTCCTCGCCTTTATGAACCTTCTGCAGATAGATGTCGATGGCTTTGGCCATCGACGGGGCCACCGGGGTCGGGGCGTTGGCTTGTACCGTGATGCCTGCCGCAAGGGCGGCGCGCAGCGTACCTTCGCCGAATACCGCCACGGCGGGCAGGTTTTCGGTGCCGAACTTGTCGACAAGGGTCTTGACGTCCGAAGGCGAATAGAGCGCCAGCAGTCCGTAATCCGCAAGCTGTACGTCTTCGAGTTCCGAAGCCACCGTGCGTGCCAGGATGACGGGGTCTACCGCCAGCTTGAGCTTGGCAAGCGTCTCGGGTAGCTCGGGTTTGTGGGGCTCGCTCAGCGCCAGCAGGAATTTCTCGTCCTTATGTTTGATTATCAGTTCGATGAATGACGTGAATGATCCGTCGGCGAACGAAATCTTGCGTTTGCGGTAAACGATGTATTTTTGCAGGTAGAGTGCTATGGCTTCCGTCTGGCAGATGTATTTCATGGTTTCCGGCACGGTGATGCGGGCTTCCTCGCAGATATGGAAAAAGCTGTCTACCGTCGTGCGCGACGTGAAAATAACGGCCGTATGTGTCAGTATCTCGACCCGCTGGGCACGGAACTCCTTCAGGGATACGCCCACGACACGTATAAAAGGTTTATAGGCGATCTCTACGTTGTATTTCTCGGACAATTCGTAGAACGGGGACTTCTCTATAACTGCGGGCCTCGGCTGCGAAACCAATACTTTTTTAACTTTCAATGCTGACCTAAGTTTTACGTTGTTCTTCAATCACTGAATCACCTTGCCACGAGCAGCCATAACAGGCTGACCGGGAAGACTTCCACGATGCAAAGGTACAAAATCCAATGCAAAATCGAAACTTTTTTGGAAATAAACAGGTTCAGCACCTCCCTGAGGTATAAGATAGCCGTTACGATCAACTCGATGACAATGATGCAGAACCAAACGCCTCCGGTACCCCGGGGACAGAGGGCGAAGAGCAGGAGTACGGGTGACGTGACGATGACGGCAAGGGTGAAGTAGGTGCGTTTCAGCAGGACGACCTGCGAGATGAAGGGCTGCGAAAGCGTCACCGCCCCGGCCATCCTTACGGTTGCCAGCTGGAAGAGCACCACCCCCGCACAGGCAAGCGTCGCCAGCAGGCTCAGGGCCAGCACGGCTCCGTGCGGAAGGAGTTCGGTCAGGCGTCCCGGCATCAGGGAATCCCCGTATTTGACGACCATGACCCCCATGAAGAGCATGCCGATCGTCGTGGCGATATTCAGGAAGCGCGAAAACCCGCTGCCGCCGGGGTCTTCGGTCAGGCGTTCTCCTGTGGCCCTGTCGCGCGAAACACGTGTGAGCAGCAGGCGCACATCCTCCAGATTGCGGTAGAGGAGCATGGCATAGGTTGCGGCCAGCAACAGCACGAAACCCTGGAAAACGGGATTTTCGGTGAGCGACTCCGCCCGGGCGGAATATATCGGCTGCTGCGGAACCAGCACGGATGCCGTGCCGAAGACCTCCGCGGCCGGGACGTCGTGCCAAGGCGTTGCCGGCAGCTCCGGGAACGGGTCGCCGAAGGGGAGGAACGGAAATTCGCCGTCCGCAGCACTGTCTGCGGCGAGCGTGTCGCCTGCGGCCGTATTTTCCGTACTGTCCGTCGGGGACTGTGCTTGGAGAGTCCGTGCTGCGGGCGAGTCCCCCGGGGGTGTCGCGGGCATACCTGCATGGCGGTGCGGTACGGAATCCCCGGCCGGGGCCGCTGTCTGTGGCGTGGCGGAACCCCCGGTGCCGTGTACCGGCGCAACGCCGGATTCCTGCGTTCGGGGCAGCGGAACCGGCACGGTATGTCTCAGCGTGTCGGTCATTCCTCGAATATGCGTTTGAGCGTGATGCGGATCGTCGTGCCTTTGCCGATCTCCGATTCCGTCACGCCGATCTTACCCTGGTGGTAATCCTCCACGATGCGGCGCGAAAGCGAGAGCCCGAGCCCCCAGCCGCGGGTCTTGGTCGTGAATCCCGGTTCGAAGATACGCTTCCAGTTCCCCTTGGGGATGCCCTTGCCGGTATCCTTGACGTCGATCATCACGTTCTTGTCGTCCGACGAGATGCGCACGTCGATCGACCCGTGCCCCTGTAGGGCGTCGAGCGAGTTTTTCATCAGGTTCTCGACCACCCATTCGAACAGTGCGGCGTTGATGTTGGCCTGCACGGGGGCGATGGCCAGCCCGTTGTAGTCGAGCGTCACGTTGCGCGGGATGCGCTTACGGAAATACATGACCGACTCGCCCACTACTTCGTTGATGTTGGCCGGGGTAAGGGGTGTTTCGGAGCCGATCTTCGAGAAGCGGTCGACGATCTTCATCAGGTGCGTGAGGTCTTTGTTCATCTCCTCCACGGCGCTCTGATCCACGTCCTGCGAGCGCAGGTATTCGATCCACCCGAGCAACGACGAGGTGGGGGTGCCCAGTTGGTGTGCCGTCTCCTTCGCCAGCCCGATCCACACCCGGTTCTGCTCGTCGTGTTTCGAAGACCGGAATGCGATGAACCCCAGCAGGATAAAGGCCGTTATGACCAATATCTGGACATAGGGGAAGTAGTAGAGCGATTTGAGCAGTGCCGATCGCCCGTAGAAGATGATGTGGTAGTGGTCGTTGGACCACCAGAAACGCACCGTGCGCGGGGTGTTCTCGGCCGTGAATTTGTCGATCTGCCTGCGCAGCCGGTCGGGGTGGTCGATGATTTTTTCGGGAACCAGGTGGAATTGGAGCACCTCCAGGTTCTCGTTGGTCATGATGAACGGGATGTTGTTGCCGTTCGACACGATGTCGGTGATGAGCGGGTCTTCCATCGAGCCTCCCATCACGTTGCGGTTCGCACGCTCCATCGCATGGGCCCACAGCGCCACGTCGTGCTGCTCCTTTTCCTTCAGGCGCTTGGCCATGTTGTTGGTGTAGAGCAGCGACACCATGCCGAGGGACACCCCCACGATGATGACCACCACGCGGTTGCGGAACGAGAATATGTCGCGGCGGATTTTCATGGCCTGTGTTTATTTACGCGGGGTGTCCTGCTCGGTGACGATCCGCGCGTACTCCTGCCTGTTGCCGAGTATTTCGATGGCTTTCAGCACGTCCCCGTCGTCGGGAAGCGAATGCTCGATGACGCCTTCCGAATAGCCGTGGCGCAGTACGATGTCGTTGTTGATCGACTCGACGATCTCCTTGCGGTAGGTTTCAAGATTGGTCGCCGTGTCGTCCCGGAGCGTCGAGTCGATGGCTGCGATCTGCTGTTCCACCTCTTCGAAGCGATCCGTTTTGGCAGCCTCGCGCAGTTTCTTGAGTGCCCGCCGCGTATCCGACTCATAGGGGACCTCCTTGTCCTTCATGAACTCGGCGAACTCGGCGTAATCACCGTCCGTGATCGAGAACGTGCGGATGTCGATC
This sequence comes from Alistipes onderdonkii, assembly GCF_025145285.1. Classification (NCBI taxonomy): domain Bacteria; kingdom Pseudomonadati; phylum Bacteroidota; class Bacteroidia; order Bacteroidales; family Rikenellaceae; genus Alistipes; species Alistipes onderdonkii. The sequence goes on from NZ_CP102251.1 coordinate 1,798,578, forward strand.
TGTTGTCCCGGGTGCCGGCGCACGTATTCGTCCCCGAAATCCTCGATGAACCCCAGCGCATAGAGCGTCATGGCGAAGCGGCTGATGTACTCCGGTTCGGTGCGGATGTCGGGCATGATGCCGCCCCCGTCGTAGACCTTGCGTCCGGCGCGGGTCGTGTATTCCGAGATGAGCGAGTCGGGTACCGAACGGACGGTGCCCTCCTGCGAGTGGGAATAGTCGATGGCCTGTATGCAGCGTCCCGAAGGAATGTAGTATTTGGCGGTGGTGAGCTTCAGCATGGCGTTGTATCCCAGCGGGCGCGGGGTCTGTACGAGCCCTTTGCCGTAGCTGCGCTGGCCGATGATGACCGCGCGGTCGAGATCCTGCAACGCTCCCGTCACGATCTCCGATGCCGATGCCGAGTTGCCGTTGACGAGTACCGCCAGCGGCAAGTCCGGGAGTATCGGTTCCGATTCGGTGCGGTATACCCGGCGCGAATCTTCCGTGCGGCCTTTGGTGCTCACCACTTCGGTGCCTTTCGGGACGAACATGCCCAGTATCTTCACGGCTTCCTGCATGATGCCGCCGCCGTTGCTGCGGTAATCGAGGATCAGCCCCTTCAGCTCGCCCTCCGAACGCAGCCGTTCGATGGCCGCCCGCATATCCTCGTAGCAACCTTCGGTGAAATCGCTGTGGCGGATGTACCCGATGCCTTCGCCCACCCATCCCGCGTAGGGTATGCCCGGAATGGCGATCCGTTCGCGTTGCAGGGTGACGGTCTCGGTGCCGCCCGTCAGGTGTTCGACGGTCACCCTGACCTTGCTGCCCGGGTCTCCCTTGAGGCGCGAGCTGACCTGCTCGGTGGTGAAGCCCTTGGCATCTTTGCCGTCGATGGCGAGGATCTTGTCGCCGATCTTCAGCCCGGCACGGTCGGCGGGCGATCCCTTGTAGGGCTGGGCGATCGTTACCCAGTCGCCTTTCTTGCGGATGAGGGAGCCTACGCCGCCGTATTTGCCGGTGGTGAGCAGCTCGAAGTTGGACATCTGGTCTTCGGGGATGAACTCCGTGTAGGGGTCGAGGTCGCTGACCATACCTTCTGCGGCACCTTCCATCAGCTTGTCCGGGTCTACCGGGTCGACATAGCCGAGCGAAAGTTCGCGCATCATATTGACCGTGATCTCCATGTTGCGCCCCAGCCCGAAGTCGTTGCGGGCCGCAAAGGTCAAAAGGGCTGCCGCCGAGGCCGCAATGACGGCCGTGAGCAGGTATCTGTATCCTTTCCTAATCATGTTTACTCATTTGTATGTACGAATCCAGCCGGTATTCGACCCGGGCAACGCCGCGGCGTATGCCGTCGATCTGAATCCACTGTCCGTATTGTGAAACCTTTATTTCGTCCTCTCCCAGCAGCATCAGCTTGCGCAGCGGGCCGTCGGCGCGGAATGTCATCACCCCGTCTTCCTCTCCGCGCAGCGAAAAGCCTGCCGACTTGAAGGCGTTGACGATCTGTTCGCGGTTCTCCTCCACGTCGCCTTCGACCTTGCGCACCACGAACCCGAATCTGGGGTAGAGCGCCGCAAGCACCACGATCGCCGCGAACAGCGTCGCGTAACGGCTGGTGTGGAACATTACGTAGACCGTCTGGTCGAGCGTGAGTGCCGAAGTCCCCGTTGCGAGCATCAGGGCCAGGATGGCTACACAGATAACGCACAGGGCGACGAAATATTTTAACGAGCGGATGAAGTATTTCATAACAGTGATTTTTGTTGGATTTGTATCGTTACAATGCCTTTGTCGGTCGTAGCCGCCGCCGGCGCCGTTTGCAATTTTGACCCCATCCCAAACCCCTTCCTTGGGAGGGGCTTGTTGCATGCGGTCGTTTTTCTGTGTATCATCTTCTCCCAATTTGCCCGATGCGGTCGGCAACCTCCTGCATCAGCCATTTGGGGGTCGACGTGGCGCCGCATATTCCGACCGACTCGGCACCCGGGAACCATGCCGGGTCGATCTCGGCGGCCTCCTCGACCGTATGTGTCCGGGCGTTCGCCCTGCGGCACACCTCCGAGAGCACCTTGCCGTTCGACGACTTGCGCCCGCAGACGAACACCACCACGTCGAAGCGGCGTGCGAATTCCGCCAGGTGTTGTTCGCGGTTCGATACCTGCCGGCAGATCGTGTCGTCGATCCGCACCCCGTCCGGGTGTGCCGCCCGGCGGCGCATCTCGGCACCCAGGGCCTCAAACAGGGCGATGCTCTGGGTCGTCTGCGACAGGAAATAGACCGGCCGCGTAAAGTCGATCAGGCCGAGGTCTTCCTCGCCTTCGATGACGATGGTCGGTGCCTGCACCTGTCCCGTGAGTCCCACGACTTCCGCGTGGCCCCGTTTGCCGAGGATCACGACCTGCCCTCCGACGGGGTGCATCTGTTCGTGCGCCTTCATCACGCGGTTCTGCAAACGGGCGACCACCGGGCAGGTGGCGTCGATCACCCCGATGCCGAGCTCTTTCGCGCGCGCGAAAGTCGTGGGCGGTTCCCCGTGGGCGCGGATGAACAGCCGCCGGCCGCCCAGTGCGGGCATGTCGGCGTGGGTTACAGTGCGCAGCCCCAGCCGTTCGAGACGCTGCACTTCGATGCGGTTGTGGACGATGTCGCCCAGCGAATAGACCGTACTCCCTTCGGCGAGGGCTTTCTCGGCCTCCGAAATAGCCCGGACTACGCCGAAGCAGAAGCCCGATTTGTCGTCGATCTCTATTCGCAACCCTTTCACTGTGCCCTGTGCACGGCGATCCGTGCTCCTATCTGGTAACTTGTTCGAATTCCTTCATAAACCACGCCATCTGCTCCCCGACCGTCATGCAGCTGTTGTCGAGTACGATGGCGTCTTCGGCCTGCCTGAGCGGCGATATCGCACGCCCCATATCGGCTTTGTCGCGTTCGCGCACGTTGCGTTCGATCTCCTCGAGCGACACCTGGTCGCCCTTGGCGCGCAGCTCGTCATAGCGGCGGCAGGCGCGAACCCGCGGGTCGGCTGTCATGAAAATCTTCAGTTCGGCATCGGGAAAGACCACCGTGCCGATGTCACGGCCGTCCATCACCACGCCGCGGCGGCGTCCCATCTCCTGCTGCATGGCCACCAGTTTCCTGCGTACGGGGGCGATGGCGCTCACGCGGCTCACGCAGTTGCTCACCTCGATCGTGCGGATCTTGCCTTCGACCAGGTCGCCGTTGACGTAGATGTCACTGGCACCGCGTTCGGGGTTGAAACGGAACGTGATGGCGATCTGGTCGAGCAGCCTGACGACTGCGTCCTCGTCGACGATGCCCGACCGGATCGCACCGTGTTCGAGCGCATAGAGCGTGACGGCGCGGTACATGGCACCGGTGTCGATGAAGATGTAACCCAGCTCGCGGGCGATGGCTTTGGCGAACGTACTCTTGCCGCACGACGAAAAGCCGTCGATGGCGATTATGATCTTGTGTTTGTTATCCGACATTGGGGAATATATCAAAGAATGTTGAAAGTATCGTGTAAATACCCAGTATCCCGATGATAAGGCCGGCGACATGGTTGATCGTCAGCATGTGGCGCGGGCGGAAGCGACGGCGGAAAAGGTTGATGACGAAGGCTAGCATCGTCCACCAGGCCGCGGCGCCGCCGAAGAATCCGGCGATGATGAACATGGCGCGGAAGAAGCCTCCCACGCCTTCGTGCGTGATGTCGCCGCCCGAAATCTTGAATACCGCGAAGAAGGCGAGGATGTAGGGGATCACCATGATGAAATTGGCGATCGTCAGCCCGAAGATCGAGGCGAAGTCCTGCCACAGCGACGTCTTGCCCGCCCGGTTGCGGCGTATCTGCGGTACGGGGTTCTGGGCGAAGATGTAGACGCCGACGATTACCACGAAGATGCCGCCTATCACGCGCAGCAGGGTGTTGTACTGCTCGATTTGGGTCTGGAGCATCGAGTAAAAAAACAACGCCGCCATGGCCATGAAGGTGTCGGCACAGGCTACGCCCAGGCCGGAGACGATTCCCGAACGACGGCTTTTCGACAGGGTGCGCTGGATGCACAGCACGGCCACGGGGCCTACCGTGATCGATGCCGCCACGCCTACGCAGATGCCGCGGAACATAACGTCCAAGATTTCCAATCCCATTTTCTTCGGTTGCGGAGTTTCAGGCAACAAAGATACGAAAAACCTCGGACATCCGTCAAGGCCGCGTGAAAAAAGGGCGCGGCCGATTGTCGGAAATGGCCGATATGTTGATAAAATATCGAAAACTTTGGCCGCAGAGTTGTATATTGGCAGTCGAAAGTCGGTAAATTTGCAGAAACAACAAGCGGGCCTATGGCAGAAATGAAACAATTCGGGATCGACCTCGAACTCGACGATACGGTGGCCCAGGGCCACTATTCGAATCTGGCGATCATATCCCACTCCACCTCGGAATTCATTATCGATTTTGCCGCGGTGCTTCCCGGCGTGCAGAAAGCCCGTGTCAAGAGCCGCATTATCCTCACGCCCGAACACGCCAAACGGCTGTTGCGTTCGCTGCAGGAGAATATCGTGCGTTATGAAAGCAATGTGGGCAAGATCGAAATACCCACTCCTCCGCCGGTTCCCGAAGCGGGTCCCAAGATGGGTGAAGCTTAAAATCGCAACAGCCCGGCCGTTTTACGGCCGGGCTGTTGTAGGTAACCGGAAGTGCGAAAAAGAGTAAATATCTTGTTTCCAGGTATTTAATTTTATTTTCTGCATGTGCTCCGAGTAATAAAATTGTAAAATCGGGCAGGTTCCCGTCAGGGGCCGTATTACGATCAACGGTACGATGGCGCAATTCAGCTGCAAACTCTCCGTTCGTTCTACTCTCTGGGATGCCAAAGCAAATAAAACTGCCGGCAAAAGAAAGCCTCGAAGCCCAGCGTCTCAATGAAAAGTTGGAGAACTTCCGAAACCTTCGATAGAAATCCTCCGCCGCGAATTTTTGTTTTCGCCAGAAAACAGCGAGTTGTACCTTTGTCCGACAAAGGTTCTCGCTCTGCGAGGTTCGGGTGGCGACTCGGGAACGATCCTTTTTAAGCCATATATGGATATGAACCGAACCCCGACAGACAAGACCGATAAGAAGCCCCGAACGCCGAGTTATAAATACTCTTTCCGGCTTAATGAAGAGTAGAACATCCGCTTTTGCGAGCTGCTCAGCAAAGTCGGATTGGAGCATAACCGGAGTCGTTTTATTGTTAAAAGAATCTTCAGCGAGGAGTCCGTCGTTATCAGACGCGACCCGTCGAAGACGCAGTTCGTCGCCCGACTTAACGACTTTTATTTCCAGTTTCAGCGCATCGGCAATAACTATAACCAGATTGTAAAGGTCATCAATATGCACTTTTCCAACATTGCAATACCACATCAGATCGCCGCACTGGGACAGCGGACACGCGAGTTGAAAGTGTTGAGTATCGAGATCCTGAACCTTGCAAAACAAGCTGCGGAATGGTTGCGAATATAAGATCAGGCGCATCGCCTCCGAAATAGAGGGGCAATTGCGATGTATTCTCTCAGGATCTTCATTTTGTGCTTTATTATATTTTCATACTGTACTCCGTACCATATCCGAAGAGGATGTCCGCGAAACTGTCCATATTAAACTCAATAAATTACAAGAAACATCCGCTTCGAACAGACACAATACTCAGGATCAGGCATCACACTATATAAAACGAGGCTCCATGGAGCCTCGTTTTCGAATATCTTGCCATGCGGGTGTCAGGCCTGCGGCGCCTGGCTCTGCAAAAACTGTTGGTATTCTGCCCACATCTGCTCGATGCCTTTTTCGGGGCCGAACATCGCACGCATGGCCTTGTCGAAACTCCAGACATCCATATCGCGAACCGTAACGTGGAATTCACGCAGGGCGTCGGGATTCATGGTCGTCAGCCACTGCAGGAAAAATCCGGTCGTCTTATAGCCGTCGAGCCAATGCCCGCCCGGTTTGCGGAGCGCCGCAGTGTCGAACAGCCCGGCCTCGGCGCGCACGGCGTCGGCAAGGCCCTCGATGCAGGCCCAAAACTCCCTGTTGGTTGAATAGCTTCCAATCCCTTTCGGCTCGAACTGGTAGGCGTGCACCAGCTCGTGGAAAAGCACGCCGCGCGTTTCATAGTCGAGTTTGTAAAGCGACTCGCGCGCCGACTTCTCGATGTGCTGCGTACTGTACACGATCGCCGTTTCCGCAGGGTTGCCCGATTTGGCCGAAACCCCGGCATAATCCTTCAGCGTATAGTCAATTTTCCCCACCGTGTTCATCGTATCGGCAGCTGAGTAGAAAAGTATTTCGGCAACCTTGCGGGTGTGGTAGCGGACATACGCCCCGGGATCCTGCACCAGCGTGGCGTAAATCGCTGCACCCTCGGTCTGTGGGTCAAGCACCTCGAAATCCACCGCGGGATAGACGAAACCGCTCCACGCCTCCTCCCTGTCGCGCTCGTAGAAACGCACGTCGCCCACGGCGACCGTATCGGCCTCTTCGCGCGGCAGGAATTCGATTTTGTAGGCCGTATAGTTCGAGGGTTCGGCAATTCGCCCGGTAATCTCCTGGAAACGCGAGCAGAATACGCATCCCTCCCGGCGGTCGAGTTCGACCCATTTGCGGCCGTCGTGCGTGCCGCTCAACACCCATCCGGCCGGATCTGCGGCGGGCACTTCGCCCGAAGAGTATACGCGGTAACTCCGCATCGGAGTGTCGAAGCCGTCGAATACAACCCGGCAGGGGCGGGATGCCGGCATCGCATAAGATGTCGAGGGGTCGTCGTCGCAAAGTTCCGCAACATTGCGGGGCGCCTCCTGCGAGCAGGAGAGCATCGTAAGCGCCGTAAGCGCAAAAATAAAGTGTTTCATAGTGTAAAGATACCTGTTTTTCGGTTGTTCATATTATCTGTCCGGCCCTGTGGCGACGGGAAGCGACGGCGGGACGGCTGCAGCCGACACGGCGCGCCGCTTGTCGGGCCGCGAACCCATCACATAATGCAGGTGTACGCCGTCACGGATGTCGTCGTACGTGATGTACGACTTGTCCCACACGCGGCCATCGACGTACATGCGGCGAATGTAGACGTTCTCCGGGCTCCAGTTCTCGGTCGTCACGCGAATGGACTTCCCGTTGGAGAGGCGCAGTTCGACGCCTTCGACCGTCGGCGAGCCGATGTTGTAGACATTGCTCGACGGCGCCGTCGGGTAGAAGCCCATCGTATTGAACAGGTACCACGCCGACATCTGGCCGCAGTCGTCGTTGCCGCTCAACGAGCCTGGCTCGTTGCCGTAGAAGGCGTCCGATATGCGGCGCACCCACTGCTGGCATTTCCACGGCTGCCCGAGGTAGTTGTACAGATAGACGATGTTGTGGCAGGGCTCGTTGCCGTGCCAGTAGGCGCCGATACGCCCCTGTATGTCATGCGCACCCGGAATATCGTCGGGCAGTTCGGTCACGAAGAGCGAGTCGAGGCGCGTTTCGTACAGCCTGCGGCCCACGCGGTCGATATGTCCCGCGACGTCGTGCGGCACGTACCACGTATATTGCAGCGTGAATCCTTCCGTAATATCGCCCCAGCCGTGCACCGAGCCCGGCCCCTGATAGGCGACGGGCGTAAAGGGCGTGCGCCAGCGGCCCTGGCTGTCTCGGCCCCGCATGAACTTCGTTTCGGGGTCAATCAGGTTGCGGTACGAGAGCGAGCGGCGCAGGAAATAGTCGTAGTCCTCCTCCTTGCCGAGCGCGCGGGCTGCCTGCGCGATGCAATAGTCGTCGTAGGCGTATTCGAGGGTCTTGGAAACCGATTCGCGCTCCTTGTCGAACGGCACCCAGCCCAGTTTCGTATATTCGGGCAGGCAGTCGTAATTAGGATTGGTCGCCGTGCGTTTCATCGCTTCGAAAGCCCGCTCGTAGTCGAAGCCGGGAACCTGCTTGACAATCATGTCGGCCAGTACCGATACGGCATGGTACCCGATCATGCACCAGGTTTCGTTGCCGTAGAACGACCAGACGGGCAGCATCCGCTCGACGCTCTTGTCGTAGTGCGCCAGCATCGAGTTGGCCACGTCGGCACTCATGTCCGCCCGTACGAGGTTCATCAGCGGATGGAAGGCGCGGTAGGTGTCCCAGAACGAAAAGGTCGTATAGTTGGTAAATCCCTCGGCGCGCCCGATACTCTTGTCGTGCTCGCGGAAGCGGCCGTCCGCATCCTGGAAAAGGAACGGAGAGAGGAAACAGCGGTACGCCGAGGTGTAAAACGTCTCCTTAACCCGCTGCGGGCCCTCGACCGTGAACCGCGAAAGCTCCCGCTCCCACAGTTGCTCGCCGCGGCTGCGCACCTCGTCGAACGTAAGGCCGTCGATCTCGTGCAGGCTGCCCCGGGCGCCCGCCGGGTCGACCGACGAAATGGCGACGCGGACGGTCACCTGCTGCTCCTGCCGCGTGGCGAAACGCACCCAGAATTTCAGGTCTTCGCCCCACGCCTCGCAATCGCTGCGGAAACGTTTCGTGTCGTAGCACACCCGTTTGCCGCCCTCCATGATGCCGAAGTCGTCGAGCGGCTCGGAAAACTCGGCCACGAAATAAACATGGCGCTCGGCGCCCCAGCCCTGCACGAGTTTATAGCCCGTGATGGTGTGGTCATCCTCCTTGCGCAGGTTGGCCCACCGACATTTCCACCACAGCGTATGCCGCATGTCGACAAGTATGAAGGCGTCGTCAGCCTCGGGATAGGTGAAGCGCAGGATGCCGCTGCGCTGCGCCGCCGTCATTTCGGCTTTCACGCCGTAGTCCGTGAGGTTCACGCCGTAATAGGCGGGCGAGCACCACTCCTCGTCGTGGCTGTACCGCGATCGGTAACCGGCGTCGGGGTCGTCGTGCGTACCGGGTTCGAGCTTGATTTCCCCCACGCCCGGCATGAAGAGGAAGTCGCCCAGATCGGGAATACCCGTACCGCTCAAATGGTTGAGCGAGAATCCCATCAGCGTCTTGTGCGCGTATTTGTAGCCCGAGGCGGCATCGTAATAATCGTCGTCCGTATCGGGGCTGATCTGGATGCCGCCGAACGGCACCTGCGCCCCGGGATAGACGTTGCCGAAGCCGTCGGTGCCGACCAGCGGACGGACATAGCCGATGCGCGGGGCATCGTCGGCCGTAACCGCGAACGCCCACAGCAACGCAGCGCATGCGGCAGCAAGCTTTATCAGCGTAAATTTCATGTTTGCAGTCGTTTTACTGTTCGCAACTCAGGGAGTAGGGCCGTTCTTCGGCCGAAAAGCAGCGGCGCTTGTCGGGCGTGGAACGCATGTCGAATTCCAGCACGGCGCCCCCTTTCAGGTCGGCATAGGTGATATACGCCCGGGTGTAGGGTTTCCCGTTGAGTTTCACCCCATGCACATACCGGTTCTTCGAGCTGACGCCCGGCGCCTTAATTTCCAGGTAACACCCCTCCCCGATCCTCACTTTCATATAAGGCAGGTAGGGTGCGCCCAGCACATACTGGTCGGTGCCCGGGCAGACGGGATAGAATCCCATCGCCGTGAAAATGTACCACGCCGACATCTGGCCGCAGTCGTCGTTGCCGCACAGGCCGTCGACCGTCGGACGGTACATGCGATCCATGATCTCACGCACCCAGTACTGCGTTTTCCACGGCTGCGAAGTCCACATGTAGAGGTAGGGTACATGGTGGCTCGGCTCGTTGCCGTGGACATACATGCCCAGCAGCCCCTCGCGCGTCACGTCCTCGGTCTGCGCGAAATACCTGTCGGGCAGGTACTCGGTAAAGAGGCTGTCCAGACGCGCCGTGAACTGACCATCGCCGCCCATCAGGGCAATCAGCCCCGCCGGGTCGTGCGGCACGTACATCGAGTAGTTCCACGAGTTGCCCTCGATAAACCCCTGTCCGTGCGTATCGTAGCGGTTGAAGTCGGGTTTCCAGCTTCCGTCGCTCATTCGCGCCCGGGCAAACCCCGTCTCCGGATCGAAGACGTTGCGGTAATTCAACGCCCGGCGGCGGTAGGTTTCGGCCTCATCGGAGAGTCCCATGCGCCGGGCCGTCCGGTAGATCACCCAGTCGTCGTAGGCATATTCCAGCGTCATCGACGAACCGGTGGACTTCACGTCGTAAGGGACGTAACCCAGTTGCTTGTAAATGCTCGTTCCGTCGTAATAGTCGCAGTTGGCGCTGCCGATCATCGCCTCAAGCGCCAACTTTCGGTCGACGTCGATTTCTTTGTCGAGGGCGTCGCCCACCACCGACACCGAATGGTAACCTATCATGCACCAATTCTCGTTGCCCATGTGCGACCATACGGGCAGGATGCGGTGCACGCTCTGGCGGTAGTGTGCGAGCATCGAGTTCACGATGTCGCGGCTGCGGTCGCGGCAGATGAGGTTGAACAGCGGGTGCAATGCCCGGTAGGTGTCCCAGACCGAGAAAACGGTATAATTGTTGAAATCCCGGGCCTGGTGTATCTCGTGGTCGACACCGCGGTATTTACCGTCCGTATCCATATAGACCGACGGGTTTATCATCGTGTGGTAGAGCGACGTATAGAGCATACGCAGCGCCTCGTCGCTGCCTTGGGCTTCAATTACCGACATCTGTTCTTCCCACTTGCGTGCGGCGTCGGCTGCCGCCTGGTCGAACGTGCGCCCGCCAGCCTCGGCACACAGGTTGGCCAGCGCCCCGCGCGTTCCCACGGCCGACAGCGCCACCTTGACCTCGAGCGGTGCGGAATCGTCGCCGAAATCGAAGTGCATCACGATGCCGCACCCGCCGATTTCGGGAAAGTTACGCTCCGTGTCGAACTTCCGCCAGCCTCCGCCGTAATCGAGCGGCCGGCGGTCGCGCGCGCCGTATTCGCGCACGGGCTTGGAGAAGCTCATGGCAAAATAGGTGTAGTTGGTGCGCGCCCATCCGCTGGTGATGCGGTAGCCCGTCACCAACGTGTCGTTCTCGACACGCACCTGCGCCCAGCGGGTCTTGCCCTCGTAGTTGTAGATGCCGTGGTCGAGGTCGAGAATCAGGTGCTGGTCTTCGCCCGCAGGATAGGTGTATTTGTGCAAGCCCACCCGCTCGGTGGCGGTCAACTGGGCCCGGATGCCGTAGTCGTCGAGCATCACCTCGTAATAACCCGCCGCTGCGCGTTCGCGCTCGTGCGAGAAGCGCGAGCGGTAGCCCGTTTCGGGGTGTTCGGCCGTGCCGCGCTCGGTGCGTATCTCCCCCACGGTCGGCATCAGCAGGATGTCGCCCAGGTCGGAGTGCCCCGTGCCGCTCAAATGTGTGTGCGAGAAGCCGACGATCGTCGGGTCGTCGTACTGGTATCCGGCGCAGTAGCGGTAGGCCTCGGGCTGGTACTTGCCGTCGATGTTGTGCGGCACCATCTCCGTGTCGGGGCTCAACTGCACAATGCCGTGCGGCACGCAGGCCCCGGGGAAAACGTGCCCCATGCTGCGGGTGCCTATCATCGGGTCGATGTAGTCCGTCGCCGGGCGTGTCTGCGCGGCGGCCGCAACGACCGGGCAGGCCGCAATCAGGGCAATCAGGTAATTCTTCATAACTGTCATTTCGGTTTGTTGTGCCGCAGGACGGGAGATGCCCCGGTCAAAGCCGGAACACCTCCGTCCGCAGCAGGCTATTAAGCCTCGCGTATTTTAATCCAGTAAGGATAGGAAGGATCGGGGCTCACCAGATAGAAATAGTGTTTGTTGCCGTCGTAGGAAACGCTTTCTGCCTTGTAGACGTGGAATCCCCGCTCGCCGAAGAGCAGCCGCTCGAGCGGTTTGACGAGTTTCTGCGACTCCTCGCTGCTCATCTCGTTGCCGTCGGCATCCACGAATGCGCCCGTCACGTCGCCTTTGGTGAAAATCATACGGTCGTCTTCGACTTTGTAGGCGCTGACGGCGATGGATACGGGATGATTTTCGAACCCGTTGCGGAACGACTTGATGTCGATGCGCTGTCCCTTGCCCACCGCGAAAACCTCGATGGCGCAAGGCCCGGCGGGCGTGCCGCCTCCCGGCTGCGTGTAGGGATAGAAGATATAGCGTTCTGTGCCCGTCATGCCCGGAATATCGTCCTCAACCGTCGGCAGGCAGAGCCGCGAATAAGGAATGAATACCGGCGTGCCGCCCTCGTACTTGTTGACCGGATAGGTGAAGAAATACTCCAGCGGATGAGCCTCGCTCTGCAGCGGCGTGCGGATCGTGCAGGAAAGCCCGTCCACGTTCGGCGTGTAGGGGCCCGTCCACGTAAGGCCCTTGTAGGTGACGCTGCCCACGGTGAGCGGCTCCCGGAAGGTGATGACGCCCGCCTCGGTCGCATCGACGGCCACGGTCTTGTACTGCGCCTTGTTGCGCGCCATCTCACGGTAATTGCCGTCGGTGTAGACCGCCTCGGAATCCTCTATCCAAATCAGGTCGGCCGTACCTGCCTCTGCATCGAGGGAGTAATGCAGTTTGAAATTCTTGTTGTCGTTGTCGAAGAACGTACCGTAGGGTTTCATGCCCTGCGCCACGAGCTGCGGCAGGAAGTTCTCGCCGCCCGGCTCCTCGCCCCCGCCTTCGGAGTAGAGGCCGTCGCGCACCTTCACCCAGAGGTTGCCCGTCTTGGAAATCAGGTAAAAGCCTTTACCGCGCGAATCGCTCTCCTCGATTACGTACAGGCCGTCGGCATGGAAATAGAAATCGGTGAACGGTTTCAGGTCGGCGGCCGCCTGGCTGATAGGGTACGATGCAATCTCGGAACCGGTCGCAATCTTCAGGAAGTCGCCCTGCACGCTGGCGTAGAAGCGAATCCAGTCGGCGTCGCTGTCGAAGCGTGCGGTCTTGGGATCGGTCGTATAGTCGTTCACGAAGAGATAGTTGCCCGTCGTGCCGTCGCCCACATAAACTTCCACGCGCAGCGGAATGTCGTCCGCATAGGGATAGAAGAGGATGCTGCGGAACTTGTCCGAAACCAGCGCCGACCAGAGCGTCGGGTGGGCCGTGCCGCACTCGAGCTTGCCACCGAGGTTATACTGCTTGGACGCCTTGTCCACGAAACCGGGATGCGCCTCGGTTACGGCGGTGATTTTCGCGTCCGCCACGTTGAAGGCGAGGCTTTCGCCGGCAATCGTGTAGGTGAGCGAACTGTACCCCACACCGTTAATCGTGACGGCCGGCCACTGGATGCCGTACTGCGCGTCGGTCACCTCCAGCTCGAAGCCTGCCGACTCGTGTTTGGCGTCCTTGTTCGCAGCGTCGATCCAGGTGAACTCCATGCTGCGCGACTTCTTGTCGACGGCATAGCGGGCCAGGAACTTGTTCTCGCCGTCGCGCAGGACACCCTGCATGGCGTTTTTCTTCGACAGGGCCAGCCATACCAACTTCTCGCCCAGCTTGAGTACGTCTTCCGACGTGGCTTTGGTCAACACGACTGGCTTGCCCGACGAGGCGCCTACGCAGTTGATGGTCGTCTCGGTCGTCGACTCGACGATGAGCTGCCTTTCGCGGAACTCCGAATCGACGATTTCGTCGTTGAGCATCGTGGGCCCGTCGAACTTGATAATCACGCCGCCCTCCTTGAGCGCCGAAACGCTGAAAAGCGCCAGGTTTTTCTCGTTTTCCGAAACGGGCGAATCGGTCGCCACCGAACTGTCGGACAGGAAGTTGAACAGAATCGTATAGCTTTTTCCAGCAGCGGGGGCATATTCTGCCACCCAATTGTATTCCAGCGCGCTTTCGTAGGTCAGCGCCTCTTTCACGGCTATCGACTCGGCATTCTCGCCGGCCGAGGTGCCCTCCTCCTTGGTCTGGGACTCGAGTCCGTCGAGGGAAGCATCCTCACGGCATCCCGCAGCGAAGACGAGCAGCAAGGCCGCCAGAAATATCGTTATCTTTTCCATGGATGTCATTCAGATTTAGCGTTTTTGGTAATTGGTTTTATCGGCCTTGTAGAGCGCCCAAAGCGTCTGCTCATTGGCATCCTCGCCGAGTGCGTATTTGAGCGCCGCGTCCCAGCTCCACGGATTGATCGTGCGCATCGACGCGTTGATATTGCGGATGGCGTCCTTGTCCTGCGTCTGTGTCAGCCAGTAGCAGAAGAAGCCCGTCGTCTGGTAGCCCGACATCAGGCTGCCGTTGGTATTGCGGGTGGCATAGTCGTGGTAGCCCGCCACCGTGCGCACCGCGTCGGCCAGACCTTCGATTGCCGCCCACGACATGTTGCCCTGACTGTAAGCCGGAATGCCCTGCGGTTCGAGCTGGAAAGCGTGTACCATCTCGTGGAAAAGCACGCCGCGCGTTTCGAGGCTCAACTTGAGCAGCGACTCGTTGGCCGATTTCTGAATCCAGTCGGTCGAGTAATGGATGTTGATTTTGGGCGACGAGCCTCCTTTGTACGACACCTTGCCGGGCATCGGTTCGAGGAAATACTCGATGGTGTTCACCGGGAAACGCTCGTCCCGGTCGTTGAAGTAGAGGTAGGTGCAAATCTCCAGCGCATGCCACTTCAGGTAGGCGATCTTGTCCTGAACCAGCACGTCGTAGAGTTTGGAGCCCTTGTCCTCGGCCAGGTCGATGAACAGGATTTCGGGCGACTCGAAGTTCTTCCATGCGGCATACGGGTCTTCCGTGTGGAAAAGGATGTCCGAAAGAGTCAGCTTGTCGCCGCCGTTGGCCTTGAACACGAATTTGTATTTGGCATAGTCGGCCGGCGCCGCCAGGTAATAGATATGTTTCTGGAAACGGGCGATGAACGCGACCTCCGAACGGCTGTCCACCTCGTTCCACGACGCGCCGTCGTCCGACCCGTAGACCTTCCATGACACGGGGTCGTACAGCGCTTCGACGCCGTTGTCGCCCTGCTCCACCACGCCCGACGATACGAGCGTGTAGGCCACGATCCGCCCGGCGCTGCAATCCACGACCGCCTCGACGCTGTTCTCCGAGCCGACTTCGGCCTCGAAGTAGGTCGTAAGGTCGTCGTCAAGGAGCGCCGCCGCGTCGGACGATGGCGTGGCGCCGATGCCGCCGATCTCCACGGTGCCGCCCGGGGCCGGCAGGAAATGCGGCTTTTCATCGGCACAGGAGCAGAGGAGCGCCCCCGCTAAAAGCATATATGTTATCTTTTTCATCATTTTCAGGTTTTAAAGTCCGTTAATATCCGTAATTCTGGTCGCTCTCCGAGATGCCCGAGTTGGCGTCGATTTCGGCCTGCGGAATCGGCAGCGTCAGGCGGTAGTCGTCGGCGGAAATCGTCTTGCCCTCGCGCGTCATGGTCACTTTCAGGCGGCGCGCGTCGAACAGGCGGTGCCCCTCCCATACCAGCTCGCAGCGGCGCTCCTTGATAATCTCGGCCAGCAGCCCCGGATAGGTCTGCGCCGTGTAGCCCTCGATACGTTCGGCGCGCAGTTCGTTGAGCAGGCGGTTGGCCTCAGCCAGGTCGGGGTTCTCACGCATCATCAGCGCCTCGATGGCAATGAGCTGCATCTCCTCGGCACGGAACATTTTCTCATCGAGACGGCCGATATCCGACGCGTCGCCGAACCACTTGGTGACCATCCACACGGGCGCCCCAGCGCGGTCACGGCCGTATTCGAAGAAAACCGGCCCGCGGACGTCTTTTTCGGAAAACTGGGCGCGCAGTTCGTTGCTCGGGCGGAAAACGCTCGAATAGTCGCGGCCCACGAAGAGCGTCCCGATCGTCGACGAGCCTGCGGGACGCGACAGCTTGAAAATCGTACCGGCGTTCGACTTGTCCAGCCAGAGGTTCTGCACCTCGCCAAGCTTGGCGATGCCTACGGCACGCAGGGCGTTGCTGGCATAGATGTAGGCGTGGGTGTACTTTTTGTGGTAGAGCGAAACCCGCGCACGGAGCGCATCGACCGCGGCCTGCGAAATGTATGCCGTCGAGTTGGTTGCCTTGTTGTCGGCCGCCAGGTCGGGAGCCGCTACCGTCAGCATGTCGTACGCGCGGGTGAGGTCGGTCATAATCTGCTCGTAGCATGCGCCGACTTTGTCGCGCGGGGGATTGCCCACCACGTGGTAATGGCTGACGTACGGGATGCCCAGCGCGTCGTCGTTCGAAAAATCGGAGAAGAAGCAGAGCAGCTCGAAATGCGCATAGGCGCGGAAGAAGTAAGCCGTGCCGAGCGACACCTGCAGTGAGGTTTCCTCTTCGGCGTTGAGCGGCTTCACTTTCGGGCCGTAGTTAAGCACGCGGTTGGCCTGATTGATGATACCGTAGTAATGCGCCCACAAGCCGCTGACGTCGCCCGACGTGGCGGTGTAGACCCAGCCGGCAAGGTCGGTTCCTGCGCCACCCGAATCGCCGCCCTGCACGCAGTCGTCGGCGATATATTCCGTAACGGCAAGTTTCGAGCGCAGGCTGGCCTTGCCGTAGATGCCGACCACGGCCTTATGGACGTTCTGCACGTTGCCGAACGCCTTGTCGGGGCCGACCATGTCCGTGGGATCGAGGTCGGTATAGTTACATGACGTGAGCGCAAAAGCCGCCAGCAGCGCCACGATGCATATCGATTGTATTTTTTTCATTGTCTGGTTCATTTTAGGATTAGAAATTCATATCCACACCGAACGTGATGGTACGGGGCTTCGGATAGGACATGACGTCCTGTGCCCCGTTGACCTCGGGGTCGGCACCCGTATATCCCGTCCATGTCACGAGGTTCTCGCCCTGTGCATAGAGCGTCAGGTTGCGGATGAAGCGGGTCTTCCGCATCCAGCGGTCGGGCAGCGTCCACGACAGGCGCAGGGTCTTCAGGCGCAGGTAGGAGGCATCCTCGAGGAACTGCGAGGCCATCGGCGAGGGCTGAATGCCGTCGCGGAAAGCCGGCACGTCGGTCACATCGCCCTCTTTCATCCACATGCGGAGCATGCGCACGGGCTTGTTGCCGTTGAACTTGTGGTTGTCCATATACCAGCGCTGGCAGTTCATCACCGTATAGTGGTAGGCATAGGTGAACTGTGCGTCGAGCTGCACGCCCTTGTAGCGCAGCCGGGTCGTGATGCCGCCGAAGACAGGCACTTCATACGTTCCCAGATGGTCGGCCATATACGCCTGGTTGATGTCGGTCGTGAGCTGTCCGTAGTTGTCGTAGAAGACGGGCATGCCGTTAGCGGGGCTGACGCCTGCGTAGTAAGGCATGATCCACGTACCGAGCGGGCGGCCCAGTTCATAGAGCGTGTTGCCGTTTTTGTAGCGCCCCTCCTTGTTCGACCAGGTACCCAGATCGGTAATCTCGCTCTTGTTGTAGGTGTAGTTGAACCCGAGATCCCACTGGAAGTTCTGCGTCTTGACGGGCGTGGTGTTGACGCCGAGCTCGACACCGCGGTTGACGATGGAGCCCGCATTGGCCAAAATCGAGCTGAAACCGCTGGTCATCGAGATGTTCTTCGACATGTAGAGGTCTTTGGTCTTGATATTATAGAAGTCGAAGGTGACGTTCACGCGCGAATCCAGCACCGACACGTCCAGTCCGACATTGGTCTGGGCCGAGGTTTCCCAGCGCAGTTCGCTGTTGCCGAGCTGGCCGTGGCTGTAACCCGATTCGCCGTTGTAGGACGAGTTGTAGTAGCCGTCGAACGTTCCGAAGTCGCTCACGCCGTCCTGGTTACCCGTCGTACCGTAGCTGGCGCGCAATTTCAGCTGGTTGAGCCACTTCGCGTTGTCGAACCACGACTCCGACGAGATGAGCCAGCTGGCGCCGACCGACCAGAACGTGGCGCTGGCGTTGTCCTCGTAGAATTTCGACGAGGTGTCGTGGCGAAGCGAGGCCGAAAAGTTGTACTTGTTGGCGATCGAATAGCTGGCCTGCGCGAAGAACGACATGAGGTTGCTCATCGTGCGGCCGCCGCCGATCGAGGGCGGGAAAAGCGACGAACCCGACTTGTCGCCGATACCGGCCGGCGACTGCATCATGTCGGAATTCAGGTCGTAGCCCGTGAAGTTCGACGTGTACCATTTGCCCTGGAACATCTCCATACCGGCTACGGCGTTGAGCGAATGTCCGTTGGCGAAATCCTTGTTGACGTTGATGGTATTGGTCCACGTGTAGCGGAATAGCTCCGATGAGGTCTGGCCGTAGTAACCGTGGTTCTGCTGCGCATTGGGATGGTCGCGGTGCAGCGTCGACACGTTGCGGTTGTACATGAAATCCAGTCCGAAATTGGTCTTTACGGAGAGCCAGTCTGTGATGGAAGCTTTCGCATACACCGAAGCGACGGTTTTCAGGCGGCCCGTTTCGCGGTCGTAATATTTGGTGATGAGCGTCGGGTTGTCGACGTTGTACCAGTCGTCGGGCGACTCGTAGGGATAGGCCAGCAGCGTAGTAAACCACGGGTTGCCCCAGTTCTGGCGTCCGGCACCGGCTTCGGGGTCTGCGAAGTTGGTCTTGCTGTAACCGACCGTGGCCTTCAGTCCCAGGTCGAGCCACTTGGTCGCCTTGTGGTCGATATTGAAACGTGTCGAATAACGGTCGAGGCTCGACTTCTTGAGAATCCCCTGCTGCGTCAGGTAAGAGCCCGAGATGAAGAACCGGGTCTTGTCGCTGCCGCCCGAAACCGAAACGCTATGCTCCTGCAGGAAACCCGTCTGGGTCATCAGGTCCATCCAGTCCGTGTCGGTGGCGCGGGCCTTGGCCAGACGCGCGAGGTCGGCCTCCGAGGCCGTGCCGTCCATTTCGCGCTTGAGGTACTGCATCATCGGATAGAAGTTGCTGTTGGGTTCCGACATCACGCACTGCAGCTGGTACTGGAGGTTCTGCTCGCTGTTCATCATATCGATGTAATCCACCAGGAACGAGAAACCGAACTGGTTGCGGTAGTTGATGTTCGTGCGTCCGCTGCGTCCGCTTTTGGTCGTGATGACAATCACGCCGTTGGCGCCGCGCGAACCGTAAATCGCCGTGGCCGAAGCGTCTTTCAGCACCTGGATGTCGGCGATGTCGTTGGAGTTGAGCGCCGCGAAATCGGCCGATTGCACCATCACGCCGTCCATAATATAAAGAGGAGTGTTGCTACCGTTGATCGATCCTGTACCGCGGATGCGGATCGATAGATCGTTGCTGCCCGGTTGTCCCGAACCGCTGGAGATCATCACACCGGGCGTCTGGCCTTGCAATCGGTTTTCGAGCGTCGGCGACGACTGAAATTCGAGCTTCTCGCCCTTCACTTGCGAAAGAGCTCCCGTGGTTTGGGCGCGGCGTACGGTGTTGTAACCTACGACCACGACCTCATCGAGCCGCTGGGCGTCCTCTTCGAGTCTGACTTCGATCGCCGTGCGCGAAGCGACGGCTACCTCCTGCGTACTGTAACCTACATACGATACGGAGAGAACGGCGTCGTCCGG
This sequence comes from Alistipes onderdonkii, assembly GCF_025145285.1. Classification (NCBI taxonomy): domain Bacteria; kingdom Pseudomonadati; phylum Bacteroidota; class Bacteroidia; order Bacteroidales; family Rikenellaceae; genus Alistipes; species Alistipes onderdonkii. Next base: position 1,817,939 of record NZ_CP102251.1, read on the forward strand.
ACAAGCGATAGTTGTAACGCCATTGACATCGGTCGAGGCGCCCGATACGGTTCCCTTGATCACGACACTCGCACCGATTACCGGCCCCGCCTGGTCAACGACAATCACCGTACGCGCGGCGGTCGTCTTCTGCTCCTGCGCCGACACGGTCAATCCCGGCAACAGGGAGAGCAGAACCATACAAACAGAGTAAAAGTGTAATTTCATTAATTTTTGGTTTAGGTTGATAAAATGGTTTCCGTAGAACAATAGTTTCGTAAATCATGCGGGAGCGGTAATTTCGGGCCCTGAAACGCTGCCCGCAGTTTTGAGAGAATAGACTATTTCAAAGTCATGGGAAGTCAGTTGGTTCGGTTTGAGGTTTATACAAATTTAGCAAACAGCCCCGGGGAAAGGGATGCATCGCGGACAAAAAAAGTATCCTGATTCGCACAAGGTAAATTACCACCTCTTTTATGCGAATCAGGATACTTTTCCGCTCCCGGTGCAAACTACTGCTTCGTACGGTATTCCTTGGGTTTGAGCCCGTATTTCTTCTGGAATTCGCGGTAGAAATAGGACTTGTTCGAAATCCCCACGCGGTACATGATCTCCTGAATGGTGAGGTGGGTGGTCGTCAGCAGGCGGGCCGCATACTCGAAACGGTACTCCTTGATGAATTCGCTCGGCGTGCGTCCCGAAATCTTCTTGAACTTCCGGTAGAAATTGCGGGCCGTCAGTCCGAGGCGTTCAGCAATCAGTTCCATGCGCAGGTTCTCGCTCTCGATATGCTCCTGTATGGTGTCCACGACGGTGTCCATGAAAAGTTTGTCGGTCTGATGCATCTTCTGTCCCTCGACGACCGTATAGACGCTCTCGGGCGTATTGTAATAATCCTTCAGCATCCGGCGGCTGGCTATCAGCCGTTCGACCGTGGCGCAGAGCACGGGCACGGAGAACGGTTTGGTCAGGTAGGCGTCAGCTCCCGACACCAGCCCTTCGACCTGCTCGCTCTCGGTAATCTTCGCCGAAACGACGACGACCGGGATACCGCGCAGGAATTTATCGCTGCGCACGGCATTCACCAACTCCAGTCCGCTCGCGCCCGCCATGACGATGTCGGTGATAATCAGGTCGGGCGTCATCTCGCCCAGGCGTGCGAGCGCCTCGGCCACATCGTGGCACGTGCTGACGCGGAACTGCCCGGAAAGCGCCGATTCGATCAGCCATACGATGTCCTTGTTGTCGTCCACGACCAGCACGAGGGGTTTTTCACCTCCGCGCGGCAGGGTCGGAGCGACACCGGCCGGCTTCTGCACCGCCTCCGCACCGACATCCCCGTCCGCCACCTCCCGGTATGGCAAGCGCACCGTGAATTCGGCATACCGGCCGACCTCGCTATCCACCGAAATCTCCCCGCCGAGCGCCTGCACCAGCCCGCGGCAGATGAAGAGCCCCAGCCCGTTGCGCGACGTGGAGTCGGTGTACATATTGCGATCCATACTGTCCAGGATACGGTAACGGTCGAAGACATGTATCAACTGCTCGGGGGCTATTCCCCGCCCCGTGTTCCGGACTTTCAGCTCCAGCCCGTTCCCAGCTGCCGTCGCCGAAATGCGGATACATCCCCGCTGAGGCGTGTATTTCATCGCATTGGACATGAGGTTGAAGACCACTTTCTTCAGGAATGCGGCATCGGTGTTCCACGTCAGCTCCGGCGGTACCTCCAACAACAGTTCGATGCCGTTGCGCTCCGCAGCGTCGGCGAACGAGCGTACCTGCACGCAGAGCATCGCGGCGATATCGACGCTATGGATATGGACGCGGCCGAATCCCTCCTCCTCGATTTTCCGGAAATCCAGTATCTCCTGAATCAGGTCGTTCAGGCCTTTGACATTCTCGTGCATCACATCCGTATACTTGTGCAGCTGCGGATTCTCCGCGCTCAGTTGTGCGATACGCTCGTTCATGCCGTTGATAAGCGTCAGCGGCGTACAGAGTTCATGCGAAATGTTGACGAAGAAATTGAGCCGCGCCTCATAGAGCTTCTCGCGCTGTTCCTCCTCCAGCCGGGCTACGACACGCTGCTGCTGCCTGCGGTAATGCCTGCGCAGCAAGGCGGCAAACAGCCATACGAGCCCTACCGCGAGCAGGATATAGCACACGAGGGCTACCGTCGTGCGGTACCACGGCGGCAGCACCGTCAGGGGCAGCGTGTAGACCTGCGTGGCACGATCCATGACGTTGCTCTTATAGCGCACGTGCAGCAGGTAACTGCCCGCGGGAATATTCATAAAGGCGACGCGGTTGTTTTTCTGTAATTCCACCCACTCGTCGGAATAGCCCTCCAGCATGTAGGAATACTCGTAGTTATCGCCATTCAGGTAGTCGACAGCCACGAAAGAGACGGCGAAGCCGGTCGTACGGGGCGCAATACGCACCGGGAGGGGGTCGTGTCCGTCGCCCGTATAATCCGACAGCGGCACGAGTGTTCCGTCCGGCAGTTTGAGATCCATGAAGCGCAGCCGGGGTTTGTAGTTAGAGGGAGGCTCGGCCGCGGGGTCTATCCACACCACGCCGTTCACGCCGCCGAAAAAAAGCCGGTCGGTATAGGGACATTTCCAGTAAGCGTCGTCGCAGAACTCGATGACGCGCAAATCGGAAGAGGAGTAGTTGTGGAAAAAGTCATGGCCGGGGCTGTACTGCGCGAGGCCCTTGTTCGTGCTCAACCAGATGCAGCCGTGCGCATCCTCCAGCACGCCGTGTATCATGTCGTTGACGATGCCGTTGCGGCGGTTGAACTGCCGGATGTCACCCTCGGGCGTAAGCAGTATCAGCCCCGAACTGGCGCCGCAGTAGAGTCCCGACTCGCGGCTCTTGCACAGGCAGAGCAAATCGCCCAGGGCCCGGCTTTGCAGGCGGTGCATATCAACAAATACGTACTTCTTCGTCCGCATGTCGAAGCGTATCAGCCCGTAACCGCCGCGCATGCCCAGCAGCAGCGTCGAGTCGCTTTCGCGTATCAGGGCATAAAACTCATTGCAGTCGCGGCGCTCCAGCCGGAACCGGTAACGGCGCATCGCCGTCACGACGGGCCTGTCGCCCTTTCCGATTGTCAGTTCGACCAGCGCATCCGTATCGCAGGCGAGGTAGAGCGTCGAGTCGTTCACCTCGCACATCTGGTGGACGCCGCGTATCTCCGGCATTCCCGGCTGCAGGGGTAACGTCCGCATCCGGTCGTCCCTGTATGCATAATAGGTAAGGCCCGGGCCCGAGGTTCCAAGCCATATGACATTCCGGGCCGGGCTGCTGCAAAAACTGAAAACTTCGTTGCTCGTAAGTCCCTTGCCGCGGTCGAAACGGGTCAGGTGGTCGACGGGAATATTCCCGCCGGCATAGCTTTCATAATCGCGGATGCGGATTACGCCGTCGCCCTTGGTGCCTATCCACAGGTTTCCCCTGTCGTCGGTATGGATGGCCCGCACGGGTTTGAGCACCTTTTGCGGCATGTCCTCCATGAGCAGCGTCGTGAACAGCTCCTCCTTGTCGCAGTACATATGAACCCCGTAGCCGTCGGTTCCGACCCAGAGGATATCCTGGTTGCAGTCGGCCCACAGGCAGAAAACGCGGTAGTCCGAGGCGATCAGCTCGCAGCGGCCTCCTTTCTCGGGAACACGGCCCAGGGCCCCGGCCAGGAAGCCCACATAAACCTCGTCCCCGAACGAACAGACCGTCGACACGGTAAAGCCCGTTTCGCCCAGCTGCGAAAGGTCGGATAGCAGCACCAGCGATTCGTCCTTGTACGTATACCGCCACAGCCCGCCCGAGGTGTCGACGAAATGGAGCCTGCCGCCATTGAAGAACGCCTTGCGCACCGGACGCGCGGAGAGCTGGCGCCCGGATACCCGCACGAGACTTTTCCCTTCGCCGTCGTTGAGCCGGTAACGCACCAACTCTCCGTCCCGCCCCAAGGTGCAGAACACCCGGGGTGCCTCCGACCAGACGGCGACAATCTCCGCAGCGCGGACGCCCGGAATATACACGTCCTCGAAAAAGGCGCGCCCTGGGCGGTAGCAGGTGATAAAATCCTCACCCGAGAAAAGCACGGTGTTTCCCTCGCTGTCCGAAGCGATATTCTCCACGTCGACGTACTGCATATAGCTTTCGACGACGCGTCGCTCGCGCAGGGAAAATTTATTGATCCCCAGCGAAGTGGCTACCCATAGGTAGCCCTTTTCGGCCGGGGCTATCTCCAGCACGATATTGCTGCACAGCGAAAATTCGTTGTCCAGCTCCATGCGGAAAACAAAGGTGTTCTTGCCGTTGTAGAGGTGCAGTCCGTCGTAGGTTCCGATCCACATATTGGCATCCTCGTCCTGATACATCGCCAAAACGGCGTTGTTCGCCAGCTGCACGTCCGCCTTGACCAGCGACCGCGCCGAAAGGCCCGCCGCCAGCACCAAAGCGGGTAGCAACAGTAACAACCGGCGGCAGGCCGGCAACCATGACGAATGCGGGAATCGGAAAAGCATGCATTAAAGATAATAAGTTTTAAGGAAAACAGGAAACGGACTATATTAAAAATTAAAATGAACAAAAAAGTAAAATAATACAAGGTTTGACCATTGTCGTGTTTTGAGATTCATTGTGGTGATAATCTTTCAGTTTTATTCCTTCTTGAACTTCAGATATAATCTATGAATTTTAATTTACTTTGATCGGAATAAGCTGAAAATAAATCGTTGCCTTCTCGTTATCTATTATCCCTATACAAAGATGTAATGACCTGAATAATCAAGTCATTACATCATTATAATCCCATGCCTTTACGGCCGGGCTGTTTTTATCCGTTATCTGGAAAGTTCTTTTTCGATAGCCGCGGCCATGCGTTCCAGCTCCTCCTGTGCCGCACCCAGCGACCCGAGGACGATGCGGCCGTTGCGGTCGATTACGAAGGAGCGCGGGACGCCCTGCTCCGCATAAAGGCCGAATACCCGTTTGTCCGGATCCATTGCCGTCAGGTCGCGCAGATAAGCGTAATTATGCTGTTCGTCGCCTGCGAAAAACTTGTCGAGACTCTCTTTCGAATCGGTATAGGCGACCGGCAGGAATACGAATTCGCTGTCTGCGGCAAACCGTTCGAGAATGATTTTCGGCAGGGCTTCCGGCGCCAGTTCCCGCAGGCAGGGGCCGCACCAGGTAGCCCAGAAGTTCAGCAGCACGACTTTGCCACGCAGAGCTGTAAGCGTGAGATCCCCTCCGGCATATTTCGCAGCCCGGAAATCGGCCGCCAGGTCGCCCTCCTTGAGCAGGGTGTGCTGCTCATAGATTCCACGTACCAGCTGCATCGCTTTTTCATGCGGGGTCGCAGCGTTTTTTTCCTGTTGCCCGGTGGCCGGAGCCTGTTCCCCGCCTTCGGGTTTTAATTTTATACGCACTACGGGCAATCCGTTTTCCACCGAATTCGCCATGGATTCGATTGCGCCCGCGGGAAGTTTCAACAGCTCTTCACGGGTTGTTTCCCGTCCGTCGATGTAATATTTGCCGGTTTGCGCCTTGCCGGGGAGTACGGTTGTCAATGCGATCACGGCCGCCAGGAGCGGAAGGATTCGTTTCATGCGATTGGTTTTCTGCAAATATAACTAAAAAATCTTCACATAAAACTATTTTTTATAGTTTTATTCAGGATGACAAAAGAAAGTCCGTCCGAGACACTCGGACGGACTTTATACGGGTTCTGAATATCGTATGTATCAGAGTGCTTCGGCGACGACATAGGTGCTGCCGCCGATGAAGACCATATCGTCCGCAGCGGCAAGTTCCCGGGCATGTGCCACGGCGGCCGGCACTTCGGGGATGGTTTCCCCCCTGAGCCCGTAGATCGCAGCCTTGGCTGTCAGTTCGGCGGCGGGCAATGCCCTTTCGGTCTGTGCCTGCGTGAAGATGTAGTGCGCGTCGCGCGGCAGCAGGGGCAGGATGTGTGCCAGATCTTTGTCGCGGACGAACCCGATCACGCAGTAAAGCTCCTTGTGGGGCGTCGCTTTGAGCTGTTCGGCCACGTAGGCGATGCCGTGGGGATTGTGCCCCGTGTCGCAGACGACGAGCGGATTTTCACCCAGCTTCTGCCAGCGTCCCGCCAGCGAGGTGATGGCCGCCGCATCGCGCGTCCCTTCGAGGAAGGCACGGCGGGAGATCGTCAGCGGGGTTTCCTCGTGCAGGAAATCGACCGTCGCCGCGGCTGTCAGGATATTATGGCGTTGGTAATTGCCCGTAAGGTCGAGGTCTACCTCGAAATTGCGGTCGTCGCGCACGCGGTGCATGCAGAAGTGCTGCCGCCCTTCCCTGCAACCGCACTCTTGGCACGAGAATACCTTTTCGGCATAGATGACTTTCGATTTGTTGGCCGCAGCGACCTGCTCGAACACGTCGTTGTAGCGCAGGTCGCCCTCGCCGATCACGACCGGGATGCTCTTCTTGATGATCCCGGCTTTTTCGGCTGCGATCTTCTGGAGCGTGTCGCCCAGCAGCGCCGTATGCTCCAGCCCGATGTTGGTGATGACGCTTACGACCGGTACGATGATATTCGTGGCGTCCAGTCGCCCTCCGAGTCCCGTTTCGATCACCGCGACCTCGACGTCGCTCTGTGCGAAGTAGTCGAAAGCCAGTGCCGCGGTCATTTCGAAGAACGACAGTTCCAGCTCGACCATCTTGTCGTGGTGTTTGTCCACGAAGTTCACGACCTTCTGTTTGGGAATCATCTCGCCGTCGACGCGGATGCGTTCGCGGAAATCCTGCAGGTGGGGCGAGGTGAAAAGCCCCGTGCGGTAGCCGGCCTGCTGCAATACCGAGGCGATGATATGCGATACGGAACCTTTGCCGTTCGTGCCCGCCACGTGGATCGTGAAGAAATTGCGCTGGGGGTTGCCGATGTGGCGGCAGAATGCGGTGATGCGCTCCAATCCCGGCTTGTAGGCCGTTGCGCCTTTGGTTTCGAAGGCCGGCAGCGACTGGAAGAGGAATTCGAGGGTTTGGGTGTAATTCATATCGGGTTTCGGGTTTTATTTTACGAGGTGGTTCTTTTTCTTGGCCCGGTAGGCGATGTAGTAGAGCACACAGAGCAGCATCAGGTATTCGGAGATGCGTCCCAGGTAGTCGCCGTATCGGGTGTAGAAGGTAAGTTGGGAGTTGAGGGGTACGGCCGCTGTGAGCACGCCCCGTTTTTCCCAGCCGAGCGTCTGGCCTATGTCGCCGCGGGCCGATATGAAGCCCGACATGCCGGTGTTGGCCGACCGGGCGATGGCACGGCGGTGTTCGATGGCGCGCAGGCGCGAGATCGTGAAGAGGTGTTTGTAGCCGGGCGTGTCGCCCCACCAGCCGTCGTTGGAGATGATGGCCATGAACTGTGCCCCGCGGCGCACGAAATCGCCGAAGAAATCGCCGTAAAGTCCTTCGTAGCAGATTGCCGGGCCGGTTTTCACGCCCCGGTGTTCGAAGGCCGTGCCGTGCTGCCCCATGCCGATCTGTCCCACGACGCCGCCCAGGTCGATTACCAGGAATTGCAGGATGTCGAAAACGATCGTCGGGGTGTTTTCCACGCCGATCACCAGTTTGCCTTTGTGGTGCAGTTGCATGCGGCCTGCGGAGTCGAGCCCTACCGCCGTGTTGAATACGTCGTAGTAACCTTCGCCCAACCCGTCCCGGCGTGCCGTGCGGGGTTGTACCCCGGCGGCATAATAACGCAGGGTGTTGGCGCCCGTGACGAGCAGGGCCCCGGGGTGCGACCGGCGCAGGCTGTCGGCCAGCTCTTGCCAGAACATGCCCGGTTCGTCGGCCGGGCGGAATTCCGAAAGACCCGGTTCCCAGTAATGCCCCGGGACGGCAGTCTCGGGCAGCAGGATGAATTGCGCCCCGGCGGGCACCTGTGCCAAAAGGTCGGTGATGTTGTCTTGCTGCCAGTCGGCGCGGCCGTTGAATTTGTCGTAGCAGTCGACGTTGGGTTGGACGACGCTCACCTCGGCCGTCCCCTCGTCGGGCTGCTCCCAGCTCCACCAGATGCCCAGCGACACGGCGGCCGGAAGGAGCAGGACGCCCGCGGCCGGGATCCACCGTCCGATGCTGCGGCGTGCCCGCAGCGCTTCGAAGAAGAGTATGTTACAGAGCAGCACCCACAGCGAACCGCCGAAGACACCCGTGTATTCGTACCATTGCACGAGCCATATGTCGTGCGAGAATCCGTTGCCCAGGATCAGCCACGGCCACGAGAATTCGCCGACCGTATACCAGTATTCCGTTGCGATCCACCCGGCAATGAGCAAGGTGTATGCCAGCGCCTTCGGCCCTTTCTTCGCGACGGTGTGGAACAACATGAAGGCGATCATGTTGAGCGTCGTTGAGGCGAGCGTCGCGGCCACGGGCCCCACCGGGGTGGCGTTCCATATCCACCAGACGGTCGAGATGTTCCACAGCGCGAAGGTCAGCGCCGCCCAGCCGAACATGCGCCACCACGAGCGGCGCGTCTGGTCGTACGATGCGCTGATCCACAGCAGCGGGATCATGGCGAAGGGCAGCGTGAGCCCTGTCATGCCGAGCCAGCCCGGGGAGAGCAGGACGACCGAGAGGATTACCGCCGCTAATCTACGAAACATGGTGTGTGATTTTTACGTCGGCAAAAGTAGTCAAATGAGCGCAGATTTCAAAATATTTCATACTTTTGTCTAAATAACTAAATAACCCGGATATAATGAAGAAATTTGCCTTTTTATTGTTCTCGGCGGCAGCCGTGCTGTGCTGGGGGTGCAGCACGCCGCCCGCGGAGGGTTACAGCATCGTCGACGGCGTGATCGTATTCGACGTCCCGGCCCGTGCCGAGGGCCAGCATTCCGTTTTGCGGCTGACGGTCGACCCGATCCCGGTCGTACGCGTGGGTTTCATCGGGCTGGGTATGCGCGGCCCGGGCGCCGTGGAACGCTTCGCCAACATCGACGGGGTCGAGATCGTGGCGCTCTGCGACCTCTACCCCGAGCGTGTCGACAAGTCGCAGGAGATCCTCGCCGGACATAACCTCCCGGCTGCTGCCCCGTACAGCGGGGAGGAGGGGTGGAAGGAACTTTGCCGGCGCGATGACATCGACCTGGTTTACATCTGCACCCCGTGGCAGCTGCACGTCCCGATGGCGGTTTATGCCATGGAGCACGGCAAGCATGTCGCCGTCGAAGTCCCAGCCGCCATGTCGCTCGACGAGTGCTGGCAACTGGTCGACACTGCCGAGAAGACACAGCGCCACTGCATGATGCTCGAGAACTGTGTCTACGACTTCTTCGAGCTGACGACGCTCAACATGGCCCAGCACGGGCTGTTCGGCGAGATACTCCACACCGAAGGCTCCTATATTCATAACCTCGAACCCTACTGGGATTATTACCAGGGCAACTGGCGCCTCGACTTCAACCAGTCGCACCGCGGCGACGTCTATGCCACGCACGGCCTCGGCCCGGCCTGCCAGCTGCTGGATATCCACCGCGGCGATAAGATGAACTACCTCGTGGCGATGGATACCAAGTCGGTCAACGGCCTGAAGCTCGCCAAGGAGAAGATGGGTGCCGAGACCTTCGCCAATGCCGACCAGACGCTGACGCTCATCAAGACCGAGCGGGGACGCACGATCCTGCTCGAACACAACGTCTATACGCCCCGTCCTTACAGCCGCATGTACCAGCTTACGGGCACCGAGGGCTTCGCCAATAAATACCCGGTCGAGGGCTATGCGTTCCGTCCCGAGCAAATCGCCGGCGAGGAGATTCCCGACCACGAGAATCTGAGCGAGCATTCGTTCATCCCCCAGGCGGCGAAGGCGGCGCTGATGGAGCGTTACAAGCATCCGATCGCCCGGGACATCGAGGAGAAGGCCCGCCGCGTGGGCGGCCACGGCGGCATGGATTTCATCATGGACTATCGCCTCGTTTACTGCCTGCAGCATGGCCTGCCGCTCGATCAGGACGTTTACGACGCTGCCGAATGGTCGTGCATCGGGTCGCTGACCGCGGCGTCGCTCGAACACAACAGTATGCCGGTCGCCGTGCCCGACTTCACGCGCGGCGACTGGGACAAGGTGGACGGGTTCCGTCATGCCATGGCACAGTAAAAACCGCTTATGACATACCGAAAAGCCGGACATTTCGTCCGGCTTTTTTCGTTTGTGGCAGCGCCTTTGCAGTCCGTGTCATAAACTTTAAAACGGTTTGTTATGGATCATCTGAAGGAAGCTCCGGATTATTTGCAGGACGACCACCTGTCGCGGGGAACCAAAGCTTATCTGAAAGTGTTGAACGGCGGCGCTCCCGTCGAATCGTTGCCGGTCGGGGAGGCCCGTCGCGTCCTGACCGATGTGCAGGCGGCCGTGCATGTCGATCTGTCGGGCATCGAGGAGTCCGAACGGACGGTCGAAAGCGAAGGGCATACGCTGCGCCTGAACCTCGTCCGCCCTTCGGGGGCGGGGCGTGTGCATCTCCCGGCGTTCGTGTTCATCCACGGCGGGGGCTGGGTGCTGGGCGACTATCCCACCCACAGGCGGTTGGTGCGCGACCTTGTCGTGGAGTCGGGTTGTGCGGCGGTATTCGTCAACTATACGCCTTCGCCCGAGGCGCATTTTCCGAAGGCTGTCGAGGAGGTCTATGCCGCAGTGAAATGGGTGGCCGAAAACGGCCGGGAGATCGGGGTCGACGGCAGCCGGCTGGCGCTGGCGGGCAACAGCGTCGGCGGTAACATGTCGCTTGCGGCGGCGCTCGTGGCCGAGGATCACGGCGGGCCGCGGCTGCGCACGCTCGTGCTGATGTGGCCCGTGACCGATGCGGGGTATGACTGGGATTCGTATGTGAAATACGGCCGCCAGCGGTTCCTGACCGCGCCGTTGATGAAATGGATGTTCGGCAAGTACGTTTCAGACCCGGCTCAGCGCGGCAACGACCTCATGTCACCCGTGCGGGCCTCTGCGGAACGGCTGCGGGGATTGCCTCCGACGCTGATCGCCGTTGCCGAGAACGACATCCTGCGCGACGAGGGCGAGGCGATGGGGCGTCGTCTGGACGAGGCGGGCGTCGAAGTGACGACCGTGCGCTTCAACGGCGTGGTACACGATTGGGGGATGCTCAACGGGTTCGCCGCGTTGCATCCGACGCGCACGCTGATACGGCTGGCAGGCTCCGTATTGCGGGAGTATCTGAAAAAATAGGGTTCGGGCCGCACCGGAGATTGTGCCGCGCTGCACTCAAACAGGCGGGCGGTGCTCAACAGGCTGACGGTGTTCCAAGAAGGGCGGGCCGGGCCGATTTCCGGGGCGGGTCAGTGCCGGACGCTCCCCCGTGAGAGGATATCCTCGAAATAGGCGATGGTCTTTACCAGTCCGTCGCGCAGCTGGATCGTGGGTTCCCAGTCGTTGAGCATCTTGCGGGCCAGCGAGATGTCGGGTTTGCGCTGCTGCGGGTCGTCCGACGGCAGGGGCATGTGTACGATCTTCGACTTCGAACCCGTGAGTTCCAGGACGATGGCTGCCAGTTCGTTGATGGTGAATTCATTGGGGTTGCCTATGTTGACCGGGCCCGTGAAATCGTCGGGCGTATCGTCCATCAGGCGGATCATCCCTTCGACCAGGTCGTCGATATACTGGAACGAGCGGGTTTGTTCACCGTCGCCGTAGATTGTGATCGGTTCGTTGCGCAATGCCTGGACGATGAAATTCGAGACTACGCGGCCGTCGTTGATGTCCATCTTGGGGCCGTAGGTATTGAAAATACGGACGATTTTCACCGGGATGCCGTGTTCGCGGTAGTAGCTCATGAAGAGCGATTCGGCACAGCGTTTGCCCTCGTCGTAGCACGAGCGCAGTCCCAGCGGGTTCACGTGGCCCCAGTAATCCTCGGTCTGCGGATGTACCAGCGGGTCGCCGTATACTTCCGAGGTCGAAGCCTGCAAGACCTTGGCGCGGTTGTAACGCGCCATGCCGAGCATGTTCATCGCACCGATGACCGAAGTCTGCGTCGTCTTAACCGGATCGTGCTGGTAGTAGATCGGCGAGGCGGGGCAGGCGAGGTTGTAGATCTCCTCGACCTCCGCCATGTAGGGGTAGATTATATCGTGCCTTATGACTTCGAAATTGGGGTGTTTCAGCAGGTGCCGGATGTTGCTTTTGTGACCGGTAAAATAGTTGTCGATGCAGATTACGTCGTTTCCTTCACCAAGCAGCCTTTCGCATAGGTGCGAACCGATGAATCCGGCACCGCCGGAGATTAAAACCCTCTTCATTCCAATTTGCGTCTTTTTTGATCGTCAAATATACTAAATATATTTTGAAAAGCATATCTTTGTACGCGCAAATCGCTTAAATAGTGAACAAAATGGGTTGCAAAGCCGTTTCTATTCTTTTTTATGGTATTTCGGTGGTGCTCACCGGGCTGCTTCTGGTCGCCGCCGTCCTGTGCCGGTATGCTTCGTCCGTCTCCCCCGGGGAGGGCGGATTCTGGGCGACGCTCGCCTTGCTCATGCCGGTCGTGCTGCTGGCCAACGTGGTTGCGCTGGTCTGGTGGACGGTTCGCCGCAAATGGATTGTCCTGCTGATGCCACTGGTCGCGCTGGTGCTCAACCTGGGGTATATTTCGGCCATGGTACAGCTTCCCGATTTCAAGGACTCGGGTGACCCGCACGACATCCGCATCGCCACGCTCAACGTAAACGGATTCCGCAGGCTGGGTTCCATGCCCGCTACGGCCAGGGCCATCGCCGGCATGATGAACCGCGAGCAGGTCGACGTGCTTTGCCTGCAGGAGTTTATGGACAGCAGGGAATTCCCGGCCGACAGCATCGGGAAGGTCTTTGCCCCGCGGATGCCCTATTTCCTGCATGAGGGCAGTGCGGCCCTGGTCAGCCGATATCCCGTTCTCGATCATAAATACGTCCGGTTTGCCGATACGAGCAACGACTACCTGCGTGCCGACCTGCTCGTCGTCGGCGATACGGTGCGACTCTTCGCTGTCCACCTCCAGACTTCGGGCATTGCCCAGCTCAGGCACCGGTTCCGGAAGGATTACGACCGCGACGCCCCCGTCGAGCAAATCTTGGGCGAGCTGGAACACAACAGTAGTATCCGTGCCGGGCAGGTAGGTGAAATCCGTGCCGAAATGGATGCTTCGCCCTATCCGGTGATCCTTGCGGGCGACTTCAACGATACGCCTTCGTCCTATACCTACCGTACGATGAAGGGGGACATGACCGACGGTTTCCGTGACAGCGGGAGCGGTTACGGCGGTACTTTCCGCTATCTGGGAGGGGTACTGCGCATCGACTACATCTTTTACGACGACGCTTTCGAGGGCATCCGTTATTACATGCCTCCGGAAGATGTCAGCGACCACAAGGCCGTGGTCGCTGAACTGCGGTTCAGGTAGCGGACGCAATCGTCACGCTGCCGTCATGTCTTTTTCCCGGGATCAGCGGGCCTCCTGTGCCTCGGCCACGCCGCACTTTTTCATCTCGTTGCGGCCATGGAATACCGGGTAGTACATCAGTTCGGCACGCGCCGGGTTGAGGCGGTAGGAGCCCGTATAGCGGGGCAGGAGCCTGACGGTGAAGGTATGCGTCCCCTTGCGGAGCTTGTTGCAGAAGACGGCGACCTTCTCCTTGTAGTATTCCCGGTGCGCCTCTTTCCAGAAATCGCCTTTCTCTTTCGAGTCGTAGGAACAGCCCGCGGGGATCGGGATCTCGACCATGACGTATTCGGCGTCGGAATCGGCCGTTACGGTTGCCACCAGTTCGACGCGCTCCCCGGCATGGAGTGTTGTCACGGGCTTGCCGTTCTTGCGGAACCGGGTCGAAACCGAGAAGCCTTCGGCCGCAGGCTCCGGTTTGTCGTTCCAGGCTTGTTGGTAGGCTGTGAAGAATACGGGCATGGAACCCTCTTTGCGGACGGTTATCTCCTTTCCGGGCTCGTATGTCCGGGTAAGCGGGAATTTGCCGAACCGTTGTCCGTCGATCGTCAGGCTCGCTTCGCGGAATGTGCCGCCGTCCTTCTCCAGCATGTCGGGCATGATGGTTTCCACGATCCGCGACGATTCGTAGGTGTTGCGCCACGAACCGCTTTTACGCTGTTCGAAGAAGTAGTTGCGGATCTTTTCCAACTCGGCCTTGCGGTTGCCCGCGGCGCGCAGGATGCGGTATGCCGTGAGCGTGTTTTCGACGTCGCTCATGTCCGGCTGCGCGAACCTGCGGAGCGTCGGTTCCCGCGGTGTTTTGTCGCGCCAGTACAACGACCCCATCATGGTTCGGGAGGCAAGAGCCAGCAGCGAATCCGCGGCGGGCATCCCATCAGGGGCGAACTGTTGCAGCATTTCCGCCGTCCGGAGCCGGTTGCCGAGCGTCGCGTCGGGGATCGACGCGATGAAAGCGCAGTAGCGCGGGTAGTCGATCCTGGCGTCCAGCTTGCGGAGAAGCCCCACCAGCGAGAGCAGTTCGTTTTTCCGCATTCCCGTCGAGTCGGATGCCGCCGCCGGCATACGGCGGTTCAGGCCAGCCAGCAGCGCGTCCGTCAGTGCCTGCCGGTCGAGGCCGGTCTTATAACCCTCCGTTTCGGCGTCGAGAAGTGCCTCCACGACCTGCTGCGATATCCACAGCTCGGTCTGTTCCCGATTCCACCACCCCCATAACTTGCCATCGTTCTGGTTGGCCGCCAGTTTGCGGAGCAGGTTCGTGACCTTGTCGTCGTCCTTGAATTTCCGTCCGAACAGGGTGTATATCCGTTTTTTCGAGAGCAGCGCCTTGACCTTCGAAGCCATCTGCTCGTTGCAGAGGTGGGGGTAGAGGTCGATGTTTTCGATCTCGTCGAGGAATGCCTGCATGGCCGATGCCTCGGCGTGGATCGTCACGGTGCCCAGCGCCGGGTCGGGCGTGAACCGCAGGGCCGCGGTGTCGTTGAGGACGGCGAACTCCCCGTGGGTTTCCAGGATTCCGGCCTTGTAGATCGGGATCGCACGCCGCTCCCCGTCGAAATAGCCTCCGGGCGTCGTCAGCGAGTAGACGATCCGGATGCTGTCGGCATCCCCTGCGACGGCGGGTATTGCGTCCGTATGCGAGGTGGCGATGCGGATTTGCTTCTCGGCCGTCCGTCCGTCGGTTTCGATCGTGCGGCGTACGGACAAGGTGTCGCCGGTGTGGTTGGTCAGCCGTCCGGCAGCATTGAGGCTGTCGCCCGCGATGGCGAAGCGGGGGACGGAGAGTTGGGCGTTGAGCGGCTTGTACGATTTTATGCGCAGATGCTTCCTGTCCGCCTGCCTGCGGCCACCGACGGCGATGAAGTTGGCGTCCCAGCTGGTGATGTCGTCCGGATAGGTCACTTCGAAAGTCAGCCGCCCTGCTTTGTCGATCGTCAGGCGGGGCTTCCAGAATGCGTCGTCATGGAAATCGGTGCGCAGCGTGTTCGGCATACCGGCCTCGAGCGGGAATCCGTCGCCGCCCGCCGCGTTCCGGTCGGAGGTTTCAATGAAGATGATCCCGTTTGCGGCCCTCGCCCCGTAGATTGCGGTGTTCGCGTCCCTGACGAGGTTCATCGACAGGATGCTTCCCCGGTCGAAGTCCGACAGTGCCCCGTCGTAGGGTACGCCGTTCACGACGATCATCGGGGCCTGACCGGCGATTGTGCCCGCTCCCCGCACCTGTATCCCGGCGGCCATGCCCGCGAGCGTGCTGGGGAGCGTTTCCGTCTGCTCGTCGAATTCCGCGAATGCCACTTCCGTTGTGACCGTTGCGGAATTGGCCCTGCTTCCCACCACGGCCCTCTTTCCGGACTTCCCGTAAGCTACGACCACGACTTCGTCCAGCGCGTTGTAATCTTCCTCCAGGACGATGTTATAGTCGTAGCCGGAGATCAGTTTGGTGGCGAAATTCCGGTAGCCGATATAACTGACGACGAGCGTTCCCCGTCCCGTGTCCGAGAGGGTGAATTTCCCGGCCGTATCCGTGACAGTCCCGGTGTCAGTCACGTCGATCTGCACCGATGCCCCGGCAATGGGTTCTCCATCCGGGTCGCGCACGGTGCCTGTGACAACTTTGCCCGTCAGGTTGGCTTCGCTGATGCGCCCCGGGTTTCGCAACGGGTTGTCCCGCTCCGCCTCCGCGGGCTTGTAGTCGGCCAGCGGTGCCGCGGGGCGCGATACGCGCAACATCCTTTCCAGTTTCCCGAACAGCGCGCGGCTGCGGTCGTCGGCCGGTTCCTTTACGAGCGAATCCATCCGCAGGTAGTTGATGCCGCCCTTTCGCAGCCTTATCGTGGCCGAACAGCGGGTCGTATCCCTGAAGATGAGGTCTACCCGGAGGTTCCCCTCCGGCAGCCTGTCGATTTCGGTCGTCGTGCCGTAGTAGAGCCTGCTGGCGGGGTACTTGCCCGTCGATTGCAGGAGCACCATGATCGGCTGTGCCCTTGTGCCGTCCGCCAGTTTGCCTGGGGCGAGTTGCAGGCGGCAGCTGTCCATGAGCGAGATCGGCGGGACGGCCGAGATCAGCCCCGATTCGTTTTCGACCATGTCGGCGAGCCGCCGCCTGAATATGCCGCGGATCGATTCGGCCGTAAGCGCGTCCTGCCCGAAGCAGACCGCCTGCGTGAAAGGTTCGAGCTGCCTCTGGATCGGGTTCTGCTCCCAACTCTGCTGTTTCAGGTAGTTGTTCCGAATGTCGTAACGGTAGCCGCCCTCGATTTCGAAACTGTTGACCGCAAGTGTGTCCGAATAGAGCGTGCCGACCTGTATGCCCCCGGTGGTGAATCCCCGGTAGGGGAACGGCCCGGCCAGGATTGCCGCTTCGGCCTGCGGCCTGTACCGGCGGGTCTGCTTCTGCGTGCCGTTGAGGTAGTAGCAGACCCCGCCGGCGTTGATAATGCCCGGCAGTTCGGTTTCAACGGAGTAGGAGGATTGCCTGTCCGGCTGTCCCGTGAGCAGGGTCGCTTTCCCGAAGGTGTTGTCGACCGTAATCATGTGCCGTGTCAGCAGCGCCGTCTCGCACTGCGTGAGCATGCCTTTCTCTTTCCGGTCGTATTCCCTGACGGAGATCCGCACGGGACGGTTGTCCCCGGGGGCCTCCCCGGGTCGCACTGCGGATTGTCCGCCGTCTACCGAAACGATGGTCTTCAGCCCCTCGCCCGCATAGACGTTCTCGACGGTCACCTCCCTGTCGTAGGTGCGCAGCCGCAGCGTGTGCAGCCCCGGCCATATCGGGAAGCTGTACGGCGTCAGTTGCTGCGCCTGTTTGAAATAGTGGGGCTGTTCGTCGATCCACAGAACATGGATGCCCTGCACCTCCCCGTCGACGACCACATAGGGGGATAGCTGGGTGAGTCTTCCGGGGGCCTCCTCGGCATAGGCGTAGAACGGTTCCGGGTAGAGGAATTTGTAGTATTCGATCGAATCCAGTCCCATGCGCTGCCGCCACAGCGGCCAGTCCATCCCGGTGCGGATGTTGAAGAGGAACTCTTCGTCGGCCTCGTAGTTCTTCGGGGTGATGGTCTTTCCCGACGCCGACTTCCCGTATATCGCCACTGCCGGCGGCAGGGCTTCGAATTTCGAGGTGAACGCATAGGCCGTCACGTCGGCATTTTTCACCGGGCGTCCCTTGCGGTCTTTGACCGCCACTTCGACCTTTGCGCTCTGTCCGGGATAGACGGTCGCCGCCGTCGTTACCTCCATCGAGATGTTTTTCTCCGTGAAGGGCAGTTCGCCGCGTATCGTCCGGGCATTCTCGCCCTGCAGGTAGGCTATCTGCATCGAATAGCCCTTGCGGCCGTTGTCCTTGCGCGCGAAGTCGAGTTCGGTGGCATACCCTTTGGCAATCGTCTTGTCCCCCATGCAGATCGTGTACCAGAACGGGAATTTCGCGGGGTTGTCCACCACCAGCCGGACGGTGCCGTCCCGGCGGAAGAAGCGGTGCCCGATCAGTTCGCCCGGCAGTTTTCCGACCTCGATGTCCTCCGATGCCGTGGCGCTCTGCACCTCGTATTCGCTGACGATCCACGACAGCGGCACACTGCAGGGCAATGTGACCGAATCCTGCCATACGATCCCGTATTCCGGGTTGTAGGCGGTTACCAGGGCACGGCTTTCGACGCTTTTGCCGTCGTATAGCTCACGCAGGGCGAGCATCCCCTGGCCGGCCGAATAGTCGATCCGCCTCCGCCTTGCGTCCCGGTACAGGCTTATGCGCTCATCCCTGCGTTCGTTGCCCGCATCGAAGAACGAGCAGGCGACGTTGTAATACATCGACACGCCGTCGACGAATATCGAGTCGGACAGGATGATTTCCTTCGTGGACTTGCCCTCCATGTCGAACGTATGCTCCCAGAGCCGGTCGGGGACGAATGCCGTGCGGGCGAGGAATTTGCAGCCCATGTACCTGGCGGGTTTGACCAAGACCTTTACCCGCCCGTCGTATACCGGCATGTTGTTCTCATCCACGGCGCTCAGTGAAATCCTCACCGTGTCGCCCCGTGCGTATTTCTGTTTGTCGGCCCTGGCCGTGAAGGTGAGCTTGCCCAGTTCGTACTCCTCATAGCGAAAACGGCCCGTGATGTCGTTGGCATGCTTGTCGCCCGTCCGGAAGCGGAGTGTGTAATCCTTGTCGAGGCGGAGGCGGAGGCTGTCCGAAAGCCTGAACTCCCATTCGTACATGCCGGGACGGTAGGGCGCCAGCGATACGAGGGTCGTGTCTATCGACGGGGAGTAATACGAAACGAGTGCCACGTCGACCTTCCCGTCGAGGGGCTTGCCTTTGCGGTTGATGTGCGCCTTGAATTTCACCGTTTCCCCGGGTTTGTACCTGGGTTTGCTGAATACCACGAACCCGTCGTACTTGTCCCGCGCGGGCAGCTTCCCCGGTGCGAAAACCCGCTTGAAGGCTGTTTTGACCTTTCCCCAGGCCGTTTTGAGGAACCCGGGACGGTAGGTGTAATCCGGTTCGTTCCCGATGGTGATGTAATGCAGTACGCCGTCGTTGTTTACTTCGACCGTGGCCTCTTCGCCGCGGATGCGCGGGAGGTTGTAGGTGCATGTGCCGGGGTCGTATTTCATCCGTTTCGAGCCCCGCCTTACCACGGCATCGTCGATGATGTTGCCCAGCGTGTCGCAGAGTATCAGCATCACCTGCTCGTCCCTGACGAGCCTGTAATAGAAATTGTCTACGACATGATCGCCGTATACGAGTTTGTTCCCGTCCGTCCAGACCCGCAGGTAATTTCCCCGGGGGAGCTGCGGGATCTTTCCCGACGCAGTATATTTGCCGACGAACGTGTGCAGCATCCCTTCGTCGGGCGCCTTGCCTTTCACATGCAGTTCGCGGAGATCTCGGGCATCGGGTTTATAGATGAATATTTCCGGGGAGGTGCGGCGGCTTTCGGGCAGCGGGGTCTGCGCCAGGCAGGCGGCCGTGCAGAGAAGCCCCACGAGGATTGTACTGCAATACTTCATGGCGAGGTCGGGTTTTTATCCTGCAATATAACAAAAAGATCGCTCATGGCGACCTTTTCGGGGAGGTATCCGTGTGTCCGCCCGGATTTTACGGTATATATACCGTTTTTTCCGCCTTTTCGCGGCGGAAAAAAGCGGCCAGCCCGTCGAGGAGCCATTTATCGCTCAGGGACGCGCAATACCCCCCCCCGTGTCTTCTACGGTCTCGGACTTAGGCTGCACCTTGGCGATGGTGAACGTAAACGTGGAGCCTTCGCCCAGCGTCGATTCGATGGCCAGCTCCCCGCCGTTGCGGCGTGTGAGGTCTTGTACGAGTTGCAGGCCCAGGCCCGATCCCTCTTCGTTCTTGGTGCCGTAGGTGGTGTAGTGTATTTCGGGGTTGAGCAGTTTGGGCAGGTCTTCCTCGCTGATGCCCGTGCCGAAGTCGCGCACGCTTATCACGGCATGGGTGGGGGTTTCCCGCACGCGGATGACGATCCGTCCGCCCTCGTTGCTGTACTTGATGGCGTTCGACATCAGGTTGCGCATGATCGTTTTCACCATGTCCACGTCGCACGGGACGGTGATCGGGCCGGGGATGTCGTATTCGACGGCGATGTTCTTGACCTGTGCCACGAGGTCGGACATCTTGCTGGCGAAAACCACGACCTCCGAAATGTCGACCTCCTGGAACACCGTGTTCATGCGCCCGATCTGGCTCTTCGTCCATTTGAGCAGGTTGTCCAGCAGCATGAAGGTGCTCTCGGTGATGTTGTTGCCCATCGTGATCATCTCCATGTTGTCTTCGCCGATCTGCTCCTGCGTAAGGTTTATCGAAAGCATGTTGAAAACCATCTTCAACGTGCCGATCGGCGACCGCAGGTCGTGGGCGATCACCGAGTACATCTTGTCGCGGGCGTCGACCGTGGCCTGCAACTCGTCGCGTTGCCGCATGATCGTGCGCTGTGCCGCCGCCAGATAGATGTGGTGCGATACGCGGGTGATCAGCTCCTCGTGGTTGAACGGCTTGGAGACGTAGTCGCTGGCTCCCAGTTTGAACCCCTTGACGATGTCCTCGGGGTTGTGCAGCGCCGTGAGGAAAATCACCGGGATGTCCTGCAATGCGGGGTCTGCCTTCAGGTGCCTGATCACCTCGTAGCCGTCCATGTCGGGCATCATGATGTCCAGCAGGATCAGGTCGGGGGACTCCTTTGCGGCCTTTTCGAGCGCCTCGTTACCTCCCGATGCCGTGACGATCTTGTATTTGGCACGGCTCAGCACGGCTTTCAGCAGCATGATGTTGGTGGCGATGTCGTCGACGGCCAGGATCGTATAGTCCTCGGGGTTTATGGAGATGTTTTTCATGAGGGGAGGTTTAGACATGCAAATATAGTATAATATTTCAGGTTCCGTTCAAAATTCGGTCAGGCCCTGCGGGCTTTCTCCCAGGCACCCTTTCCGCGGTGGGTCGCCAGGTACGACGCCCCGCGGAAAACATTGAGGTTCATGAAGAGGAAGTAGTAGGGGATGAAGAGCAGTCTGTTGCGGTGTCCGCTGCGCTCCAGCGCCCATCCTGCGAGGGCGGCCAGGTAGAATGCGCATTGCAGGGCGAGGGCCGCGGCATAGAGCGCCCGATGGCCCGACCACAGCAGCGCGACGTTGAGCGGCAGGAGTGCTGCGAGTACCACGGGGGTCAGCGTCCAGCGCAGCACGCGGTGCGATACGTACTGGAACCACAGCACTCCGTAACGGAACGGATTGAGCAGCTTGCGCAGCCGCCATACCGATTGCAGCCCGCCCGCCGCGATGCGCTTCTTGCGTTTGCCCTCTTCGCCCATGTCGGCCGAAGGGGTCTCCAGCGCATAGGCGCCCTTGCAGTAAGCGATCCTGTATCCCTGCGCCGCGATCAGCATCGAGCAGACGAAATCGTCGAGCAGCGTATCTTCTCTCAGCGTCTGCCACAGTTCGCGCCGCACGGCGAACAACTCCCCCGCAGCCCCTACCGCCGAGTAGAGACGGTCGTCCAGCTCCTTGAGTTTCGATTCGTATTTCCAGTAGATGCCTTCTGTCGCGGCGGCGCCCGTATCCCCTGTCCCGGCGACGCGCTTTTCGCCGGCCACGCACCCCACTGCGGGGTCTTCGAAACAGCGGACGATTTCCGTCACGGCTTCGGGGTTGAGCATCGTATTGGCATCGGTGAAAACGATGAGCGGCGTGCGGATGATTCCCAGCGCCCGGTTCAGCGCCGCGGTCTTGCCGCCCCGGCGCGGGTCGTGCAGCACCGTCACCTCGGGGTAGGCGGCGAGCAGTTCGACGGTGCGGTCGGTCGAGCCGTCGGTGATCCACGTCACGCGGAGCTTTCCGGCCGGATAATCCAATGCCCGGCAGTTGGCCATCTTTTCCGCCACGACCTCCTGTTCGTTGTAGGCGGCGATGAGCAGCGTCACCTCGGGCGGGTCGGCAGGAAAGGCGTACCGCCGTGCCGGGTGCATGGCTTCGCGGATCTTCACCAGCAGCCACAGCAGGATGCCGTATCCGAGGTAGGTGTAGAAGACGAGGAATACCCCCGCCCAGAAGAGTGTCGCTACGGTCGTCATGCTTCGAAAAGTTCGGTTAATACCTGTTTCATCTGGTTGTCCCACGAGAGGCGTCCCTCGACCGTGCCGCGGATCTGTGCGGGCGTGAGGTGCAGCCCGTCGTAGAAACGCACGAGCGCCGCGATGTCGAGGGGCGTGTCGTCGGCCGGGGCTTTCATTACGTAGCCCATGCCGTCGAAGTCGCTGTCCCGTTCCGAGTATACGAACGGGATGCCGCGTGCGGCGTACTCGCGGTTTTTGAGCGTCTTGATACCGGTGATGCCGTTGCGGTGGCGTCCGAGACTGGCGATGCCCATGTCGCACCACTCGAATTCGGCGTCGAGCGCAGCGCCCGAACGGGGGCCGATGACTTCGGCATACTCCGTCAGGGAGTATGCGTCGATCCTGCGGCGGTATTCCGCGATGAGCGTTTCCACGCCGTCGCCTGCGATGCGCAGGCGGACGATGCACTGGTGCGGGGCGGCGTAATACTCCCTGAGCCCTTCGATCACGCGGTCGAGGCCGTGCCAGAAATGGATGTTCGCCACGGCCAGCAGCCGGATGTTGTGGTGATCCCCGTGTCCCCGGGTTTTGAGCGGGATACTCCCGAAGTCGATGCCGTTGGAGATGCGGATCGTCGGGCGGCCGAATATCTCCGTATCATCGGAGAAAGTGACGATGCGGTCGACGTAACGGGCCATGCGGCAGCGGAACATGCGGTCGATGCGCAGTTTGAGTTTCCGCACCGCGGGCGACTGCGCGAATTCGGCGTCGTAAGGGTAGGTCGGGATTTCGAGCGCGATCCGCACGCCGAGTTTTTTGACCTTGCGCAGCCAGCCGATCAGCACCGGACTGGCGTTGTGGTCGTGGCGGATGTAGAGGAACTCCACCCCTTCGTGGCGGATGTAGCGCGTGATGTCGCTCAGCGAGACCCTTTTTTCGAGCTTGGCCCGCAATCCCTTGCCGAAGGTGCGGATCGCCTGCCCGCCGACCATCCGGCGCTGCGTGCCGTCGGGCGCTATCTCGATGTGGCACAACTCGATATCGGCGCCGTTGCGCCGCAGTGCGTCGCATTGGGCAAAAATCTTCTTGCTGATGCCGCTGTGGGCCGAAAACCCGTGGAAGACGACAAATAATCCTTTCATGTTGTTATCGTTTTTTGCGGGCCAGGAGCCGTCCTGAGAGCCCTTTCAGGTCGTATTCGCCGCTCAGGTGCACATAAAGGAGCCATACGCCGAGTGCCGCCGTCCCCTTGAGGGTGAGCGACGCCACGAGCGGCATCGGCGGGAGAAGCCATCCGACTGCTGCCAGGGGCAGGCCGACGAGTGCCGTGAGCAGCAGCGGCGAAAGGAAATTCCGCCAGAACCGGCGCCATCCCGTGCGCAGCGTGAGGCAGAACAACGCGTGGTAACACTGCACGAAGTTGACGGCGAACGAGGCGCAGATGCACCAGGCCACGGCTTCGGTCGTGCCGAATGCGAAGATGCCGGTGCAGATCGCCGCGACGTTGAGCGCCGCCGAGAATACGCCGCAGAAGAAGAGCATCCGCGTGGCGTTGGCGGCCTGGAAGATCGACCCCGAAGTGGACATCACGATCTGGATGCCGACCGAGAGCGCCAGTATCCGGAACACCGGGACGGACGGCTCCCACTGGTCGCCGAAGATGATGAGCACCAGCTCCTGCGCCGTGAAGAAGAGCACGGCCGAGAGCGGCAGCCCTATGAACGCCAGCAGCCGGACGACTTTCAGGTAGGAGGCGCCCAACTGCTTCAGGTCGTGCTGCATCTCCGAAAAAATGGGGTGCATGACGGGCGAAATGACATAGGCGATGTTTTGCAGCGGGAGCATCATCAGCCGGTACGACTTGTCGTAATAACCCAGTTGCGAGAGGCTCATGTAACGTCCCATGAGCAGCTTGTCGAGGTTGCGGCTGAAATAGTTTATCAACTGGAACGAGAACTGGTAGGCCGAGAACGAGAATACTTTGCCCAGCGCCTTGCGTCCCGGGCGCAGGCGCAGCGGCAGCGGGTTCTGGCGGTAGTTTATCGCCAGGAGCATCAGGCTCGAAAACACCGGGTTGATCGTCAGTGCGTAGATGCCTGCCCCGGCATAGGCCGCGGCGATGGCGGCCGTGCCCCCTGCGATTTGCACCGTGAGCGACCGCATGGCGGCGAACCGGAAGCGTTTCTCCTTCAGGATAAGTGCATTGGGGACGATGTTGGCCGCGGCGAAAAAGAGGTTCAGCGCGAGGATGCGCAGGACGTTGCGCAGCACCTGCGAATCGCCGTAGAGAGAGGCTATCCAGCCGGCTGCTGCGAAAAACAGCAGCGCCATGACTGCCCCCGACCATACCGAGAGCGAAAATATCCCGCCCAGGTCGTGCCTGTCGAGGTTTTTGTGCTGGATGACGGCCGGGCCGATGCCCAGGTCGCTGAAGATGGCGAAGAAGGCGATCACTACCGTGGCGATGTTCACCACGCCGAACTCCTCGGGGGTGAACAGGCGCGAAAGGATACCCGTCACCACGAGCGTTACGACGATGCCCGCGTATTTCGCGATCGAGGTATAGAATACACCCGAAGCCAATTCCCGCCTGACACTCATTTCCCGTTCCCTTTCTTTAACGGTTTCTTGAACAGCAGTGTTGCCAGGGCGCGGCCGTCGATGCTGCCCGGGTAGTGGCGCAGGGCATCCCAGACCAGTTTCCAGCGTGTCCCGGCCGGGAGCGCCCAGGCGTTGCGCATCACGGGGCGCAGTATCTGCCTCGTGAGCGTGCGTATGAGTTGCCGCTGGCCGGCGTCGCGCGTCGCGGCAAAACGGTTCAGTTCGCGCAGTACGGTGGTATAGCCTTCGAGGTTGCGGCGCGAGAACCCGCGTCCCATGATCGAATCCCCGTGTATGCGCCGCTTGAAGAACGAACGCTCGATCCCGCCGGCGCGCGTCGCCCCGAGATAGAGCTGCGGGGTGAAGAGTTCGTCTTCGTGGAGTATCCCCGGGTAGAAGCGCAGTCCCAGCCCGCGCAGGTAGGCAGTGCGGATGAAACTCAGGCAGGCCGAAGCCCGGTAGCAGTGTAGTGCGAGCATCCTGCGCAGCAGGTCGGTGCCGTCGCAGACCTCCGTTCCGAAATATTTTGCACGCCGGTAGTCGAACCATGCGGCGTCGGAGGCTGCCGCGCCGAAGCTTTCGGCGTCGAAGAATACGAAATCGAGCCGGTCTGACTGGCAGCGTTCGTAGCAGCGTTCGAGGGCGTCGGGCTCCAGCAGGTCGTCGCTGTCCATGAAGTAGATGAATTCGCCCCGGGCACGGTCGATCCCTGCGTTGCGGGTCTGCGAAAGCCCTTTGTTGGGCTGGGTGTAGAGCCGGATGCGGTCGTCTCCGGTGGCTATGCGTTCGAGTGCGGACAGGCTGCCGTCCGTCGAACCGTCGTTGATGACGATCAGTTCGATGTCGCGCAGGGTCTGTCCCATGATCGAACGCAGGGTCTGTTCGACATAGGCCTCCGTATTGTATACGGGGATGATGACGCTGACTTTCGGGTTATTCATCGACACGTATCCATTTTGCGCGTGCGGCGTCATAACGCTTGATTACGCGCGCCGGGTTGCCTACGGCGACGCTGTACGAGGGGATGTCCTTGGTGACGACGCTCCCGGCGCCGATCTGGCAGCGTTCGCCGATCGTGACGCCCGCCACGACCACCGAATTGGCGCCGATATGCGATTCACGTCCGATCGTCACCTCTTTGCGCACGAGTTCCTGTGCATTCGAGTCTCGTGTCCCGTCGGCATAACCGTGGTTGAACCCCGAGATGAAGACATGCTGTCCCAGTCCGGCCCGGTCGCCCAGGCGTACGGGGCCGATGACCACCGATCCGATGCCGATGCGCGCCTGGTCGCCGATCACCACGTCTCCCGCACCGTTATTGACGACCGCATAATCCTCGATCAGGGCGTCGCGTCCCACTTCGAAGCGCCGCCAGGGGAAAACGTCGAGCCGCGCGTGGCGGCGGATAAGCGCACCGCGGCCTTTTTTGTGAACAAAAGGGTTCACGAACCAGCGTACCCAAAGGCGGGGCCGGGGGTGTTTGTGCGGCGAAATCAGCCCGATGACGAATTGTTTGAGCCGGGGGTTATTTCTGATTTTTTCAATCATAAGTCAATTACAGTGTTATATAACGAACTTTTGCAATGCGGCTGTCCGGGGTTTTGAATCCGGAGCACGAAATTTCGGCAGTACGGTATTCAGTTTGTCTTCCCGAGCGATTCGTAAAGTGCCAGCAAGTGCTGGGCGGTCTTTTCCCACGAGAATTGTTTTACCCGTTCGAGGCCGTAGGCGACCTGTCCTGCGCGGAACTCCGCATCGGTTTCGAGCCGCAGCAGGGCATCGGCGATCGCCGTCGGGTCGGTAGGGTCGACGAGGATAGCGCCTTGGCCCGCCACCTCGGGGATCGCCGAGGCCGCGGATGTCACCACGGGCGTGCCGCAGGCCATCGCTTCGAGCTGGGGAATGCCGAAACTCTCGCGCAGCGAGGTGTAGAGGAATGCCGAAGCCCCGTTGTAGATGGCCGGCAGGTCGCTGTTGGGGATATATCCCGCCAGGCGGAGCATTCCGCGCAGCCGGGGTTCGCCGATCTCGCGCAGGATCGCCTCTGCGGGTTGTTCCCCGAGGTCTGCGACCAGCAGCGGCAGCGGCTTTTCGGAGCGCCGTACGTATTCGGCATAAGCCTTCAGCGTGCCGGGCGTGTTCTTTTTGGGGTCGGTATTGCCCAGAAAAAAGAGGAATTCGGGGTCTTGCAGGTATTTGCGGACGGTTTCCGCCGTGCCTTCCATCGGGCGGAACCGGTCGTTGTAGCCGTTGTGAATAGCCATGATGCGTTCGGGGTCGAAGTTCAGTGCGGTGCGGATGCGGTCGCACTCGAATTGCGAGACGGTGACGACCATCCGGCATCTGGGCAGGATGCGCGGCACTACCAGGCGGCGGTAGATGCGCCCCAGCGACTGGTAGAGCGATTTGTTGCGCGCGGCCTGTTCCTCGAGGAAGATGATGTCGTGGAGCGTCAAGACCAGCGGGGCCTTTCCCCATACGGGTGCCGTGTTGCTCGTGCAGTGCAGCAGGTCGGGCTTCACACGGGCCACGGCGCGCGGCAGCGCCCACTGTTCCCACAGCGGGTAGCTCGGGCAGCGGAGCGTTGTGATGTGCATGTTGGGACTCTCCTTCAGGCAGCGGTCTTCGCCTTCGCCCGTGAAGATGAAGTATTCGTTCTTCGTGTCGAGCCGTTGCAGGCAGCGGATGGTTTCGAGCGCCACGAAGTCCATGCCGTGTTTGTTGGGGCGGAAGATGCGCTGCGCCTCGATCGCGATTTTCATGGTCGGTTTCCGGTATTGTTTCCGGGGGCTTCGCTTCCGGCCCCGGTATGTTCGGTGTGGATGAATTTGTCTTTGGTGCCCCGCAACCGGAAGAGGTTAGCCAGCGTCAGCAGGAACAGGACGGGCATCCGCCGGAGGGCGTGCCCCAGGCGGTCGTCGGCCTGCTCGTCGGGCAGCGCCATCGCCATGGCCAGGAGCAGCAGCAGGACGGCCACCCACCATTTTATCGAACCCATGGGTGCGCATACCGTCATAACGACGGCCCACAGGGGCACCAGCCCCAACAGCAGGATGCGCGGCGGCAGGCACCATTGCAGCAGCTTGTCGCAGTAATCCGTATTCCCCGAGAGGATTGCTCCCGGAAGCTGCCTTACGGCCGATGAAAGGGCGTAGAACTGCGCCGCTATCCAGCGCCGCCGCTGGTTGTAGTAGGCACCTTCGCCCTGTACCTTTTCGTCCAGCACGCGCACGTCGTCCAGGTAGTCGATGTAGATGCCCTGCCTCAGCAGCAGCGCTTCGAGCTCCTTGTCCTCGCCCGAAGTGGTGCAGCAGGCGATATTTTCGCGGAACCATTTGTAATCGAAGGCCATGCCCGAGCCGATCAGCGCTGAAGAGAATCCCAGCGCCACATGCCCGCGGCGGAAGATCGAGTTGTTGACCTCCTCGCTCGCTGCGTCGAGTACGGCGGTGTCCGTGTCGCGGTTCTTGGCCGTGCGGTGTGCCTGCACGGCCTGGATGCCGCTGTCGAGGGCGTCGTTCATGCGGGCGATGAACTCCCTGCCCGCCAGGTTGTCGGCGTCGAGTATCGCCACGGCCTCCGCGCCGTCCGGGCCGATTTCCCCTACGGCAAAGTTGAGCGCCCTGGCCTTGGAGCTGTTCTCGAAGGAGGCTTCCAGCACGCGGATCGGCATCCGGCGCAACTCGGCGAGCGTGGCCGGTTGCAGCCGGTCGGCGATGACGACCACCTCGTGCAGTTCCTGCGGATAGTCCTGTTGCAGCGCGGCCTGTGCCGTATGGACGATCACCGCGTCGCTTTTGTAGGCCGGGATCAGCGTCACGAACCTGCGTTGCCGCCGTGCCGGGGGATAGGTGTCCTTGCGTGAGCGAGTCGAGGCGGCCGCAAAGACGAAGAGGTAGAGCACCGGGAGTCCCAGCACGAAGACGAATATCCAGTCGAGGATGTCGAGCAGCAACATCATACCGTTTTGTTTTTCAGGGTGAAGAAGCCTCCGGCACCGTGCCGTATGGCCTTTGCCAGGTCGCGGCGCCCGTGTGCCAGCGCCGCGGCGATGCTTTTGGGCACGGCGATGAGGAGCTGGTAGGCGACGGAAAGCATCCGGGCGGTGCCGTGCAGGTTCCGCCATGCGAACAGCAACCGGTTGCGGGTCAGGTAGTAACTCCTCAGGGGACTTTGCTGTCCGGTCGTCGCGCTCTCCTTGTGGAATACCGTGCAACGGGGGTCGTAGGCTATTTTCCAGCCTTGTTCACGGATACGCACCGACCAGTCGAGTTCTTCGTAGTAGAGGAAATAGATGTCGGGCATCGGCCCGGCTTTTCGGGGTACTTCGCGCCGTACCATCATCGCCGCGCCATGGGCGTAGGGCGTGTCGCGCGGCGTGTCGAACGACCCGTCATCGGGCATCCCGAAGCCGATGAGCGCATTGCGCAGCGTAACGTGCGTCAGAGGCGTATACCCGGCGAACTGGATATGCCGCGGGGGTGCGAAAAACCGGATCTTCGGGCATACGGCACCGATCGCGGGGTTGCCCGCCAGGGTTTCGCAGAGGTAATGCAGCGTATCGTCTTCGACCTCGGTGTCGTTGTTGAGCAGCAGCAGGTAATCGCCTGTCGCGGCTGCGAACCCCAGGTTGTTGCCTCCGGCGAACCCCAGGTTGCGGTCGCTGCGCAGTGCCTTGATCTCCGGGTAGCATTCGCGCAGCATGGCCGCCTCGTCGCGGGCGGAACCGTTGTCCACCACGATGATCTCCAGCGGCGTGGTGACGTGCCGTTGCAGCGATTCGACCATGGCGCAGGTAAGCCCGTAGCCATTGTAATTGACCGATATGACCGAAATCAGCGGTTTCATGCTATTCGTAATTTTCCCTTGCGCGGGGCGGTTGCGCGGACATCGCCCTGTCGAGTATCTCCTTGCGCGCCAGTTCGCGGTCGAAACGCGGTGCCAGAAAGATGAAACCCATGCTCATGTAGAGGATGGCGCCCGTGGGGATCTGCCCTAGGATCTCGTTGGCATAGGCCATGACCACGATGCCCGAGATTCCCGCCGTAAGCGCCGCCGTGAATCCCCTCAGCTGGGTGTTCCTCAGTTTGAAGACCACCAGGTAGGCGCCCCGCGCCAGGATGTAGAGCAGGATGCCGATGTGCAGCAGGATGCCGACGACACCCGTTTCGACCCAGACCATCACGAACCACGAGTCGGTCGGAATCTGCGACAATGCCGCATTCGGGGCGAAGGTCTTGGCCTTGCCGCCGCCGTGTCCCAGTCCGGCGCCGAAAGGCTTGTCAGCCATCAGTTCGCGTAGTTTGGCCTGGTTTGCCAGGCGCACCTGGAACGAGGGGTCGTTTGTGTTGAAGGCGCTGCGGGCACGCCGGATAATGCTGTTTCCCTGCCCGATGGTGGTGAATTTCAGGAAGATGAAGGCTGCGATGATCAGGAAAACGCCCGCACCGATCATCTTGATGTTGCGCGACATCATGATGAAGGCCGAGTAGCCCACGAACGGTACGGCCAGTGCGCTGCGGGTTCCCGAGATCAGCATGCCGTAGCATGCCGCGGCCGCCACGAGCAGCAGGTAGAGCTTCATCCACGAGTTGCGGTAGTAGAGCGCCGAAATCGAGAATACGACCATCGACAGCCCCATCGAGCCGCCGAAATTGGCCGCGTCGCTGAAGAACGAGAAGTAACGCACGCCGCTGTGGATGATGTGTGTCGAACGGCCGCCCAGCACGAACAGCCAGTAGTTCTCCGCGGCGTTAAAGCCGAAGAATTTCTGCATGCAGGCTTTCCCGACGGCGATCAGTGTCAGCACCGACCAAACGGCGAGCATGTATTTCAGGTATTTGTACTCGGTCATCGTGAGCTGTGTGAGCACGACGATGAAGAAGAAATAGAAGGAGATCGACCGCACCGACGAGAACCATCCCGCGACCGAGACCGACTCCGGGTTCACTATTTCGAGGATGCAGTAGGCCATCCAGATCGCTGCCACGACGGTCAGCCCCGAACTGGCGCGCTTCCATTCGATGGGGCGCATCAGGGCTTGCAGCGTTATAATCAGGATGTTGTAGAAGATCAGTGCGTCGAGGATCATCCCGAACGGCAGGTCGTGGGCGTAACGCGTGAGCGCCATGATGAAATAGTTGGCCACGAACAGCCCGAGCATTGAAATGGCGGGGTTGCGCAGTGTGACCCACAGGATGCACAGTGCCGCCGGGATCACCGAGACGGCCAGTCCGGCAAGCAACCCGTATTGGGTGAACGCCAGGATGAGCACGGCCACACCGGCGGCCAGCATTGCCCCGACGATGAGCCGGGGCACGCTGACCGGGGTGGTTATGCTGCCGTAGCGTTCCATGACGTGTCGCTGTTTATTTGACGGCCGTGAACCCGAACTGGCTGATCTGATACCCCAACCTGCGGAGGCGGCTGTACGGAGGCATCAGGCCCGTGAAGGTTTGCACCACGTCGCGGCCCGCGCAGTTGAGGCAGAGTACGACGGGGGTGCGCCCCGAGAGTTTTTCTGCCTTTTCGAAAAGCAGTTGGTCGGTATCTTTCCACGTGCGGTTCGCCGGGGCGATGACGATGCTCAGCGCCGCATGGCGCAGCAACTCCTTCGGTACGGAGCTCGTGGCGAAGGGCGGGTATTCTACCAGCACCACGTCGGCCTCGGCGAGGGGAACTTCGCCCGGGATGTCGCGCACGAAATCCCCGAGTTTCTCGGCCAGCAGGTACTCCTTGCGTTCGATGTCGAAATCCTTGTTCCACGAAACGATGCGGACTTTCATGTCCGCTTCGCGGAAGAATGCCGCCAGGTGTTCGGCGATCAGGCTCTTGCCGTCCCCGCGTTCGGTACTCAGGATATTGAGCACGTTGGGCTGTTTGGCCGGGTCGAAATAGTTGACCGCCGCATTGCCGATGTAGCGGGATGCGATCTCACGGTATTGCTTGGTGAACCTCCGCTGTCCGAAATAGGCTTTGCCGGGAAAGGCCCCGATGACCCGCCCCTTGGTGATGCGCTCGGCGCGGACTTTGTCACGCAGCGTGCGGTCGAGCAGTTCGAGCAGGATGAAGAATCCCAGTACGAACAGGAGCGTGGCGAGGCCTGCCGCGGCGACCATCATCTTGCGTTTGCTCGGTTCCGCCTCCAGGGGAAGCACCGGGGCGTTGATGATCTTCAGCGTCGCCGAAGTCATCTGCAGGTTCTTCTGGCGCAGGCGGGCCGTGTTGAGCGCCGTGAGGATCGAGAGGTAGGACTGTTCCGAGAAGTTGATTTCGCGCCCCTTGCGTTTGAGGGTCGAGCCCACGGGCGAGAACTGCGTATATTTCTGGTCGAGTTCCTGTTTGCGGAGCTTCATCACCGCCAGTTCGGCGCGGGATTTCTCGGCCAGCAGTACGGCGGCGAGCCACTCCGTCACGATCGTATTGGCCGAAAGTCCCTCCTTCGTATATTGTTGGTTGGCGATGTTCGTGGTGAGCTCCTGCAGGCTGCGGGTCTCCTCGCTCAGTTTCCTGCGTAACTGCCCCGTGTCGTTGCGGCTGGCGGGCATGGCCGTCCGGTCGGAAATACCTTCCGTGCCGTCGGTTTCGGGCTGGAAGGCCTCGGCGGCCGACAGGCGCGAATAGATGCTCCCGATCTTATGGAGTTTCTCGATGAACTCGGCGTTGTTGCGGAAAGTCTCCTGCAACCCTTCGAGCTGCCCTTCGATCGAGGCGCGCAGTTTCTCGGCGCTCTCGAAGTTCAGCAGGATCTCCTCGTAGCGCAATTCGTAGTCGCGCGAGAGGGCGGCGATGTGCTTGGTCTGCTCGTCGTAGTTGATGACACGGTGCTGGACGTTGTAGTCGCGCAGCGAATCCTCCAGGTTGCGCAGGTTGTTTCCCACCCGCTCCAGCTCGGATTCGAAATAGGCGATGACGTTGTTCGTCTCGCCGAACCGCAGGTCGCGGTACTGCTTGACGAACTCGTCGTTGAGGATAATCAGCGTGTTGTAGACGATGGCCGGGTCGTCGTTCTCGTAGCTGATTTCCAGCATGTCGCTGTTGGCCAGCCTCTTGACCTTGATCTGGCTCAGCGCCTGGTAGCTGTAATACGGAGGGCTCCAGTGGAACATGCCGTAGACGTGGTTGTTATGGTCTATCTCTTCGTATTTGCGCAGGTTCTCGTAAGTGTTCTTTTCCGAAGTGTGGTCGACGAGCTCCATGACGTCGGGCGGGGTTTTGCTCAGCAGGTACCGCGAGGTGCGTGCCGAGAGGTACTGGTTGTCGTTGTCCGGGTCGAGGTGCGTAAGCCCCTGTGCGTAGAGGCGTAGCGAAACGTTCTTGAGCGTGGACTGCGACAGGATGATGTTGATCAGGTTGTCCATCGCATTGTTGATGACGTTCCAGTCCTGGCGCGAGCCTTCGGTGGTCGTGATGTCGTATCCCGAGACGATGCCCGTGTAGATCGTCGTCGTGGACTTGTAGTTGCGCGGTTTGGTACCCATCTTTATGTAGACGAGCAGCGCGACCAGCAGCGGACAGAGTATCAGCCACCACTTGATGCGGTAGAGAAACCGCGCGGTATATGCGATGTAGTTCATAGGCTATTCGGTTTTAGTCGCTTCTTTCGATGTCCCGGGCATTGATATGGGTTTGTTGATGATCGGCGTGTGCGTGAGTATCTCGAGCCGCAGCAGGGCGTCGTTGAGGTTGCGCCGCACCTGCTCGTATTCGCGGGTCGCCGAATTTTCGAGGCTCTTCTGGCGGCTCAGCGTCTGCGCGTCGAGCTTGCCTTTGACGAAGTCCACTTCGGTCATGCGGTATTGTGCCTCGGACGTGATCTTGGCTTCGGCGGCGCTCCGCAGGATCGAGAGCTGCTCGACGGCCGTGGTGTAGGCGTCGATGATCTTCATGCGCAACTCGTCGTACCAGCGGTCGAGGTCGTACTGGGTATTCTCGATACGCTTCTTCTGCTGCTTGATCTTGTTGCGGCGGTTGAAAATCTCGTCGAGCGGGATCGAGAACGAAGCTCCGACGTTCCACCAGCTTTGCTCGCGCCCGGTCGTGGTCGTCGTCCATATCGGGATGTTGCTGTCCTGATAATTCTGGTTGTAGATGTCCGACGATCCGTAGTTGTAGTTGGCGTTGAGCTTGAAATTGCGCATCCAGTTGCGGCGCACGGTTTTCAGTTCGCGCTCCTCGATCTCGCGGTTCGACTCGTAATAGCCGACCTGCGGTGCATGGCGCGCATTCTCCATCAGTACGTGGAGCGGGGGCAGCTGCATGTCGATGTAATCTTCCGGAGTAAGCCGTTGCAGGTCGCTGTATTCGAATTCGGGTGGCGTAGGCTCGCTTTGCGCCGTTGCGGCGACAGCAGCCAGCAGCAGCCAGAGTGTGAAGACGGCCCTTTTCATATGTTGCTGGGTTTTAAACATTTTCTTTCTGTATGAATGCGGTGAACGTGCGCAGGATTATTTTCAGGTCGAACCACGGCGACATCCTGCGGGCGTATTCGATGTCGAGCTGCTTGCGCTGTTCGGGCGAGAGTTTCCCCGCCTGCCCGCGTTTTTCGACCTGCCACAGTCCCGTGAGGCCCGAGGGGCACATGAACCGTTCGATATATTCGTCGCTCGTGAGGCGTTCGGCCTCGTAGAGGGGTAACGGGCGGTTGCCCACGACCGACATGTCGCCCCGCAGGATGTTGAAGAGCTGCGGGAGTTCGTCGATGCTGTATTTACGCAGGAAACGCCCCAGGCGCGTGATGCGGGGGTCGTTCTCGATCTTCACGAACGCGTTTTCCTGTTCGGTTTCCAGCTGGTGCTGATGAGCCTCCTCGGGGATCACGAAATCGTCTGCATAGAGCATGCCGTTTTCGGTGTCCGCCAGCAGTTTGCGGATCTCTTCGTCGTCGAGCACCATCTTCGCGTCGTCTTCCGCGGCGGGTGCCGAGGCATACTGGTTCAGATCTTCCAGCTCCTTGAGCCGCCGGTCGGCGTCGGAGCGCATCGAGCGGAACTTCAGGAAATCGAAGATCCGGTAGTTGCTTCCCACGCGTTTCGACTTGTAGATGACCGGCCCCGGGCTGTCGAGTCTGACGGCCACGGCCACGGCTATGAGCAGGGGCGAGAGCAGGAGGATCGCCGAGAGCGATGCTGCGATGTCGAACGCCCGTTTCCAGAGCGGCATGCGGAACAACCGTACTTCGTTCCCGGCGCCTGCGACGGGTTTGCGGACGAACGTATAGTCGGTCATGAATTGCAGTGTGCGGAGAAAATCTGCACGCGATATGTCGCCCGGCACGGCGCTGTTCACGCCGGCTCCGAGATACGCACGCCGCTCCTCCCCGGTCAGCTGCCCCGAGGTGATGAGGACGATGCCGGCGCCCGGGAACCAGGAACGCAGGAAGCGGATGCTGCGGATGTCCTCCTCGCCCTGCTGTTCGTAGAGGATGAAGGCGTGGTCGTCCTTGAGCGGCATGAGCTTACCCATGGCTGCGCCGATATCCCCTGCGATACGCATCTGTCCCTCGGTCAGCTCCGTGAAACGGGCCGTGTGGTTGCCTCTGCCTTTGATGTAGATGACGGGGTACTTCAATCCAAAATCTTTTTAATCCTTATTTTGAGTTCCTGCGGGTTGAACGGTTTGACGATATAGTCTTCCGCACCCTCTTCCAGCAGGCGGATGCGTTCCGAGGTGCTGTCCTCGCTCGAAAGCATCACGACCGGGATCTGCTTGAAGAGTTCGTTGAGCTTGAGGTATGCCAGGAATTCGTCGCCGCGCATTTCGGGCATGCGGATGTCCGAAATAATCAGGTCGGGCATGTTCCCCCGCGAGAGCCACTCGATGGCCTGCGGCGGGTTCTGCATGTAAAAACATTCGTAATCCTGGTGGAGGTATGCGAAAAGGATTTTTGCGATTTGCTCCTTGTCGTCTACGATCAGTACTTTCTTGCGGTTCATGTTCGGCGGTTCGTTGTCATCGGGTTTTTCCGGAACGGGAAGCGTCGCATGCTCGTTGTCCGGTTCCGGGCGGTTGTTTATTATTTACCTGGAATTCCGGAGCGGGCGTTGCAAACCGTGTCGTTTCCCGCTCCTGATCCGGATACCCCGTGCAAATATCGGTAAAAAAATTGGCATTATAAACTTTTAAGGTAATTTATATGTCAAAAACGCCCGGATTTCCCGTCCTGTTTTCGGGGTGCTGTTAATTTTTAAAGGGAAATATTTTATTATTAATCAAAAAAATGGTATTTTTGTGCAATTGTCCGGTCTTTGCCGCTGTCGGGCGATTTTGTTAAACCGATGAAGCGATGGAGTGTGACAATAGTGTAAATCCGGTCGGCAACCGTCCCCGCTTGCTGGTTGCCGAGGATAATCCGAGTAATTATAAGCTTGTCGAGGTGTTGCTGCGCCGTGATTACGACCTGTTACACGCATGGAACGGAAAAGAGGCCGTCGCCCTGTTTTCCGACAGCCGCCCCGACCTGGTGCTGATGGACATCAACATGCCCGTCATGGACGGCTATGAGGCGCTTCGGGGCGTGCGGGAGATTGCGCCCGATGTCCCCGTCATCGCACTTACGGCCTATGCGTTCGAGACCGACCGCCAACGCATGTTCCAGGCCGGCTTCAACGAATGTCTTGCCAAACCTCTGCGGGCGGATGAACTCCGTACGCGGATTACGGCGCTGCTTTCGCGATAGACAAGGAAAACTATGACCAGAAACCCCGTGATAAAATTTCGGATGCTTCTTTTCTGTTGCGCCCTGCTGCCGGTATTGCTCCGGGCGCAGGAGCCGCAGGAGAGGGAGAGCATCCTGATAATTTCTTCGTATAATCCCGATACGCGCCGCATGTCGGGCTTCATCGCCGAGTTCGAACGCAACATCCTGGCCTCGGGCGTACCGTGTGATATCTATGTCGAAACGCTCGAATGCAAGAGCATCAACGACGCACCTATCTGGATGTCGCAGACCGAGAACATGATTTCCCGGTATGAGAACAAGGGGCTTCGCGCCATCGTCCTGCTGGGGCAAGAGGCCTGGGCGTCGTTCGTCTCGCTGGGGCATATCCCCAAGGATGTGATGTGCTTCTGCTGCTATGTCAGCTCCAATGGCATCGTGCTCCCGCCGCCGGAGGACAGTCTCGGCATGTGGCTGCCCCCTTCGATCAATTACATGAACATGACGGACAGCCTGAACAATGTGGGCGGTATGCTCAACAAGTACGACGTCCGCCGCAATATCGAGCTGATCCGTTCGCTTTTCCCCGAGGCCGAGAACGTCGCCTTCATCTCGGATAACACCTACGGGGGTATTTCGCTCCAGGCACTCGTGCGCGAGGAGATGAAGAACTATCCCGATATGAACCTTGTGCTGGTGGACAGCCGCGAAGGGGACGAGGCGATGCATGATACCTATGCGTCGCTGTCGCACCGTTCCGCGGCGATACTCGGAACCTGGCGTGTGGGCCGCGACGGGGAGTACCTCATGCAGCGTTCGCTCAATGATCTGGTGCAGTTCAATCCGCGCATCCCGGTCTTCTCGATATCCCAGATCGGCATCGGCGACGTGGCCGTGGGTGGCTATGTCCCCAAATACGAGAATGCAGCCTCGGTCATCGCTTCGCAGATCAAGGAGTACTACACATCGGGCAGGATAGACGGGACGCATTTCCACCTTACGGACGGCCAGTACCTCTTCGATTCGC
This sequence comes from Alistipes onderdonkii, assembly GCF_025145285.1. Classification (NCBI taxonomy): domain Bacteria; kingdom Pseudomonadati; phylum Bacteroidota; class Bacteroidia; order Bacteroidales; family Rikenellaceae; genus Alistipes; species Alistipes onderdonkii. The sequence goes on from NZ_CP102251.1 coordinate 1,855,250, forward strand.
GCAAGCTCAAGGAGTTGAAGATTGCCGAATACGCCCTTCCCAAGGGGAGTGTGGTCGAGGATACCGTAGCGGCCAAACTCTCGAAATATTCCCATTACATCGAGTTGCTCGTGGCGGGTATCGTACTGCTGGTGCTGCTGCTGGTCTTCGTCGCGGCGCTTTTCCTGCGCACGCGGCGCCTCAAGCGCACGCTCGAAGAGCGCGAGGGACAGCTGGTGGTCGCCCGCGAGAAGGCCGAAGAGTCCGACATGCTCAAATCGGCGTTCCTGGCCAATATGAGCCATGAGATCCGCACGCCGCTCAACGCCATCGTGGGCTTCTCGTCGCTGATGCAGGGCGAGGAACTTTCGCAGGAGGAGCGTGCCGAGTACTGCGCCATCGTGGTCAACAATTCCGAGATGCTGCTCACGCTGCTGAACGACATCCTCGACATTTCGTCGCTCGAATGCGGCAAGATCAAATTCAACTACTCGTCCGAGGAGATCGTGCAGGTCTGCCAGCATGTGCTCATGACGACCGCCCATACGCGGCAGGAAGGTGTCGAGGGGCGTCTCGAATGTGCCGTGGGTTCCTATATGCTCGTAACCGATGTCCACCGCTTGTCGCAGATCCTGATCAACCTGCTCACCAACGCCGGCAAGTTCACTTCCCAGGGGAGTATCACGCTCGGCGTGGAGGTCGACGAGGCACACGGGGAAGTGCTCTTCTCGGTGACAGATACGGGCCCCGGCATCCCGCTCGACAAACAGGAGATGGTCTTCAACCGTTTCGAGAAACTCGACGGCAACAAGAAGAAGGGCACGGGCCTCGGCCTTGCCATCTGTCGCCAGATAGCCATGATCTTCGGCGGCCGCATCTGGGTCGATCCGACCTATACCTCCGGTGCGCGTTTTGTCTTCGCCCATCCGATCGACATCCGTTTCCCGGAGGATGGAGAGAACCGTGAGGGGGGGGGGATTTGAGCCCTCTGGAAACGCCCGGATCCTCAAGGTGACCGGGGACGGCAGCCTCATCCGGGGGCGGGAATAAGCCCTCCGGAATAGAATTTCAGCATGGTCGCAGTCTGCTTCGCAGGCACAGGCATGCGAAACATCCCGGGAGGCGGGGCGTAAGCGGTGAATCGCGTTGCCGCGATATGGCAAAAAAGACCCATACGGGTCTTTTTTTTGTGTCCTTCTGACGGGATGTTTCCCCGGGATTATGGCTTTCCCGCCGGGACTGTGCCCGCTTCGGATAATATTCCGGGCGGATTTGCTGTAACCTTCCTGGTGCAGTTTTTCGCCTGCCCGGACTTGTTTTGTTACCTTTGCGCCGCGAAGCCGGGGCGGTTGCCTCCAATGCGTTCGGATGCGCCGGTTACGGCTCCGGCCGTCGCAAGACCCCGGGCAGGCGGACGCTTTGCCGGGGTGTTGTGGAATAATTCCACACGGATGTAGAATTATTCCACAGATTTTTGTATATATTTGATTTGGTATTTGGTAGATATTTTGCTGTCAATAAATGTTTTAATGGGCTGCCTGCAATTCTGGCGCAAGGTTTGAACCCCGTTTTGCTGCCCCCAATGATATTAGTGCTTTATGAAATTTGACAAATTGAAACCGAATTTGCAGGAGCTGAACCTGAACGGTGTGAAGAAAGCGGCCTCCCGTGTTGCCCATGTCCGGATAAGACTGAGCCGAGGCCAGTGGATCGGAGTCATTGCCGGCCTTGTGGTCGTGACGGTGTTGCTCGTCATCCTGCTCCGGCCGCGTCCCGCCGCAGTCGTCCTGCCCGTCGTGGCGGTGGAACCCGTAACGACCGAAGACGTCAATATCTATGGCGATTACGTAGGCCGCATCCGCGCCCAGCAGTTCGTCGAAATCCGCGCCCGCGTCGAGGGCTACCTCGAAAAGATGCTCTTCGCCGAGGGTACCTACATCAGGAAGGGACAAACCCTCTTCGTGATCGACCCCCGGGTCTACCGTGCGCGCGTCGACAAGGCCAAGGCGCAGCTGAACAAAGCCCGGGCGCAGGCGCTGAAAGCCAAGCGCGACCTCGACCGTATCCGTCCGCTCTTCGAACAGAGTGCCGCCAGCCAGCTCGAACTCGACAATGCCACGGCGGCTTACGAGAGTGCCGTGGCCGACGTGGCCGTCGGCGAGGCCGACCTCACGCAGGCGCAGATGACCCTGGGCTATACCTCCGTGCAGTCGCCTATTTCGGGTTATATCTCCGAACGCAACGCCGACATCGGTACGCTCGTGGGGCCGAGCGGCAAATCGCTGCTCGCCACGGTCGTGAAGAGCGATACCGTGCGTGTCGATTTCAGCATGACGGCCCTCGACTACCTGCGCAGCAAGGCGCGCAACGTCAACCTCGGGCACCGCGATTCGACCCGCAAGTGGGATCCCTACATCACCGTGACCCTGGCCGACGGTTCGGAATACCCCTACCGCGGCCTGGTCGATTTCGCCGACCCGCAGGTCGATCCGCAGACGGGTACCTTCTCCGTGCGAGCCGAGATGGCCAACCCCGACCACATCCTGCTGCCGGGGCAGTTCACCAAGGTGCGGTTGCTGCTCGACGTGCGTGAGGATGCCGTCGTCGTGCCGTCGAAGGCCATCGAGATCGAGAAGGGCGGCGCCTACATCTACGTGGTGCGCCCCGACAGCATCGTCGAGAAGCGTTTTGTCGAGACGGGCCCCGAATGGGGCAACAACATCGTCGTCGAACGCGGCCTGGTGCGGGGCGAGGATATCGTCGTCGAGGGCTACCATAAACTCCAGCACGGCATGAAAGTCGAACCGGTCGCTCCGCGCCGCGATGAGGAGGCCGAAAAACAACAGTAGCCTATGAAAGCGGACTTCTTTATCGACAGGCCCGTCTTTTCGACGGTGCTGTCCATCATCATCGTGATCGTGGGTTTCATCGGCCTGGCACTGCTGCCCGTCGACCAGTACCCCCAGATCGTACCTCCCGTGGTGCGTATCTCGGCGTCGTACCCCGGTGCCGATGCGCAGACCGTGACGCAGGCCGTGGCTACGCCCATTGAGCAGGAGTTGAACGGTACCCCCGGCATGATCTACATGGAGTCGTCGAGCTCCAACTCGGGCGGTTTCTCCGCCACGGTGACCTTCGACATTTCGACGGATCCCGACCTGGCGGCCGTGGATATCCAGAACCGGCTGAAGAAGGCCGAGGCGCGCCTTCCTGCCGAAGTGGTGCAGAACGGCATCTCGGTCGAGAAGCAGGCGGCCAGCAAACTGATGACCATAACCCTGCTTTCGTCCGACCCCAAGTTCGATGAAATCTACCTTTCGAACTATGCGACGCTCAACGTGCTGGACATGTTGCGCCGTGTTCCCGGAGTGGGCAGCGTTTCGAACGTCGGCAGCCGTTATTACGCCATGCAGATATGGGTCATGCCCGACAAGCTGGCCGACCTGGGGCTGACGGTCAAGGATTTGCAGACGGCGCTCAAAGACCAGAACCGCGAGTCTGCCGCCGGCGTGCTGGGGCAGGCCCCCATGAACGGCATCGACGTGACGATCCCCATCACGGCGCAGGGGCGTCTGTCGTCTGTCAGCGAATTCGAGGACATCGTCGTGCGTGCCAACCCCGACGGGTCGATCATCCGCCTGAAAGACGTGGCGCGTATCTCGCTCGAAGCTTCGTCCTATAATACCGAGAGCGGCATCAACGGCGGGAACGCCGCCGTGCTGAATATCAACATGCTGCCCGGAGCCAATGCCATGGAGGTGGCGGCGCTGGTCAAGGCGGCCATGGAGGAGATCAGCCACAACTTCCCCGAGGGCATCAGCTACGAGATTCCGTTCGACATGACGACCTACATCTCGGAGTCGATCCACCATGTTTACCAGACATTGTTCGAAGCGTTGCTGCTGGTGATCCTCGTGGTCTTTCTCTCGTTGCAGAGCTGGCGCGCCACGATCATCCCGATCGTTGCCGTGCCCATCTCGCTGATCGGTACCTTCGGCGTGATGCTCGTTTTCGGGTTTTCGCTCAACATGCTGACGCTGTTGGGGCTCATCCTCGCCATCGGCATCGTGGTCGACGACGCCATCGTCGTCGTGGAGAATGTCGACCGCATCATGAACGAGGAGCACCTCTCGCCCTACGAGGCTACCAAAAAGGCGATGTCCAACCTGAGCGGGGCGCTGATCGCCATGTCGCTGGTATTGTGCGCCGTGTTTGTCCCGGTGAGTTTCCTTTCGGGCATTACGGGCCAGCTCTACCGCCAGTTCACCATCACCATCGCCGTGTCGGTGGTCATCTCGACCGTCGTGGCGCTGACGCTCAGCCCTGTGATGTGTGCGCTTTTCCTGCGGCCCGAAGGCGAGGGGAAGAAAAACCGCTTTTTCCGCCGCATCAACCTCACCCTGGCGACGGGCAACAAGTTCTACGGCCGCATGATTCAGGGGGCGCTGAAGCATTCGCGCCGCATGTTCGCCGCCTTCGGCATCGTGCTGATCGGCATCTGGCTGATGAACAGGCTCGTGCCGCAGAGCTTCATGCCGCAGGAAGACCAGGGTTACTTTACCGTCGAACTGGAGTTGCCCGAGGGGGCGACGATCGAACGCACCCGTGAGGTGACCGACCGCGCGATGAAGTTCCTGATGGCCGATCCCGACGTGGAATACGTGCTCAATGTCACGGGTTCCAGTCCGCGCGTGGGTACCAACCAGGCGCGCAGCCAGCTGACCGTGATCCTCAAACCGTGGGGTGACCGCGACTCCGAGGGGCTGAGTTCCGTGATGCAGCGCGTGCGCACCGAACTCTCGCGCTACCCCGAAAGCAAGGTATACCTCTCGACGCCCGCTGTGATTCCCGGTCTGGGCAACTCGGGCGGTTTCGAGATGGTGCTCGAAGCACGGGGCAATACGACCTACCAGGATTTGCAGCATGCCGTGGATACGCTGATGTATTACGCTTCGCAGCGTCCCGAATTCACGGGGCTGGCATCGTCCATGCAGGGCGACATTCCGCAGCTCTATTTCGACGTCGACCGAGACAAGGCGCAGCTGCTGGGTGTCTCGATGTCCGACATTTTCTCGACGATGAAGGCCTTTACTGGGTCGATCTACGTCAATGACTTCAATATGTTCAACCGCATCTACCGCGTTTACATCCAGGCCGAGGCTCCCTACCGTGCGCAGCGCGACAACCTGAACCTCTTTTTCGTGCGCGGGGCGGGCGGTGTGATGATCCCGATCACTTCGCTCGGGACGACGCACTATACGACGGGCGCAGGCAACATCAAGCGTTTCAACATGTTCAACTCGGCCACCATTTCCGGTGAGGCCGCGCACGGTTACAGTTCGGGGCAGGCGATGGGTGTGCTGGAAGAGCTCGTCCGCAAGCACTTGCCCGCGTCGATCGGCGTCGAGTGGAGCGGCCTTTCCTACCAGGAAAAGCATGTCGGCGGGCAGACCGGCCTGGTGCTGGCGCTGGCCTTCCTGTTCGTCTTCCTGTTCCTTGCGGCACAGTACGAGAGCTGGTCGGTGCCCGTGGCCGTCATCCTGTCGCTCCCCGTGGCCGGCATCGGCGCCTACCTGGGTATCTGGATCTGCGGGCTGGAAAACAATATCTATTTCCAGATCGGACTGGTGATGCTCGTGGGACTGGTGGCCAAGAACGCCATCCTGATCGTGGAATTCGCCAAGGAAGAGGTCGAGAAGGGCCGCGATGCGGTCTCCGCGGCGCTCACGGCGGCGCACCTGCGTTTCCGCCCGATCGTCATGACCTCGCTGGCCTTCATCCTCGGTCTGCTGCCGCTGGTCTTCGCTTCGGGGCCGGGCTCGGCAAGCCGTCAGGGGATCGGTACGGGCGTCTTCTTCGGCATGTTGGTCGCCATTACGGTAGGCATTGTCTTCGTGCCCTTCTTCTTCGTGTGGATTTACCGGATTAAAGAAAAACTGAAACGATGAAACGACTTGCGATATTTCTTGTGATACTGGCTGCTGCCGCTGGGCTGGGCTCCTGCTCGGCCGTGCGTCACTGCAAGGCGCCCGAGGTCGATTTCCCGGCGGCTATCGCCGGGGGTGCTGCGGCCGATTCGCTCGCCATCGCCGACATGGAGTGGTGGCAGTTCTACGGCGATTCGACCCTGTGCAACATCATCCGTCATACGTTGGCCAACAACAAGGACATGCTTGCCGCCGCGGCGCGTGTCGAGCGGATGCGCCAGCTTTACCGCATCGGCAAGGCCGACCGCCTGCCGTCGGTGTCGGGAACGGTCTACGCCGATCACGAAACCAACGACTATGCGGGCGAGGAGCCGAGCCGCGACCCCGAATTCGGCGCCAAGGCTACCGTGAGCTGGGAGCTCGACCTGTGGGGAAACCTGCGCTGGGCCAAGCGCAAGGGCGGTGCCGAATACCTCGCATCGGTCGAGGACAGGCGTGCGATGCAGATGACGCTCGTGGCCGAGGTCGCCGCCGCCTATTTCCGGTTGATGGCGCTCGACAACGAGCTTTCCATCGTGCGGCGTACGCTCATCACGCGCAGCGAGGGTGCTTACCAGGCGCAGTTGCGTTTCGAGGGCGGCCTCACCTCTGAAACGGTCTTCCAGCAGGCGAAAGTGGAGTACGCCTCGACGGCGGCGCTGATCCCCGACCTCGAACGCAAGATCGAGGTCATGGAAAACAGCATTTCGCTGCTCATGGGCGAAAATCCCGACTGGCGGGTCGTGCGCAGCAAGATGAATACCGAGGCGGAGTTCGCCGAGTCGCTTCCCGTGGGGTTGCCGTCGGAATTGCTCCTGCGGCGTCCCGACGTGCGGGCTTCTGAGCAGCAGCTCCGTGCGGCGATGGCCGCCGCGGGCATGGCCTACGCCGACCGCTTCCCGCGCATCGTGTTCAACCTGACGGGCGGCTGGGAAAACGACGATGTGAGCGGGTTTTTCCGTTCGCCGTTCTCGTATGTCGCCGGTACGCTCGCCTCGCCGATCTTCGGGTTCGGCCGTAAACAGGCCCGGTACAAGGCCGCGCTGGCCGCCTACGACGAGGCCCGGCTGGGGTATGAACAGAAGGTGCTGACGGTTTTCAAGGAGGCCAACGACGCCGTGGTCAGCTACCGCAGCGTTCGCCAGACGGCCGCGCTGAAGGTTAACCTGCGCGACGCAGCCCGGAAATACGTCGAACTCGCCCAGCTGCAATACCGGGGCGGGAGCATCAATTATATCGACGTGCTGGATGCACAACGCCGTTATTTCGACGCTCAGATCGGGGTCAGCAATGCCGTGCGCGACGAGCACCTGGCTTTGGTCGACCTTTACAAAGCCCTGGGCGGCGGCTGGGCGGAATAACCCTGCCGGCTTCTTTGGTTTATCGCTATGCCCGGATCCGCGCGGATCCGGACTTTTTATTCCCGGGACGCCGTTTCGTGGCATCTTCCCCGAAAACTCTTTTTGTCATGCTCATACGAAACATCCTTCCCCGGGAAAGTTCTTCCCGCCGGGCCGTGATTCGGAGCCCGGGAAGCGGAATCGGAATAGTGCCGGCCTGCCGATGTCCCCTGTGCGGGTCGGATCAATCCCGGACTCTTTTCTTTCTCCATTTGGGGCGGATGTCGAGGAATATTTCGAAATTTATCCCCGGCATGGGGCGTCCCAGCACGGAAACATACTCTTCGTCGAAGAGGTTTTTGACGGCGGCTTTGACCGAAAAATTGGCCCAGCGTGCGGAAAACAGCTTCTCGAGAGTCACGTCGTTCATCAGGTAGTAGGGGACGTTGCCTGTGTAGGTGAATGCGTTGCTCGTCATGGTGAACCGCTCGCTGTAATAGCACCACTTGTATAGCAGGCGCCAGCTTTTGTAGGCCAGACGCCCTGTCACTGCGGCCGAATATACGGGCACGTAGGGGAGTTGCCTGCCCAATGACCGGTCGCCCTTGCTGAACGCTTCGCCCCGGTTGACCGAGGGCGTCCACGAGAAGTTGCCGTCCAGTCCCAGCTGCCACTCCTTCGAGAGCATACGGTCGTACCCGGCTTTCAGTTCCACGCCGTAAGCGTGTACGTCCTTCATGTTGAGCGGCGTCCAGTAGTTGGTGTTGCCGCCCAGCGGCAGCCAGAGAATCCAGTCGTCGATGTAGGAATCGAACCATGTCGCCTCGCCGTGCAGCGAATATACCCCTTCCTTCCCTACGGCAAACGATATCCCGCCGTCGTACGAAAACCCCGATTCGGGTACGAGGTCGGTGTTCCCGCCCGGTTGGAAATAGAGGTCGTTGAGCGTGGGATAACGGTAGTTGCGCGATACGGAGGCTTTTGCCCGGATCGTCCCGCGTTTCGAGATCAGGTAGTCTGCATAGAACGCCGGGATGAGCGGCGTCCACTGCGCGCCGTACATCTCTTCGCGCAGCGTGACGGACAGCCCCAGCCGTTCGGTGGGCATCCATTTGGCCGTGATGCTGGTCGAAAGCTCCGTGCGCGCGTGGTTGTATCCGATGGTCTTTCGGTTCATGTCCTGCGAGATGATCCTGCGGTCGTTGTTCGTGACGAAATGCTGGTGCAGGTCGGCCTGTGCCGTGAAGAGCCATTTGCGGCCTATGTAGTACTCCCCTTCGCCCGAGACGAAGAGCGTGTGGTACCAGTTCCGGGAGGTGGTCATGTACTCCAGTTTCCCGTTGCCCACGTCGTTGGCGTAGTCGTAGGCGAACCAGCTGTAGATGTATCCGGCCTTGGCCGCGACTTTCCAGTTCCGGCGCAGGTGATCCCACGACAGCACGCTGCGCAGCGTGCGTTCGCGCTGTTCGTTGATGAATTTCTTCGGATCGCCGTAATCGGTCGTCATGCGCCCCAGCCCGCGCTTCGAGGCGATCAGCCAGGCGTTCAGGCCGAACCGGTCTCCGTTGCCCGTGTTGTAATAGGCCTCCTGCAACAGGTGGAAGTCGCGGAAAGCTCCGTCGTCGTGCTTTTCGCGGGGATAGTACGAACCGATGATGTTGTGCTCGTCGTCGTAGATGTTTTCCTTCTTGTCGTGGTTCCGGTAGGAATATTCGTTGGGGGACGACGAATATACCACGCGCGTGGAGGTCTGCCAGCGGTCGTTGCCGTAGGTGAGACGCAGGAATTCGTCCGTCGTCCAGAATGACCCGATGCCCTGGGTGTATTGCAGCCCGAAGCCCTGCGTATCGGCGGGTTTGGTCGCCAGCATGACCGCACCGCCCAGGCCGCCGCCCGTGACGTTGACCGACGAGGTGCCGTGCAGCAGTTGTGCGTCGTCGACGAAGTAGGAGGGAATCATCGAGAAATCGGTCATGCCCAGCATCGGCGAGTTGATGCGCATGCCGTTCCACACCACCTGCGTATGCGAAGGGCCCGTGCCGCGGAATGCGACCGTCGAAAGCGTCGCCCGTCCGTATTGCTTGATGAAGATCGACGAATTGAATGTCAGCACGTCGGCCATCGACAGGGCAATGTTCTCGTGCAGGACGAGCGTGTCGAGCTGCGTTTTCTGAACGCCTATTTCTTTCATGGGTTTCACGCCCGTCACCCCGACTGCGCGGATGGGCAACACCAGCGACGGATTCTCGTTCCACCACCCTCCGTCCGACGGCGCCTTGTCCTGGGCGGCGGCGCTCCACCAGAGGGCGATGCTGAACAGCGGGATTAGGAGTCTCTTCATTGCTTCGCGTGTTTGTCGGGTTATCGTTTCCAGCAGAAGGCGCCCGGGGTGACGCCCGCGTAAAATTCGTCTACCGCGTCGCCGTCGGCCGTATAACGGTAGACGATCCCCTGCTGCTGGTAGTCGATGGCATCGGCCACGTAGACGTCGCCGTTGTCCGGGTCGACCGTCAACCCGTAATATTTCGTCTCCCGGTATTCGAGGAACGGGCGCGCCGGGAGCTGCTCGGCAGCTACGGGCATGCGCCAGACATCCTTGTTGATCCAGTACAGCGTGTCGCGCGTGCCGTTGAGCTGCACTTCCGAGGGTGCATCCCCCTCTCTGAAACGGAACTGCTTTTCCAGGCGGAACGAGGCGGCGTCGATGCGGTACAGTGCCGGAACATCATATCCGTAGGGGCTGCCTTCGTAACCGCCGTCGGTGATCGTCCACAGCTTGTCGTTGGCATCCAGTACCAGCGATGTGGGTTGTACGCCGACGACCAGTTCGTCCACCACCCTGTCGGTTCGGGTGTCGATCTTCAGCAGCCGGTTCTGGTACGACCAGCAGTTCACGTAGACGTATTGCCCGTACTGTACCATCTGCTCGGTCGATCCCGATCCGGGTGTCATGCCGGGACACTCGATGTAGCCCGTGATCTCGTACCGCCTGGGGTTGACGATGAAAATGCGGTTGTCCCAGAGCTGGGTCACATAGGCCTTTTCGTCGGAGACGAAGTGGATGTACCGCGGCGAGGTGAGGTTCGTGATGCGGCCCACCTCCTTGAATGTACGGAGGTCGATTGCGAAGACGACATGCGAATTGTTCACGACGATCCATCCCAGATCGTTGTGGATGGTCATCGACTGTGCCACGTCGCCCAACTTCATGGCGTTGGCACGGTAGAAAACCTCGTTCTCGACCTTTTTCGTTGCCGGGTCGTAATAGGAGAGCGTGGCGTTGCCGTACTGGAAATTTCCCTCGTTGGTGATGAACAACCCCGGCCCCGTCGCGGCGAACTCTTCCATGTCTGCGTAGTCCCACTTCATGCAGCCTCCCAGTGCCGGCAGGCACAGGATCACGGGCAGAATATGTCGTAAAATCCGTTTCATGCGTCGAAAATTAAAGAAACGACCGGCCCCTCCTCTTCCCTGGTGCGGAACTGCGGCCGGCTGCATCGGACGTCCGGTGCGGCCTTCGTATTTGTCAAACTGATTTTACATCCGGGAATATGCCTTGCCGGCAGGCTCTTCATGCCGATCACGATCCATTCCCCTGGATTGTAAAATCATTGCAACGGCAGGTCTTCTGACTCGTTCCCGTCGAGACGCCTTCCCGGCCGGACTGGGGCCAGTGGCAAAAGATTGTCAGGACTTGTTGTGCCATTTCGGGTGGCAGGAACTCACAGCAGAGGGAACTGTTGCCGATTTTCACGGCATTCCCTTTTAATCGGTCAGGGGGTTGCGGAACCCCTTTGCGAACCATTGCGCAACAAAAGTATAAAAAATTCGGGTTCGCAAGGCCTTATAACGAAAAAAGGTCGCCGTATGGCGACCTTTCCGAGCCGAAACCGGGACTTGAACCCGGGACCTCTTCATTACGAGTGAAACGCTCTACCAACTGAGCTATTTCGGCTTGCCGAGAACATTAAGCTCTCTTTGGGATTGCAAATATCTGAAAAAAATATTTTTCTCGCAACAATTTTCGGAAAATTCTCGCATTTCTTGCTATATTCGCGTCAAAACTAACCGAAAACAGACCGGGTTATGATTACTTTCCTGGGGTGCCTGGGGCTCCTCGTGGCAGCATATTTCACCTACGGACGCTATCTCGAACGCCTGTGCGGCGTGGATGCTGCGCGGCCTGTGCCTTCGGCCACGTCGTTCGACGGAGTGGATTATATCCCGATGCCGATGTGGAGGACTTTCCTCATACAGCTGCTCAATATCGCGGGGCTGGGGCCGATTTTCGGTGCCGTGCTGGGGGCGGCATACGGCCCCGTGGCATTCCTGTGGATTACCTTCGGCGGTATCTTCATGGGGGCGGCGCACGACTTCATCGCCGGGATCGTCTCGCTGCGCAGCAACGGTGCGAGTTTGCCCGAGACCGTCGGCACCTACCTCGGGCCGGGGATAAAACAACTTATGCGCATCTTTTCCGTGGGGCTGATGGTGCTCGTCGGCGCTGTCTTCCTGTCGCAGCCCGCTTCGCTGATCGCCAACCGCATCGAGGCCCCGTCGCTGTCGGGTATCGCCTTCGGCGGGTTCTCGTGGTTGCTGCTCATCATTCTGGGCGTTATCCTGATCTATTATATCGTGGCGACGTTGCTGCCCGTGGACAAGATCATCGGCCGTATCTATCCGGTTTTCGGCTGCGCACTGCTTTTCATGGCGCTGGGAATCCTCGCCGTATTGCTTTTCAGCGGCAAATATACGATCCCCGAGTTTACTTCTCTGGAAAATTGCATTGCCGACCCGGAGCGGTTTCCGATCCTGCCGATGCTCTTTACGACCATCGCCTGCGGCGCTATTTCGGGCTTCCATGCGACCCAGTCGCCGCTGATGGCACGCTGCCTGCGTTCCGAACGGCAGGCCCGCCCCGTGTTTTACGGCGCCATGATCTCCGAGAGCATCATCGCGCTGATATGGGCGGCCATCGCCATGGCCTTCTGGAACGGTGCCTCCGGGCTGAATGCCGCGATTGCGGAGTATGGCGGGCAGGCGGCCGTGATGGTCGATGTCATCGCCCGCACTACGCTGGGCGAAGTGCTGGCCGGACTGGTGATCTTCGGGGTTGTGGCCTGCGCCATCACCTCGGGCGATACGGCGTTCCGTTCGGCACGGCTGATCGTGGCCGATTTCATGGGGCTCGAACAGCGCAGCCTGCGCAAGCGAATCTATATCAGCATCCCGCTCTTCGCTGCGGGGCTGGTCATTATTTTCTGCCTGCCGTTCGAGGCCATGTGGAGCTATTTCGCATGGATGAACCAGACACTGGCGATGGTCACGCTGTGGATGATTACGGCCTACCTGAACAAACGGGGCCGCAACCGCTGGGTGGGGCTCCTGCCGGCGCTGGTCATGACCTACGTCTGCATGTCCTATGTCTTTATATCGCCGCTTATGTGTGGCATGCGCGACCGGGCAGCGGCCTACCTGCTGGGCGGCGCGCTGACACTCGCTATACTGATAACCATGATTTTTAAAATGCGCCGCGATGCAAAAAGCATATCTTAACCCCACGCTCGACCAGACTTTCGAAATCGTCGGCGACGGGCCGTATAATTTCACCAGGGTTTTGGCACACACCCGTGAGCTGGAGGCCGCGGGGAATGTCGAAGATGCCTGCAATGAACGTTACCAGGCATTCCAGCGGCTTGCGGGGTTGCTGCCCGAAGACGAAGAGATCAACCTCGAATGGAGCCATCGCAATTCGCAGTCTGCGCTCGAACTGATCCGTGCCTCGGCCATCGACCACTTTCTGATCAACGATTTCGAGATGTCTGCGGCGCTGCTGGAGATGCTCCTGGAGCTGGATCCCGAAGACCACCTCGAGGGGAGCGAACTCTTGGCGTTCGATTACCTGGCGATGGACGAGCAGGAACTGTTCGACGAAGTGATAAACGACGTTTCGGACAAATGTGCCAGCCGCGGGATATTGCTGCTCTGGTCGGCATTCCGTCGTGAAGGGACGCTTCCCGAAGGGGAGTTGCTGCATTTCAAGACGCGGTTTGCGCCTTTCTTCCGGGAATTTACGGCCGCCGAGCACCCTGCCGACGATGCTTACCTGCGGGATATCGAGGGCGAACGTCCCTCCGTGCAGGCACAGGCGCGCGAACTTTGGTTGCAGACCGAGAACCTGTGGGTATTGTGGCCCGGGTTTATCGCTGCGCTGCAGGCTGCGCAGTAGGCCGCAGGTGTGTCCGCTATTCTTCGCAGGCTTCGGCAGGGCGGGGCTGTTGCCGGCTGCGATCCGCATAGGCCATGCGACGTTTGAAATGTCCTTCGGTGGCGCGTTTGTAGCCCTCGGTGTGCTTTTCTTGGTGTAGGCTGGCAGGTGCCCGGTTCCCCGTGCGAGCCCGTTGCGCTTATTTCTCTTTCTTGTCGCGTACCAGCTCTTTGAAGCAGTGTCGGCAGATGGCTTCGTAGGAGTCCGTTTCGCCCAGTACGACCAGCTTTTCGTCCTGTGTGAGGCGGTGCGAGTGATGGGCGAGGTTGCCGCAGCGGACGCAGATGGCGTGCACCTTGGTGACATATTCGGCCGTGGCCATCAGCGCCGGCATCGGCCCGAAGGGTTTGCCGGTGTAGTCCATGTCCAGCCCTGCGACGATGACCCGCACGCCGCTGTCGGCCAGTTCGCGGCAGACCTCGACGATGCTGTCGTCGAAGAATTGCGCTTCGTCGATGCCCACGACGTCGACCTCCGAGGTCATCAGCAGAATGTTGCGCGGCGAGTCGACTGGCGTGGAGCGGATGGCGTTGGCGTCGTGCGAAACGACCTCCTCCTCCGAGTAGCGCACGTCGATGCGGGGTTTGAATATCTCGACTTTCTGGTTTGCGTACCTGGCGCGTTTGAGGCGGCGTATCAGCTCCTCGGTCTTACCCGAGAACATCGAGCCGCAGATTACTTCGATCCAGCCCTTGCGGCTGGCATTTTCCAAAAACATAAGCTCCCAATCGTGTTTCTTAATCTTGTTTCAGTCTTGTTCCCCGCTGCGGCGCTGCCGTTTGGCCTTCCCTCTTATTCGCAGTCGTCGATGCGCGTAATCCGTGCGCCGAGGGCGTTCAGACGCCCGTCGATGTCCTTGTAGCCGCGGTCGATCTGGTCGATATTCTGGATCGTCGAAACCCCTTCGGCCGACATGGCGGCGATCAGCAGCGCCACACCCGCACGTATGTCGGGCGAGGTCATGCGCGTGGCCCGCAGGCGGATGCGGTGGTCGTGGCCGATGACCGTGGCACGGTGCGGGTCGCAGAGGATGATCTGCGCCCCCATGTCGATCAGCTTGTCGACGAAGAACAGGCGGCTTTCGAACATCTTCTGGTGGATCAGCACGGCACCTTTGGCCTGCGTCGCCACCACGAGGAAGATCGACAGCAGGTCGGGTGTAAGCCCCGGCCACGGGGCGTCGGCGATCGTCATGATCGACCCGTCGAGGAAGGTGTCGATGCTGTAATGTTCCTGCTGCGGGATATAGATGTCATCGTCATGCTGCTCGAAACGGATGCCCATGCGGGCGAACTGCGCCGGGATGATGCCCAGGTTCTCGAACGATACGTTGCGGATCGTCAGTTCCGACTGGTTCATGGCGGCCATGCCGATGAAGCTGCCCACCTCGATCATGTCGGGCAGCAGCGTGTGCTCCGTGCCGCCGAGCGACTCGACGCCCTCGATGGTCAGCAGGTTCGAGGCGATGCCCGAGATGCGTGCGCCCATGCGGTTGAGCATCTTGCACAACTGTTGCAGGTAGGGTTCGCAGGCGGCGTTGTAGATCGTCGTGAAGCCCTTGGCCATCACGGCGGCCATCACGATGTTGGCCGTACCGGTCACCGATGCTTCGTCCAGCAGCATGTAGGTTCCTTTCAACTCGCGGCCCTCGACCATGAAAAATTCGTCGGCGATGTCGAAATTGAACTTCGCACCCAGCTTCTGGAACCCGAGGAAATGGGTGTCCAGCCTCCTCCGGCCGATTTTGTCGCCGCCGGGTTTGGGTATGTAACCCACGCCGAAGCGCGCCAGCATGGGGCCGATGAGCATCACCGAGCCGCGCAGGCGCGTGCAGCGTTGCCGGTAGTCCTCCGTGCGGAGGTAGTCGAAATCTATTTCGCGGGCGCAAAAACTGTATGTATCCTCCGCGAGTTGTTCGACCTCGACGCCCATGCGCCGCAGCAGTTCGATGAGCTGCATGACGTCGAGGATCTGGGGAATGTTGTGCACCGTGACCCGTTCGGGGGTCAGCAGCGTGGCGCAGAGTATCTGCAACGCTTCGTTCTTGGCGCCCTGGGGCGTGATGCTGCCGTGGAGCCGATGGCCTCCTTCGACTTTGAAAATCGCCATAATCCGTGAAAATTAACGGCAGGAACCGTTTCCCGCCGTAAGCCGCCCCTGCCGTGCGGACATGTCCCGTGCGGACATGCGGCTTTGTCGGCGGCCACTCTCTCGTTGACAAAGATAAAAAGATTTCATGCTTTTTACCCGGCTTTTTGAAATATTTTCTTGAAAAATTTTTGCGGATAACTTTTTTGTTGTACTTTTGCAATCCGTAAAAATGTCTGAAACAACAAAAATTATATAGCTATGGCAATGAAGAGAACTTACCAGCCCTCGCGCCGGAAGAGAATCAACAAGCACGGTTTCCGCAGCCGTATGGCTACGGCGAACGGCCGCAAGGTGCTGGCTGCACGTCGCGCAAAAGGTCGCAAGAAGCTGACCGTATCGGACGAGTCGACGTTCAAGTACGCTTAATTCCTGCGGGAAAATGACTAAGAGGTCGGCTTTCGTGCCGGCCTTTTTTATTGTTCCAGATGATGCTGACGATACGACGGGCCTGTGAGGCCGATTGCGCCCTGATACGCCGCCTTGCCGACGAGGTGTTCCCTGCGACCTACCGCGGGATCATCACCCCGTCGCAGATGGAGTATATGATGGAGTGGATGTACGGGGCG
This sequence comes from Alistipes onderdonkii, assembly GCF_025145285.1. Classification (NCBI taxonomy): domain Bacteria; kingdom Pseudomonadati; phylum Bacteroidota; class Bacteroidia; order Bacteroidales; family Rikenellaceae; genus Alistipes; species Alistipes onderdonkii. Next base: position 1,871,520 of record NZ_CP102251.1, read on the forward strand.
GAGGTGCTTGCGCGCGAGATGTGCGGGGAGTTCGCCTGGTTCATCGCCTCGGCCGACGGCGAACCGTGCGGTTACCTTTCGGTGCAGCACGAGGCCGAAGACCTTTTCCATTTGCAGAAAATCTATGTCCTTCCCCGCTTCCAGGGAATCGGTGCCGGGGAATTCCTGTTCCGCCATGCCGTGGAATATATTCGTTCGGTGCATCCTGCGCCTTGCCGCATGGAGCTGAACGTCAACCGCAACAACCGGGCGCTGCACTTTTACGAGCGGATGGGGATGCGCAAACTGCGCGAAGGCGATTTCCCGATCGGTGACGGATATTATATGAACGACTATATCATGGGGTTGGATATAAAGTAGGGCCGGCGCGTCGCTGCTGCGGTTCGCAAGATAAAAACGGATGCCTTTGTGGGCGTCCGTTTTTTCGCGTGGAGGCCGGTCGCAGGTGATTTGGCGCGGCTCTCGGCCCTTCCCGGGCTGCCGGAGTCTTCGGTGGCGGGGCTGTTGCCCGATGCCGGTATCCCGCTTCGGGTGCCCGGCATGCGCTGTTTGGCTGCGTCGGCCCCGGAACGGTCTATTTCGCCGTGTCGGTCTTGAACAGGTCGATTTCTCCGCGTTCGACTTTGCCGTACATGTCTGCCAGCTCGGCGATGACGGGCGAGATGTATTCGAGCGTGTCGGTGACGGCCTGCTTGTCACCCTCGCCCTTGATGCGGTAGAGCATCGCCGCGTAGAGTGCGCGGAAACAGAGTTCCGTGTCGTTCATGCCGGGATTGCCCAGTACGGCGCGCAGGCGCGGCAGCTCGGGCTCCAGCTTCGCATAGGTCTGGCGGTAATGTGCGCCGACGGGCAGCTTCATCAATTGCAGGTGCAGGTCGTGCAGGTCGCCGATCAGGTGGAGCGTATGCTCCAAGTGCCCTTTCTCGTCCTTGCCTTCCTGATGCAGGAGGTTGGCGATGTCCATGTACCACAGCAGGTAGACGTGCTTCTGCTCCTCGGCGATGTCCTTGCGGGGGGCGATCAGCGTCGAGAAAATCGCCTCGGGGCTGAATTGCAGCGCCCGCAGCAGGTCTTCCAACTGCCAGAGGTAAAGGATGTATTCGGCGATGTTCTCCCGCCGCTTGACCTGTGCTATATCCATGTCGTATGCGTTTTTTTGTGTAACCTGTCGTGTGCTTTCGTGCAGGAAGCGGTTATGTGTTTTCTCTGCAAAAAAGCAATCGAGTACCTTTGGGTGACAAAAGGTGGCTAAAATCATCTGCAAGCCGTTTTGGCGGAGTGTTCGCGGTTTTTCTCCGAACGGTTCCGAACGACTGCGCTTTACGCCTGCCTGCTCCGGGCGCTCGTTGCCGCGTCTGCTCTTATCCCGCTGCAAACGGAATGCAGGGATTTATACGTAGCCGTTATTTAATCCACTTCTGCGGCCCCGTGCGGTGCTTGAGGAAATATTGCTGTGATTTGAGCAGGTTGCGCGATTGCAGCACCATGTTCTTGGTTTCGGTGAGGATCGTCAGGTACAACATGCTGGCCTTGGTATTCGAGCGGGCTTCGTTGATGCGCGAAAGCTCCGATTTGATGGCCTCGGCGATCGACTCGAACAGTTGGTCGCGCAGCGTGAGCACCATCTCGATCTCCGAGAAATCGCCGTCGCGCAGCATCTGGTTGATATGTCGGTAGATCGACTCCACGTCGTCGTTGATCGACATGAGGTCTTTGGCCTGCTCCTTCGAAAGCCCTTCGTGGTTGTTGTCGATGTGTTCGAACGCCGGGCGCGTGATGTGCATCAGCGCCTTGGTCATTTCGTTGAGGTAATCGACCACCTGCACGTAGTAGTGGGCCGTGTTGACGTCGCTGCTCTGGAGCTTTTTGAGCGTGGGCAGCAGCGTGTATTTGCGTTCGCGTGACTGGTAGAAGAGGTCGTTCGACTCTTTGACCATGTCGCGCAGCACCTTGCGGTTCTCCTTGAATACGGCGATCAGCGTACGGTCGTAGATCTTTGTTGCCGACTCCATCGTGCGGCACACCTCGTCGCGCAGGTTGACGATGATGTCTTCGGAGGACAGGGGTTTCACCCCGGCTGCGGCAGGGGCGGCGGAGGCTTTGCTTTTCTTGATGAAATTGCTGTGGATGAGCATGTATCCGCATAGTACCGTGACGATGATGAAGGCGATCGTGCCGCCGTAGATCAGGGCGAGCCCGACGGCGAAGGCGATCAGGAACCCGCCCAATGCCGTGATGAACCACCCGGCGATGACGGTCATGACGCCCGAGATGCGGTATACGGCGCTTTCGCGGCCCCAAGCGCGGTCTGCGAGCGACGAACCCATGGCCACCATGAAGCAGACGTAAGTGGTCGACAGGGGGAGTTTGAGCGAAGTGGCTATGGCGATCAGCATGGCCGAGGTCGTGAGGTTGACCGTGGCGCGGATCATGTCGTAGGGGGCACCGCTATGTTCGATGTCCTCGTATTCGAACCGGCGTGAGACGGCGGCTCGTACGCGCGGGGGGATGACCCGTTCGATGCCGGCGTTGATGTTGAGCGCTGCGCGGACGATCGTGCGCGACATGACCGACGAGCCGTACTGTTCGGGGCCTTCGTCTCCCTGTGCCGCTGAGAGCGACAACTCTGTCTCGGAGACGTGCATGGCCTTTTTCGAAGTCCAGAGCGTGAGTATCATGATGGCGCCCGCGGCCAAAAGGATCAGGAAATTGGCTGGGACGTTCTCGCTCAGGGCTCCCATCATCATCTGCGGATCGCCCGAATGTTTGGCGATCGAGAAGGCGTCGAACCCGGCGACGGGCACGCCGATGAAGTTCACCAGGTCATTGCCCGCAAAGGCCAGTGCCAGTGCGAACGTACCCGACAGGATCGTGATGCGCAGGATGTTGATTTTGAACCGCTGGATGAAGAACAGCAGCACGGAACATGCCACCCAGCAGATGAAAAGCGACAGCAGCAGGTGCCGGTCGACCATTTCGATGAAGGCATGGTCGGCGAGCAGCGACTTGAGCCCCTTGAAGACGGCGAAATAGATGATTGCCGTGAGCGATGCGCCGCACCACAGCGACCCGAAGCGGCGGAAGACCACCGTATAGCGGAACGAGAAGATCGTACGCGAAACATACATGACGATCGTACCGCAGGTGAAGGCGATTACCACCGACAGCAGGATTGCCGAAACGATGCCCATGGCGCGGGAGGTGTTGATGAAATGCCCGAGCGAACCGACGCCCAGCGCCGGGTCGTTCGAGATCTTGTAGATCGACACGGCGATGGCCGAGCCCAGCAGGCAGAAGATCAGCGAGACGGTGGTCGAGGTGGGCAGGCCCCACGAGTTGTAGAGATCCAGCAGGATGATGTTGGCGAACATCACGCCCAGGTATAACATCATGACCTCGTGGAATGTGAACAGTCCGGGATTGAACATGCCGCTTCGGGCCACCTCCATCATGCCGCTCGACGTGACTACGCCGACGATAATGCCGACCGAGGCGACGGTGAGGATGACCCGCATCGAAGCGGCCTTGGAGCCGATGGCAGAGTTGAGGAAGTTGACTGCGTCGTTCGTGACGCCGACGAAAAGACCTGAAATGGCGAGGATTCCCAGAATAACTACGATTACGGTGTAGATTTCGCTCATGTTGGGGTTTAGTGCAAATTGTGAACAAATTTACGCCATTTTTTCCGATGAAACGGTTTTGGCACCGATTGTTAACATTAACTTAACATGAGGCGGCTCTGTTCGTTGCGGCCGCGCGGGATATGCCGGGATGCCGGGCGGATTGAGGCATACGCCATACCGCAGGGCGTGCGGAGCGCCGGTGGGCGGAGGCGGGGACTGCCGGTTCCCGGCGGCGAAAAAGGGCGGGCAATCGTGCCCGCCCCTGTCCGGAAGGGGGAATACCCCCCCCCGTATTGCCCCACTGCCGGGAATTACTCCTCGTCGGTGTCGGTGTAAGCCTTCAGCAGCTTGTCCTGCACGTCGGCCGGAACCTGCTCGTAGGACGAGAATTTCATCGTATAGGTGGCCGAACCCGACGTCAGCGACGAGAGTGTCGTCGAGTAGCGGTACAGCTCAGCCAGCGGAACCATGGCGTTCAGACGGTCGAAGCCCTTGTCGGACTCCATTCCGGCTATCATCGCGCGGCGGTTCTGCAAGTCGGACATCACGGCGCCCATGTAGTCGCTCGGGACGAGTATCTCGACATTGTAGATCGGCTCCATGATCTTGGGGCCCGCGTTGCGGAAAGCCTCCTTGAAGGCGTTGCGCGCCGCCAGTTTGAACGAAATCTCGTTCGAATCCACCGGGTGCATCTTTCCGTCGTAGACCACCACGCGGATGTCGCGGGCGTAAGAACCCGTCAGCGGGCCTTCGTCCATCTTCTCCATGATACCCTTCAGGATGGCGGGCATGAAGCGTGCGTCGATGGCGCCGCCCACGATCGCCGAGTAGAATTGCAGCTTGCCGCCCCATGCCAGGTCGTACTCCTCCTTGGTCTTGGGGTTCACGACCATGTCGCCCTTGCCGGGAACCTTGTAGTTCTTGGGTTCGGGCATGTTGTCGTAGTAGGGCTCGATGATCATGTGCACTTCACCGAACTGTCCGGCGCCGCCCGACTGTTTCTTGTGGCGGTAATCGGCCTGCGCAACTTTGGTGATGGTTTCACGGTAGGGAATCTTCGGTGCGATATAGTCATAGGAGAGTTTGTTCTCCTTCTCGATGCGCGTGCGCAGGATGTTCAGATGATGTTCTCCCTGGCCTTGTATGATGGTCTGTTTCAACTCTTTGGAGTATTCAACCAGGATCGTCGGGTCTTCGAACTTGGCATCGTTCAAGACCTTGCCCAGTTTCTCCTCGTCGCCCTGCTCCTTGGCCTTCACGGCGGCGCGGTAGCGCGGTTCGGGGAAGACGATGGGTTCGATGCTGACCGGTGCCGAAGCAGCCGAGAGCGTGTCGTTGGTACGCGTGCCCTTGAGCTTCACCGTGCAGCCGATATCGCCGGCCGACAGCTCCGTGACCTTGATGCGGTTCTTGCCCGCAACGGCGAACAACTGCGAAATCTTCTCCTTGTTGCCCGTGCGGGTATTTACCAGCTCGGTACCTTCGGCGATCCTGCCGCGGATGACGCGGAAATAGGTGATCTCCCCGATATGCTGTTCGACCTGACTCTTGAAGACGAACGCCACGGCGGGTGCCGTCTCGTCGGCGGCGATCTCCTCGCCCTCGGTCGAGAGGAAACACGGAGCCTTCAGCGGGCCGGGTGCCACGTTGATGATGAACTCCATCAGGCGCTTGGTGCCGATGTCGCGCTTGCCGCTGGTGCAGAAAATCGGCATCAGTTCACGCTTGGCCAGGCCGATCTTCAGTCCGGCGCGGATGTCGTCCTGCGTGAGCGTACCCTTGTCGAAATAGAGCTCCATGAGCGCTTCGTCGTGTTCGGCGGCCATTTCGACCAGCTCCTTGTTCAGTTCCTGCGCCTTGTCCATCTCGTCGGCGGGAATCTCCAGCTCCTCGCGGTGGCCGTCGTTGTCCTTGAAACGGTACATCTTCATCAGCAGCACGTCGATGAAGGCGTTGAACTCAGGCCCCTGGTTGACGGGGTACTGTACGATGACGGGCTTCACGCGCGATGCGGCCCTGATCGACTCGATCGTGGCTTCGAAATTGGCTTTCTCGGCATCGAGTTGGTTCACCACGCCGATGACGGGCTTTTTCAGCAGGCGTGCATAGCGGGCCTGGATCTCGCTGCCGACCTCCCAGCCGTTCTGTGCGTTGAACAGGAATACGCCCACGTCGCCTACCTTGAATGCCGAGAAGAGGCTTCCGCAGAAGTCGTCCGAGCCCGGGCAGTCGATGATGTTCAGCTTGCGATCCATGAATTCGGTGAAGAGGATCGTGGAATAGATCGAGCGTTTGTATTCGTGCTCGATATCCGTATTGTCCGAGAGCGTGTTGTTCGCCTCGATACTACCCCTGCGGTCGATGACCTTACCCTCAAAGGCCATCGCTTCGGCAAGGGTAGTTTTTCCCGTGCCGGGCGCGCCGATGAGTACGATGTTTTTAATTTCTTTTGCTGAATAGTTTTTCATATTCCCGTATGGTTTTAAGGTTTTGCGGTGGTGCGGGGCATCGTCGGGAGTACTTCGCGGAGCCGGGTTCCCGGAACGGAAAGTCGTGCTGCGGAGCATTTTCCGATTAGCCGACTATAAATATACAAAAAAATCGGGATAACCAAACGGCGACACGAAAAAATCGCCCTCAGGAGGCGATTTTACGGTCGAAAAGCGGGAGGTCGATCCATGTGAGCTTTTTCCATACCCATTCGACGGGGCCGTGCGTATGGCGCCGCAGCCAGAGGCGGCAGAAGAGATACTGTACCAGGATGATTCCCACGCCTGCCAGCGTGCCGTAGATCACGTCCACGTGGCGGTAAAGCCCCAGCCCCCAGTTGTAGAAGAGCGCCGTGCCGAGCAGCGATTGCAACAGGTAGTTGGTCAGGCTCATGCGCCCGAAGAAGGTCATGCCGTGCAGCGCCCGGCGGAACCCCGGCCAGCCGTACCACAGCAGGACGACCGTCGAAACGATCGCCGTGGCCGTCATCAGGTTGCGCATCGCCTCGAACGGTACGAGCCACGTGCCCGCGATGCCCACGGCCAGCAGCCCGCCCCAGATGCGTCTGTGCTGCCCTTCGTCGTAGAAGAGCCGGTAGCGGCCGGCCAGCATGCCCAATACGAACATCAGCAGCGTCTGCGTGCCGCGTCCGTGTTCCAGTCCCCAGCCGAACGAACTGAGCGGGCCGTAGAGCAGGCTCACGCGGGCGCTCTCGGCGAAGGTGCCCGTGGCGAGGGTGGGATAGAGGGTCTCCATGCCTTCGATGCCGCGGATCGAGAGCGTATGTCCGCTGAAATACTGCCAGAGTTCGAGCGGCTGGATGAAAAGCAGGGCCGCGATGACCCACACCCATCGGTTGGGGAGCTTGCCGATGGGAATCATCAGCAGCCCGAAAAGGGCGTAGTAGGTCAGTACGTCGCCGTTGTAGATCGCCGCGTTGACCAGCCCGATGCCGAACAGCAGCACCATGCGCCATGCGAAGCGCAGCGAAAAGTCGTTGCCCCGCTGTGCCTGGTTGTCGCTCTGGATGAAGAAGCTCAGCCCGAACAGCAATGCGAAGATGGCGTACATCTTGCCCGAAAGCAGGAATCCCAGCATATCGGCCACGGGCTGTTCCCAGCTGCCGAATCCGGCGCGGGGCAGGTCGAGGGCGCTCCAGTAGAGGTTGAAATGCTCGCGGGCGTGAAACAGGATGATCCCTGCCACGGCGATGCCGCGCAGTGCGTCGGCCACTTCGATACGGGTGTTGGGGCGGTTTGTCGTGCGGTACATGGGATATTGCGGGGTTTGGGGTTGCTTCGTAATAGTTCGTTGTCGCCGTAGGCTGTATGTTCCGGGTTGCCGGGGCGTTCCCTAATATATGTCGTTGCCGGGTATTTCCATTCCGGTCAGCCGGAAGAGCGGCAGGTGCAGTTCCCGGATACCGCGTCCGCACCATCGGTCGACGGGGTGGCATTGTCCGTTCAGATTTACTCCCGGGAGCCTTTGCGAGCCGTCGAAACCCATCAGGCCTTTGTCTGTCGTATCCATCTGCCTGCAGCCGGCCTTTTGCAACCGGGCCATGTACTCCAGCCATGCCTGCCTGCCGAGGGTTTTGCTCTCGTCCGCCGCGATTTTTCCGGGCTCGTAACCGCCCGCCCCGCCGGCTGTTTTCCTGCGGAGGGTGGTTTTGTTGCCGTTCTTTTCCATCCCTACGACGACGGGATTGTCGAATGTCCGCAGCCCGAGGAAGCGTACCCGGCTCCCGTTGGCGGCCTGCCGCAGGGGCGTCTCGCCCGTTGCGCGAACCGCGGTGATCAGGAGCGGAAACAATAATAAAACGGACTTCATAACGGAACGTATTGGAGGTGGCCGGCGGTTGCTCAGGGGATCACTCCCGTCAGCGCCTCGACGGCACGGCGGCCTTCGTCGCCCAGCGAGAGCGAGTACCCGTTCACGAAGAGCGCGATATGTGCGTCGATCACCTTGTCATCCAGCTCCTGTGCGTGCTGTTTTATATAGGTGCGCGAAGCTTCGGGATGGGTGAAGGCGTATTCGATGCTCGTGCGCAGCAGGCGTTCGGCCTCGTGCCGCACCTCGTCCGGCAGGCTGCGCCGGGCTGCGATCCCGCCCAGCGGCAGCGGCAGCGCCGTCCGCTGCTCCCACAACTGCCCGAGGTCGGCGACCAGTTCCAGTTCCCGTTCACGGTAGACGAAGCGGCCCTCATGGATAAGTACCCCGGCGTCGAAATCGCCCCGCTCGACGGCAGCCGCGATTCGGGAGAAGAGCAGCGGTGTACGCTCTTCGATTTCGGGGAAGAGTTTGCCCATCAGGACATTGGCCGTGGTGTGCAGCCCCGGGACGGCCACACGGCGTATCGGCCGCGTATCGCCTGCGCGGCGTACCAGCAACGGCCCGTTGCCGCGTCCGAGTGCCGCACCGCTGTCGAGCAGCACGTAGTGTTCCGCGATGGCGGGCAGCACGGCGCAACTTATCTTGCTGATGTCGGCACGTCCCAGCCCGGCACCGCGGTTCAGCTCCTCGATGTCGTGGTATTCGACCTCGAAGCGCAGGCTGCCCGTGTCGATGCGGCCGTTAACGAGCGCGTCGAACATGAAAGTGTCGTTCGGGCAGGGTGAGATGTGCAGTTTCAGCCTCACTGTTTCTGCGCCTCGGTGATGTTGCGGGCGTTTTTCTCGTTGTCGCTGCGGTTGCGTTTACCCCCGAAACGGCCCAGCAGCCATCCGGCGGCAAAAGTCAGCACGAGGACGATGATGTCGATAAATACGTTGGCCAGCCACCGCTGGATGGCGGGGGCGAATTGCCAGACCAGGATGAAGACGACCAGTATCAGGATCAGTCCCGCCCAGAGCATCCAATTTTTATTCATTGCTTTCGAATATTTGGTTTAACTTTTCCGTCAGGTTCCCGACGGCCTCCTCCACAGCCCACTGGCCGAAGGGTTCGCCGACGTAGTTCGACACGGCGCGTATCTGGCAGCATGCGACGCCCAGCGCGTCGCATACGGCGAAAAAGGCTGCGCCTTCCATGTTCTCCACTTCCGGCAGGTACTCTTGCGGCGTATCCTCCGGGCTTCCTTCCGGCCTTTGGGCCGGGTTGCCGGCATTGTCCGGTATTCCGGGTTGCGTGGCAAGCGCCGTGCGTTCCATATCGTCCGGCGTTTCGAACCCGATGGGAGCCGCTATGTTCCCCGGCTGGTTTCGGGCATTGCCCGGCGTCTGGCGTTGGGTGCCTTCCGCTGCGTGCTCTGCTCCGCCTCCGACCGTAAATCCGGGGTGCGGCTCCGTGAACCCGGCATCCCCTGCCGCGTGCCCGGTGCCTTCCGCCGCGCTTTTCGGCCCGCCCGTTGCCGCGGCTCCGTCGCCCGAGCGGTTGACGGTGACCCCGGCTGCAAGGGGTAGTCCCAGGTCGGGGCCCGAGGTTTCGTATTCGCGGGCGTAACGCTCGGGAATGCCCGCTATGCGTTCGCAGACCACTTCGACCACCTCGCCGCGCCGCAATGTCCGGTCACAGGCGCCGGCAATGCCGGCCAGTACCACCAACTGCGGCTTTTTGGCTTTCACGGCGCGCAGGGTCGCCGCTGCGATTTCGGCCATGCCCACCCCGCCGACGAATACCGGGTCGCGGGGCTCGGTGAGGATGAACGCCTTGGCCTCCTCGATGGTCGGGAAAATGAAAATCCGTTTCACGTTACCGGCCTACGACTGCTTCGAGCTCCTCGACCGTGACGGGTATCTTCTTGTCGCCCAGCATACGGCTCCCGCTCTCCGTCACAAGGATGTCGTCCTCGATGCGGATGCCGCCGAAGTCGCGGTAGCCTTCCAGGGCGTCGTAATTGACGATCCCCTTGTAAAGGCCCTCGGCCCGGCATTTGTCGATCAGCGCCGGGATGAAGTAGAGCCCCGGTTCGTCGGTCATTACCGTCCCCGGTTCGAGGCGCCACGCCGCACGGTAAATGCAGGTCGCGGACTTGGCGGCGCGTTGGGCGATCGAGGAGAAGTCGAAGCTCCGCTCGCCCATCGCCTCGCAGTCGTGCACGTCCATGCCCAGCCCGTGTCCCAGCCCGTGGGGCATGAACATCGTCATGGCACCCGCGGCCACGGCGTCGGCCGCCGATCCCTTGATCAGCCCTATTCCGGCAAGCCCTTCGGCCAGCGTCGTGTAGGCGGCGTTGTGTATCTCGGAGTACATCATGTGCGGTTTGACGATGTTGGCCACATGGTCGTGTGCCGCCAGCACGATGTTGTAGACATCCTTCTGTTTCTGCGTGAATTTCCCGCTTACGGGGTAGGTGCGGGTGTGGTCGGAGCAGTAGTTGTCGACCGTTTCGCCGCCCGCGTCGCACAGCAGCAGACGTCCCTCTTCCAGTACGCCGTCGGCGTTGAGGTTATGCAGTGTTTCGCCGTGCTGTGAGACGATCGACGGGAACGACACGCCCGAACCGTAGGATTTGGCGACGCCTTCGATGGCGCCCGCGATTTCGCGCTCGACGACGCCCGGGCGGCACATCTTCATGGCCAGCGTGTGCATCTTGTAGCCGATTTGGAACGCGCGCTCCATCTCTTCGATCTCCTCGGCGCTCTTTTTCTCGCGCATTTCGGCCACGGCGAACATCAGGTCTACCGACTTGTAGTCGTGCAGCAGTGCGGGTTTGATACCCAGCAGCGACGACAGCCAAAGCTTTGTCTCTCCGCGGTAAGGGGGCAGGAAATGGATTTTGCGCCCCAGCGAAATGGCTTTGCGGAGCCGTTTCTCGAGTTCGGAGAGGGGATATGTCGCTGCGATGCCGACCTTTGCGCCCAGCTCGCGCAACGTGGGCTGCGGGCCTGTCCAGATGATGTCCTCGACCGTGAAATCGTCGCCGTAGAGTGCCTCTTCGCCCGTGTCGGCGTCGATCAGGCCCGCCAGCGAGGGGACGTTCAGCCCGAAATAGTAAAGGAACGACGAATCCTGCCGGAAGTAGTAGGCGTTGTTCGGGTAATTATTGGGTGACAGGGGGTTGCCCGGGAACAGGACGATGCCCGATCCGATTTTGGTGCGCAGCATGTTGCGGCGCGCGGCGTAGGTTTTTGCTGAGAACATATGCGTAGTGTTTTAGATTTCCGATAATCCGTATTTCGTTTCCGGGGACGGTTTCCCGCGCCTTTCGCAGGGCTACGTATCCCTCCTTTTACAAAAATAGTAAAAATATGGCAAGCCCGTTCCCCGGCGGGTTTATTTTTTGCGGAGGGCGATGGCCCGGAGCGTACGGCTTTTGCGTAGCGGGACGTCTGCCGTCGTTCGGGGCGGACGGTGTATCCGCCGGCAAGCGGCAGAAAGGCTGGTTTTACGACCGTGCGGCAGAGGAACGGGACTGGTTTGCGGCGGTGCCGGGGGCGGAAGGCTTTCGCCGCTCCGCCGCAGCCCGGCGGCTTTGCCCGGGGCGGTTGCCCCGCCGCCCTGCTGTCCGGGCGGAGTCGGGCCGTTCCGCTGCGCCCCGCTTCCTTCGTCAGAATTCGATGGCGGCACCCGTTTCGCCCACCGTGACGGTGACTTCGCGCCCCATGTAGAGCGCCACATTGGGGTCTTCGTGCCCCGCGGGCAGGCCGAAGACGACCGGGATTCCCAGCGGCCGCACGTATTGCGCAACGATGTCGTAGGGGTCGGTGATGCCGAAATGTTTTTGTCCGGCCATGTCGGAAAAATGCCCGACGAGGATGGCTTTGCATTTGGCGAGCTTTCCGCTCCGGGCGAGTTGTTGCATCATGCGGTCGAGGCGGTACATGTGTTCGCCGACCTCCTCGATGAAGAGCACCGTGGGGGCGTCGAAGTCGGGTTCCTCGGGTGTGCCGAGCGACGAGCAGACGATCGCCAGGTTGCCGCCCGTGAGGCGTCCGCGGGCCGTGCCCGGGCTGTTGAGCGGGTGAGGGTCGGTGTCGATACGCTGCCGCAGTCCCAGCAGCGCGCTGCGCAGCGCTTCGTCGGAGACGATCGATTCGGGGGTCTCGTCGCGGCCGAAGCGGAACTTGCCCGGCATGGTGGCATGGAGGCTCTCAACGCCCAGCCGTCCCAGTGCCAGGTGGAGCATTGTCACGTCGCTGAACCCGACGATCCATTTTGGCTGCTCGCGCAGGCGGTCGAGGTCGATGAGCGGCAGCAGCCGTACCGAGCCGTAACCGCCCTGGAAGCTGACGACGGCTTTCACGCCGGGATCGTCGATCATCGCCTGCAGGTCGGCGGCGCGCTGGGCATCGGTGCCTGCGAAATAGGGTTGCTCGCGGTCGGCGGTATGCGATCCGAACTTAACCTTCAGGCCCCACGATTCGAAGCGCTCGCGCACCTTCGCCGTGTCGGCCTTTTCCGACAGTTTCCGCGCCGGGGTGACGATGCCCACCGTGTCGCCGGGCCGCAGGTAGGGCGGGCGGATGAATTGCGTCCGGGCGGGTGGTTGTACGGTGTCGGGGTGCAGTGTAGGGGGTGTCTCCGCGCCGGTTGCGTGCGGGGTGCGGGGTGTTGCATGGTCGGCTTGCAAAGGGGCCGTTGCCCGTTGTGCCGTATCGGAGGGTGAAGGCGGGGTTTGTCGTGCGGACGCCGTTCCGGTGCAGGAGAGCAGGACGGCGAGGAGAAAGGGGTATTTCATGCCGGATCAATGTTGTGGTATGTCTGTTGTCTGTGCGGTGTTTGGGGCGTTTGTTTTCTCTGTTTACCGTGCGTGCCGTGCCGGGTTGCACGGGCGGTGGCGGATACCTGCCGGAGCGTCCGCCGTTCTGCCTGCCGGGGGTTATTTCTTCTGCCGGGTCAACCCTTCGGGCAGCGGTAGCCGGATGCGGGTAAGGCTGACGACGGCTCCTGTGAGTGCGAACCCGCCGGCGAGCAGGAGTGCCGTGTGGGTGCTGTCGTCGGGGACGATGTGGAACAGCAGCGCCATCAGGGCCGCGCCCGTGGTCTGGCCTATGAGACGCGCCGTGGCGAGCATGCCGCTGGCGCTTCCGCTCCTCTCGGGCGGAGCCGAGGCGATCAGGATGCTGTTGTTGGGCGACTGGAAAAGCCCGAAGCCGGCACCGCAGAGCACCAGCCGCCATACGATGTCGCCCGGTACGGGGTGTTCGGGCAGGAATGCCAGCAGGAACAGTCCCGCGGCCATGGCCGTCAGCCCCGTCCCGCCGAGCAGTCCGGCGTGGATGCGCTCGACGAGCATTCCGGCCACGGGAGCCACGACCATGATCACGGCCGGCCATGCGGTCATCAGCAGCCCTGTCGCCACTTCGTCGTAGCCGAATTCGTGTTGCAGGTAGAATGGCAGCGCTACCATGGCCAGCATTTGCCCCAGGAACGAGCAGATCGACGTGACGACCGAAACCGAAAAGATCGGGATGCGCAGCAGGTCGAACGGCAGGATCGGATAGGGCTCGCGCAGCTGGCTGCGGATGAAGAAGAACCCGACGATGAGCAGCGCTGCGATGCCCAGGGTGAGCAGGCGCGGGTCGAGCCCGTGCGAGAATCCTTCGACCGAAGCCATCAGCAGGCCGAAGGTCAGGGCATTCATCACGGCATCGCGCCAGTCGAAACGGCGTGCGCTCACCCGCACGGGATTGTCCGGCAGGAAGCGGCGGCTCAGCCACAGCGCCACCAGCCCGATGGGGATGTTCACGGCGAAGAGCCACGGCCACTGGGCGACGGAGAGGATGCCCGCAGCCAGCGTAGGCCCGGCGACCGACGACACGGCGACGACCGTGGCGTTGATTCCCATGCCGCGTCCCAGTTGCGCCTTGGGGTAGATGATGCGGATAAGCGTGGTGTTGACTGATGTGACGGCAGCGGCGCCGAACCCCTGCATCACGCGCGCCAGCACCAGTGTCGGGAGCGATGTCGAGAGGGCGCAGCCCACCGAGGCCACGGTGAAGAGCATCAGGCCGCCGATATAGACTTTGCGGTAACCCACCACGTCGCCCAATGCCGAAAACGACAGCAGCGAGACCATGATGGCCAGCTGGTAGGCGTTGACGATCCAGATCGAGTCGGCCGCCGAGATACCCAGTTCCAGTCCGATGGTGGGCAGGGCGACGTTGGCGATGGCGCTGTCGATCACCGACAGCGAGACGCCGAACGCTACGGCCAGGATGGCCCACAGGCGGCGGGGCATCGGAAGCCCGTCGTAAGGTCGAATTATGTGGGATGCAGCGTTCATTGCAGGGACAAAGATAATCTAATCGCGGCTCAATTCAAATTCGGGTCGGCCCGCAGGCTGGTTGCAGCCGGATCGGCCGGGTTGCGGGAAACGGCTCGCCGTCGGTTTCGGGGATGTTACTGACCGCACGTAGCGTGTCTGCCGCTGGATGCTGCCGCCTGCCGCCTCTCTCCGAGGTCTGCGTTTTGGCGGCACCCACGCCTCCGGCTGCTGCGGTGCGGGTGCCGGATGCCGCGGTAGTCGTCGGTGGCGGCCGTCTGCACTCCTCCCTTTTGTGTTTTTTGCCCTGTCCGTGCGGTTTCTGCCGCCCTCCCGTGCTGTAAAAAACGGAAGCCCGGGATTATCCGGGCCTCCGTCACACAACTATGAAATTTGAACTTTTTATTTTAAAAAATGAGGCTGTGTTCGTTTTAGGGATTGTCTGTATTGGGACTACCGGCGGCTGCTTTCGGGGACGATTTCGCCCTCGGGTTCGATGCCCTTGAGGTATTTGCCGAGGAATTTCTCCATCGCGCGATAGAAATCGAAGCGGTTCTCCTCGTTGTGGAAGCCATGTCCCTCGTTGTCCTTGACCATGTAGTCGACATGCACGCCGCGTTTGCGCAGGGCGTCGACCATCTGGTTGCTCTCGTTGATGTTCACACGGGGGTCGTTGGCGCCCTGTACCACCAGCAGCGGGGTTTTGATCCGTTCGGCGTTGAGTGCCGGGGAGTTTTCGCGCAGCATTTGAGCGTCCTTTTCGGGATTGCCGACCATCTCGTACATCATGTCGAGCATCGGTTTCCAGTAGGGAGGGATGGTTTGCAGGAACGAGAAGAGGTTCGATACGCCCACGTAGTCCACGGCGCAGGCATAGAGGTCGGGATCCTTGACGATACCCTGCAACGTGGCGTAACCGCCGTAGCTGCCGCCGTAGATGGCGATCTTCGAAGGATCGGCGATGCCCTTTTCGATCAGCCAGTTCACGCCGTCCGTAATGTCGTCCTGCATGGTCTGGCCCCATTTGCCGTAGGCGATTTCGGTGAATTTGCGCCCGAAGCCGGTCGAACCGCGGAAGTTCATCTGCAATACGGCGTAGCCGCGGTTGGCCAGGAACTGCACCTCGGGGTTGAATCCCCACGAGTCGCGGGCCCACGGGCCGCCGTGGGGGTTGACCACTACGGGCAGGTTCTTGGCGTTGTGAAGCGTCTTGCCGACGGGCAGCGTGAGGTATCCCTCGATTTCGAGGCCGTCGCGCGAGGTATAGGTGACCGGGGTCATCTCGGCCATCTGTTGTTCGTCGATCCACGGTGCGAGGTCGGCCAGCTTGGTCATCGTGTCGCTTTTCACGTCGTAGAAGTAGTAGGCGCCCATCGTGCGGTCGCCGCCCGCATAGACGATGTATTTGTCCTCGGCTTTGTTCGAACCGCCGATACCGATTTCATAGCCCCGCAGGTGCTTCTCCATCCGGCCGAGCATCTCTTCGGTAGCCTTGTCGAAGAAGTGGCGGGTCTTGCCCTTGTGTCCTTCGTACGACACGCCCAGCAGTTTCTTCTGCGCGTCGCTGTACCACAGGCCGCCGAGGTCGTATTTATCGTTGGTGTAGAGTTGTTCCAGCTCCTCGCAGGTCGCGGGATCCATCAGCACGAGTGCCGATTTGTCGCGCCCGAGGTTAGTGATGGCGTAAACCAGCTTGTTGTCCGGGGTGAAGGTGGCGAACGACACGCCCTCCTTGAAGTTGGTCGTCAGTACGGGACGGAAAGGCTCGGCTTCGGTTTCGCGGTAGCGGATCTGCGTGTTCACGCCGTCGACGATGGCGTAGGCCACGCGCAGCTTGCCGTCATGGTCGGTCAGCCAGCTCTGGATGTCGCCGGGATTCTCGCACAGCATCGTCATCTCGCCCGTGTTGAGGTTCAGGCGGTAGGGGTCGAAGATCATCGGGTTGCGCTGGTTGGTGCCGATGATCATCAGCGAGTCGATTTCCTCGAGCGGGTCGATGATCTGTGTCCGCACGCCCGGGATGGCCGTATAGGCCTTCGGGTTGCTGCCGTCGATGTCCACGCCGTAGAGTTGGAAATTCTCGTCGCCGCCCGTGTCCTTCAGGTAGAGGATGCGGTTGTTGTTGGCCCAGAAATACCCGGCCAGGTCGCGCTCTGTCTCCGAGGTGATGCGTACGGCATCCTTGCCGTCGACAGGTTGCACGAAGATGTTGCGGCGGCTTTCGTAAGGCGCCATATAGGAGAAATACTTGCCGTCGGGCGAGATCTGGTAACCCGTTTTTTCCGAGTTGCGGAAGAAGGTTTCCATCGGCAACTCGGGGGCTGTCTTGGGTGCGCATGCGGCCAGCATGGCTGCCGTGGCGGCGAACATAAAGAGTTTTTTCATGGGTTATTCGTTGGAATTTTCGTTTTGTTTTTTCGAGCGCAAGGCATCCCGCCAGATGCCGCAGACCGAGAGGGTCAGCAGGATCAGGAGCGGTATGTCGCCGGTGTGCGATGCTCCGGGAAACATCAGGTGCGTGGCTACTTTGATTGCAAAGGCTGCCACGGCGATGAAAATGGCCAGGATGCGGATGACTTTTTCGATTTCCATAGTGGGTGTCTTTTTGTTTTTGACACTGCAAACTTACGAAAGAAATTTTGAAAAACAAATAAAATTTATTGTTTTTCGATAAAAATTTTATGATAAGCAGCTTTTCATCTGTCTGACCGCAGGGAACCCGTAACAAAAAAACGCCCGGAGGCGTTTTTCGTAATGGATATTGTCCCGACAGCCGGGTCTATTCCGCATCGACGAATTTGTAGAGCTGGTCGCCGCGGTGGATCGGTGTGTCGGTATGCACGGCGCAGAGGGTGCCCTGTGCCACGAATTGCGCCGGGGTGCCGTCGGTGTCGTGCAGCTCGGCGAGCGTCTGTTCGGCGATGCCGGTGGTGGCACCCATGAAGAAAATCTCTTCGCCCACGGACAGCGGTGCGGCTTCGACCAGTACCTCGGCCACCGATATTCTTTTGTAGAAGTTCGTCACCTTGCCTACGTAGACCTTGCGCCGCGTGGCGGCCGAGCCGTAATGTTGGCTGTGTTCGGCCACGGGGCGCCCGGCGTAGTAGCCCTCCCAAAATCCGCGGTTGAAGACCGTGGCGAGCCGCTCCTTCAGCCCGGCGGCCAGGGCGGGGGTGTAGGTGCCCGCTTCGATGGCGCGCAGCGCCTCGTCGTAACACGACACCACGCGCTTGACGTATTCCGCGCCGCGGGCGCGTCCTTCGATCTTCAGCACCCGGACGCCCGCGCCGATGAACCGGTCGAGGAAATCGACCGTGCAGAGGTCTTTGGGCGAGAGGACGTAACGCCCGTCGATGTCCAGCGCCGCACCGGTCTCCGTGTCCGTGACGGTGTATTTGCGACGGCATAACTGGCGGCAGGCGCCGCGGTTGGCCGAGCAGTTGGTTTCGTAGAGCGAGAGGTAGCACTTGCCCGAGATGGACATGCATAATGCACCGTGGGCGAACATCTCGATCCCGACCAGCTCGCCGCGCGGGCCCCGGATGTCGTTCTCGACGATCTGGCGGTGTATCTGCGCCACCTGTTCGAGCGTCAGCTCGCGCGCCAGCACCACCGTGTCGGCCCACTGCGAGAAGAACTTCACGGTTTCGGAGTTCGAAATGTTGCTCTGGGTCGAAATATGCACTTCGACCCCGATGCGCCGGGCGTAGAGTATCGCCGCGAAATCGGTGGCGATAATGGCGTCGATGCCTTCGGCCTTGGCGCGGTCGATCACCTCGTGGACGGTCAGCATCTCGTCCTCGTAGACGATGGTGTTGACCGTGAGGTAGGTCTTGACCCCTGCGGCGTGTGCCGTGGCGACGATCTTCGCCAGGTCGTCGAGCGTGAAGTTCGCAGCCGATGCCGAGCGCATGTTGAGCTTCCCGACGCCGAAATATACCGAGTCCGCCCCGGCCTGTATGGCTGCGGCCAGTGCTTCGTAAGACCCTACGGGGGCCATGATTTCTATCTCGGAGCGTTGCATAGTGTCGTTTGCGGGGGATGTCCCTGCGTCGTTTGCCGCAGGGGTGTTGGCGGAATCAGTTTTTGCGTCCCATCAGGCTCAGGGCGTATTCGCGCATCCGTTCCGTGCGGGATTTTTCGACCGAAAGGGTGTCGAGGATGCCCAGCGCCCTTTCGAAGCGCAGCGAAATCTGCTGTTCGGTGAGGCGTGGTATGTCGAGACGGTCGTAGACGGCTTTTATCGTGGCGATTTTCTCGGCGTCGGGCATCTGTGAGCGGTGTGTCGAGCGGAGCACTTCGCGCGTAGGTTCGTCGGCGCGGCTTATGGCCGTGATCATCAGGTAGGTCTGTTTGCCTTCGAGGATGTCGCCGCCGATGGCCTTGCCCAGCCTCTCGTCGCCGTAGCTGTCCAGCAGGTCGTCCTGCAGTTGGAATGCCAGTCCCAGTTCGATGGCGAAGCGGCGCAGCTTGCGGCAGTCCTCCTCCGAAGCGCCGCCCAGCAGGGCGCCGATCGTGGTGGCCCCGGCCAGCAGCACCGAGGTCTTCAGTTCGATCATGTGCATGTATTCCACGACCGAAACCTTCGGCTTGCGTTCGAAATCCATGTCGTACTGCTGCCCTTCGCATACTTCGAGCGCCATGGTGTTGAACGTCGAGAGTATCTGCGGCAGCAGCTGCGCCGGCACTTCGCCCAGCAACCGGTAGGCGCAGATCAGCATGGCGTCGCCCGAGAGGATCGCCACGTTCTGTCCCCACTTGGCGTAGACCGAGGGTTTGCCGCGCCGCACGGCTGCATTGTCCATGATGTCGTCGTGCAGCAGCGTGAAGTTATGGAACACCTCGACGGCCGCGGCGGCCGGCAGGGCATGTTGTATCTTGTCGGTGAAGATGCCGTTGGAGAGCATCAGCAGCATGGGGCGCAGGCGCTTGCCGCCGCCCGCGAGCGAATAGCCGATCGGGGCGTAAAGTAGCTCGGGTTCGGCCGGGAACTCGGTTTGGGCCAGGTAATTTTCGATGGCGGAGAGCAGTTGCTCGTTCGTTTGCATAGTCTGACAATACTTTTGGATCGGAATCTGTCCCAAAAGTAGGAAAAAAGTTTGGAGTAGCCGAATTTTGGATTAACTTTGACCTGATAAATTCTAACCTTTAACCTGAACACGATATGAAAAAACTCGCTTTCGGCGTGGACATCGGCGGTATCAACACTGCGTTCGGCCTCGTCGACGAAAACGGCGACCTGTATGCCGAATCGGTCATTTCGACCAAGAAATACCCCAGTGTAGACGACTATCCGGCCTATGTCGAAGACCTCTGCCAGGCGATGCATGCACTGGCCGACAGTCTTTCGTTCGAGTACGAACTGACGGGTATCGGCATCGGCGCCCCAAATGCCAATTATCATAAGGGTACGGTCGAAAACCCCGCGAACCTCTGGAAATTCCGCGAAGGAGACCCCAATCCGGACGAAAGCCGCCGTATTTTCCCGCTGGCGGACGACATCCGGAACTGCTTCGGGGGTGTGAAGGTGCTCGTGACGAACGATGCCAATGCCGCGACGATCGGCGAGATGATTTACGGCAATGCCAAGGGCATGCGCGATTTCATCATGATAACGCTCGGTACGGGGCTCGGATCGGGTTTCGTCGCCAACGGCGAGATGGTCTACGGCCATGATGGCTTTGCCGGAGAGTTCGGCCATGTCATCGTCGAGCGCGACGGCCGCGAGTGCGGCTGCGGGCGTAAGGGCTGTCTGGAGACCTATGTTTCGGCTACGGGCATCAAGCGCACGGCATTCGAGCTGATGGCCAAAATGTCGGCCCCCAGCAAGCTGCGCGACATCGCTTTCGGCGATTTCGACGCTTCGATGATCTCCGCGGCTGCCGAGCAGGGCGATCCCATCGCCCTCGAAGCCTTCCGTTTTACGGGCGAGATGCTCGGTCGTGCACTGGCCGACGTGGTGACCGTCACGTCGCCCGAGGCGATATTCCTCTTCGGCGGCCTGTCGAAGGCGGGCAAGCTGATCTTCGAGCCTACGCAGTGGTACATGGAAGAGAGCATGCTCTTCGTATTCAAGAATAAAGTGAAGCTGCTTCCGAGCGGTATTCAGGGTAAGAATGCCGCGATCCTCGGCGCTTCGGCCCTGATCTGGCAGGAAGAGAACAAATAATTCCGGCGGAAGGCCGGGCGACGGGCATCGCTTCGGTGCACCCAGGAGGGAAACGGGCGGCGGGCCCGGGCTGCCTTGTCTTGCCGGTGTCGTTTCCGGATTCCGGATGAAAAGAATGCCGGCGGAGTTCACACTCCGCCGGCATTTCCATTGTATACCGGCTGCCCGGTCTTCCCGTGAAGGGCTATTTGTTGTAGGCGGTCAGCATCCAGACCATCTTCTCCTGCTCCTTCAGGTAGTCGCTCATCAACGCCACGGTAGCCTCGTCGCCGGCCTCCGAAGCCAGTGCGAGCAACTTGCGCTCCTCGCCGATAAGATAGCTGTAAGTGGTGAGGATATGCCCGATGGCCTCATCGCCGCGTGTTACGCCGGAAATCTCCTTGACCTTGGCGACCCTGAGGTATTCGCTGAACCTGTTTTCGGGCTTGCCGCCCAGCATCAGGATGCGTTCCGCGATCTGATCGGCCTTTTCGGCAGTATCGTCGTACAGCTCTTCGAACTTGCCGTGCAGGACGAAGAACCCGTGCCCTTCGATATCCCAGTGGAAACCCCGCAGGTTGGTGTAAAATACTTGGAAGTCGGCCAGCAGCGAATGCAGCGCCGATACTACGCCCTGTACTTTCTTCTCGTCCAGGTGCAAATAATCCAGTGTTTTCATAATCGTTTTTATTTTAATAGTTTGCATATCATATGATTCCCTTGATCCGGTCTTCCGAGGCCGACAGGGCCGCCTTGGCCCCTTCGCCCATTGCGATCACGATCTGTTTGTAACGTATGTCCGTCACATCGCCCGCTGCATATACGCCGGGTACCGACGTGCGGCACTCCTTGTCGGTGAGGATTTCTCCCGCGCGGTTGGTGTCGAGGATGCCGGCGAACAGCTTGCTGTTGGCCGAGAGGCCGATCTGGACGAATACGCCGTCGAGCGGCAGCCGTTTTTCCGCTCCCGTCGAGCGGTCTTTCGTGCGCAGGGCCGTCATGCGGCTGCCGTCGCCTTCGACCTCGAGCGTCTGCACGTTCGTATGTACCTCTACATTGGGGAGCGTGCGCAGCTTCTCCTGCAATACCTGGTCGGCCTTGAGAGTCTCCATGAATTCGAGAACCGTCACCGAAGCGCAGGTGCCCGCCAGGTCGATTGCGGCCTCGACCCCCGAATTGCCGCCGCCGATCACGGCCACGTGTCTGCCTGCGTAGAACGGCCCGTCGCAGTGGGGGCAGAAGGCTACGCCGCGGCCGATATACTCTGCCTCGCCCGGCACCCCGAGCCTGCGCCACGAAGCTCCCGTGGCGACGACCAGTGCCGGGGCGCGGAAAACCTCCCCGCCTTTGGCATGCAGCTCCCGGATGCCGCCGTCTATGTCGAAACGCTCGATGCGGCGGTTGTCGCAGATGTCGATCCCGTAGGCCTCCATGTGTCTGCGCAGGTCGCCTGCGAGCTCTGCTCCGGTCGTGCGCGGCACCGAGATCAGGTTTTCGATGCCTACCGTTTCATTGACCTGTCCGCCGACCTTTTCTGCCACGACCGCCACGCGGAGCCCCTTGCGGGCTGCATAGATCGCGGCCGAAGCCCCGGCGGGGCCGCCCCCGGCGACCAGCAGGTCATATTCGCGCACGTGGGGCGTTATGCCTGTGTCCGAAGTGCCGAAGCGCTCCTCGAGTTTGTCCAGCAGTTCGGCCAGCGAGCCGCGGCCGACGTGGATCAGCTCTTCGCCGTGGAAGACCGCCGGCACGGCCTGGATATTCAGCCGTGCAACCTCCTCGGGGAACAAGGCTCCGTCCACGGCCGTATGGGTGATCCGGGGATTGGAGAGCGCCAGCAGGTTGAGCGCCTGTACCACATCGGGGCAGTTGGTGCAGGTGAGCGACATGTAGGTCGTCAGCGCGATCTGCCCGCCGAGCGCCCCGATCCGTCGGCGCGTCGCTTCGTCGGGCAGGTTTTTGCCCTTGCCGTCTGCGTTCAGCACGGCCAGTATCAGCGAGCTGAATTCATGGCCGTTGGGCACTGCCCGGAAGTGGATGCCGGTGTCCTTGTCGTTGCGCAGAAGCCGGAACTCCAGTCCCTGCCCGTCGGTGATCCGACAGCCGATCTTCGCGGAACAGGCCGCCGTCTCTTCGAGCAGCTCGAGCAGCTCTCCGCGCGACGCATGGCCGGGGTCGGCCGTGACGTCGAACACGTAGGAGGCTTCCAGCCCCTCAAACAAGCGGAGCAACTGCTCCCTGAGTGCATGATCCAGCATGGCCCTTAGATTTTACCTACCAGGTCGATACTCGGTTTGAGCGTCTCGGCGCCCTGCTGCCATTTGGCGGGGCATACTTCACCCGGGTGTGCCTCGACGAACTGTGCCGCGGCGACTTTGCGCAGCAACTCCTCTGCATTGCGGCCGATGCTGTTGTCCTGGATCTCCACCAGCTTGACCTTCCCCTCGGGGTTGACGACGAACGTGCCGCGGTAGGCTACGCCTTCTTCCTCGATCATGACGCCGAAGCCGCGCGAAAGTACACCCGTGGGGTCTGCGAGCATCGGGTAGTTGATTTTGCGGATGCTTTCCGAAGTGTCGTGCCAGGCTTTGTGTACGAAGTGGGTGTCGGTGCTTACCGAGTAGACCTCCACGCCCATGGCTTTGAACCGGTCGTATTTGTCGGCCATGTCCACCAGCTCGGTGGGGCACACGAACGTGAAGTCGGCCGGGTAGAAAAAGAAGATCGCCCATTTGCCTTTGAGGTCTTCGTTCGTGACCGTTACGAATTTGCCGTTGTGGTAGGCCTGAACCTTGAATTCGGGTACCGTTGAATTGATGATTGATGTCATAGCTGTACTTGTTTTATTTATGTGAATATTTTTTGCTGCTTTAGTTTTCTTCCTCTTTGCTGATACAAAAATAGGGGAAATCTTTGTATAAATCAAATTGATAATATTTATGCAGTTATAGTTAAAATCTATGATAGTGCTTTTACCGCGCTCCGGCCTGTGTTTTGCCGTTGCCCGTAGATTTTATAAAAGTACGGAGCCCGGCGTATCCGTGCAATCGCAATTTCAGGGGAATTTTCCCCGCCCGATACCCGTTATTGGGGATATGCGCCGGAATCCGGAACAGGCGGGGCCGGGAACAGGATCGGAGTGCCCGGGGCAGCCGGGATCGCATCATGCGGGAATCCGGAATGAAGATTCCCGCAGGCCGCCGGGGTTTTCCCGGTGCCGGGAGCGGGGTGCCTGCAATACGAAAGCCCCGGAGCGTTAACTCCGGGGCTTGGGCTCTCCTCCCGCCTTGGGTGCGGGGTGTTCCTGTTTTATCGCATCGCGATCTGCGAGGTTCCGATCAGGCGGCCGTCGCAGAACAGTTGTACGGTGTAGGCACCAGCGGCAAAGCCTGTGCTGTTATAGTAGATACCCACTTCGAGATCCTGGTTCTGGTAGTCCACTTCGCGCATGGCCGAATAACTCAGGCGTTCGCCCTCGAAATCGAAAGTCGGCATGGCCTCGGTCGTCAGCACATAGCCGTCGGGCGAGGTGATACGGACGTAGACGGTCTTTTCGCCCGGTGTCGCCAGCTCGTTGGCCGTCAGTACGAAATCCACGCGCAGGCGCGCGGCATTCTTGATCCTCGATACGGGTTTGCTGTTGGCGTTGAGCGCCGAGAGACGGATGTCGCGGGCGCGGATCACGGCGCCGACACGAACCTTGTTGTCCAGTTCGGCAGCCTTCTCCTCGGCCATTTCGGCGCGCAGCTTCGCCGACGAGATCTCCTTGCGGTAGGTTACGTTCTCGTTGATGAGTTTTTTGTTGAGCGTATTGAGCGAGTCGATCTGGCGGATGTAGCTCTTCATGACCGTGCGCAGCGTACCCACCTCTTTTTCGTACTGTTTGATCTTGGCCAGGTTCCATGAACGCTCCTTTTTCAGGCGCGTCATCAGCGAGTCTGCGCGGTCGCGTTCCACGTTGAGGTTGGCAGAGATGCTGTCGTTGGTCACCTGCAGGTTGTCGTAGTCGGTCATCAGGCGTCCCAGGTCGTTCTGGATCGAGTCGCGGTCGGCCTGCAGCAGCTGGTTGTCGACCATCTGCTGGCGGTGTATGCTGAAATAAAGTACCGAAAGCGCCACCAGGATCACCGAGAGGATGATGATGACGATGCGGTAGCCGCGGATGGATTTTTCCGGGACGGGCTGCGACGCCATGTAATCGTCGTCCTCGAATTCCGAGGGGTCGTACCCTTGCTTATTTTCTTCCATAAAAACAGTTTTTCAGTGTCGAATTTACCTGATTGTTCGCCGGGTCAGGGTTATCCTGAGGCAAAGATAACAAAATTTTTATTTTATGAGGCTCGTCATCGGGTATTTAAGCCCCTTGTAGCCCGAAATATAGGCATTGATGCTGCCTACGCGGACGGGCGACTCGATGTAAAGCGGGATTTTGTTCTCGTCGTCCGAGATCCATAGCGTGAAGACCGTGCCGTCGGTGAAGGAGAACCCTTCGGAGGTGCCCAACTGGCATTCGAACTTGAGGGTCTTGAAGCGTCCCATGTTGCGAATCTTCTTCGTTTCGCGGCTTATGTACCTGTAATTCAGGTGCCGGATCGTGTCCTGCAATACCATCTGGAGGGTTGCGGGCTCACCGGGTTTGAAATCCTCGGCATTGGCCGAGCGCATGGTGAAGAAAAGCGCGATGGCATCCATGCTCCCCGGGGTCAGGGGCATGGTTTTCTCCTCGAAAGGCCGTTGGCGCCGCCGCCACCGGGTATGCACCTGGCTGTTGTCCCAGTCGTAGGTGTAATAGCTCTGGAACGTGTAGTCGCCCTCCTTGATGTCACTTTCGAAACGTACCGGGCGCAGCGTCTCGGGGCTGATCCATACCGTGTAGATGTCTTCGAGGTTGAAGAACCAGCGGTAGGTAGGCAGTGTGCGGCCGATGCCCTCGACCTTGTAGAACTTCCGGTCGTCGAGCTGCACCTCGGAGGTCTTGACCTCCACGGCGCCGACTTCGGTATTGGGGAACATCTTGGCCTTGTAGCTGACGCGGTAGAAAAGCTGCTCGCCCGGGTGGTAGAGCTGGGCTGCGGCAGGCAGCGCGGCGGTGAATAACAATATCGTGAATAACAATCGTTTCATGGGAAAAGGGTTTTTAATGGGTAAACGGTCTGCGGGTATGAAATATTACGAAATCATGGAAAAATCAATCTCTTCGCGTCCCGAATAGCGCCGTCTTAACTCCCTGAGGCCGCGGTGCTCAGGCAGGGAGAGGCCGCGGTCGCCGGAGAGGATACCGGCCGCTGCCTCGCGCGAGACGGTGAGTATCTGGACATCGAGCGTGGGGTTGGCGATCTTCAGATCAAACGCCATGCCGCTCTGGAGCGTGCCGTTGATATCGCCCGCACCCCGCAGTTTGAGGTCGAGCTCCGCCAGGCGGAATCCGTCGTTGGTTTCGCACATGGCGTCGAGGCGTGCCCGGGACTCCTTCGAGAGCTTTTCGCCCGACATCAGGATGCAGTAGGATTGTTCGCCGCCCCGTCCTACGCGCCCGCGCAACTGGTGCAGCTGCGAGAGCCCGAACCGCTCGGCCGATTCGATGACCATGACCGTGGCGTTCGGCACGTCGACGCCCACTTCGATGACCGACGTGGCGACCATGATATCGGCCTCGCCCGACTTGAACTGGCGCATCGACTCCTCCTTGTCGGCGGGTTTCATCTTGCCGTGGCAGATCGTGGTGACATACTCCGGCAGCGGGAAATCGCGCGATATGGCTTCGTAGCCGTCGGTGAGGTCTTTGTAATCCATGGCCTCGGACTCCTTGATGAGCGGATATACGACATAGACCTGCCGTCCCTTGGCGATCTCCTGCTTCATGAAGCCGAACAGGCGCAGCCGCGCCGCATCGGTGTAATGTACGGTCTTGATCGGCCGTCGTCCCGGCGGAAGCTCGTCGATCACCGAGACGTCGAGGTCGCCGTAGAGGGTCATGGCAAGCGTGCGGGGGATCGGCGTGGCGGTCATCACGAGGATGTGCGGCGGCTGCTCGTTCTTCGTCCAAAGCCGGGCGCGCTGCTCCACGCCGAAGCGGTGCTGCTCGTCGATCACCACGAACCCCAGGTTGGCGAACTGCACGCGGTCTTCGATCAGGGCGTGCGTGCCGATCAGGATGTGCACCTCGCCCGAGGCGATCCCTTCGAGCGCCAGCCGGCGCTCCCTGGCCTTCGAGGCGCCGGTGAGGATGGCGACCTTCACCCCCATGCCGTCGAGCATACGCGTGATGGTGGCGAAATGCTGGCGGGCGAGGATCTCGGTGGGCGCCATCATGCAGGCCTGGTAGCCGTTGTCCACGGCCAGCAGCATCGACATCAGCGCCACGAGGGTCTTGCCGCTGCCGACGTCGCCCTGCAACAGGCGGTTCATCTGGTAGCCCGTGACGGTGTCCTGCCGGATCTCCCTGATGACCCGTTTCTGCGCCCCGGTGAGCGGGAACGGGAGTTTTTCGTTGTAGAAGGTGTTGAAGACGCCCCCGACCTTCATGAACAGGAAGCCGTTGTTTCGGGCCAGACGTTCCGTACGGCGCGACTGGATGTTGAGCTGGATGCCCAGCAGTTCGTCGAATTTCAGCCTGTACTGTGCCTGCCGCAGCAGTTCGGGCGACTGCGGAAAATGGATGTTGTAGTAGGCGTCACGCAGCGGTATCAGCCCGTAGCGGGTTCGTACCTCGTCGGGCATGTAGTCGGGGATATGGTCTTTGGCCAGCGCCCATGTGTTGCAGATAATCTGGTACATGCCCTTGGCGCCGAGTACGTTCGAAAGTTTCTCGGTCGAGGGATAGATGCCCTGCATGCCGCTTTCGGCCTTGCGCGAGAGCGCCTGCTCCATGGTTTCCAGCTCGGGGTGCGCCATCGACAATTCGCCGCGGTAGAACGACGGCCGCCCGAAAATGAGGTATTCGCGCCCCACTTCGACCCGTTTTTCGATCCATTTGATACCTTGGAACCAGACCAGTTCGGCCGACCCCGTGGGGTCGGAGACGTAGGCCGTGAAGCGTCGTTTGCGGCCCGTGCCGGCATAGGCTACGCCCGTCACGCGGGCGCGGAACTGGAGCAGGGTGGGCGCATCGTCGGTGATTTCGGCGATGCGGTAGACTTTCGTGCGGTCGATATAGCGGAACGGGTAGTGACGCAGCATGTCGCCCAGCGTACGGATGCCCAGCTCCTTGTCCAGAAGCCGGGCGCGGGCTTCGCCGACGCCGCCTACGAATTTTATGTCGTTGTCCAGATAGTCCACACGACAAATATACGAAAAAACAGGAAATCCGTATCGCGTACGGGGTGTTATTCCGTTTACCGGGTGTTGCCGCGGGATATTCCGGGCTATTCCTGCGCGTCCTCCTCCAGCGTGACGTCGACACCGGTGCGTGCGAAACTGCCCCCGCACCATCCCTCGGCTTCCGAGACGCGGTCGGCTTCGGTGAATTCGACCGGAACGGACTGTGCCGCGAACTCCCCGCCGTTGGACGGGCCGTCGGTGTCGGTAAACAGGATGTCCGCCGTCGTTTCAATGGAGAATAATTGTCCGGGAAGTTCGTAGGAACCGTCGTCCCCGGTCAGGGCCTTATAGGGGCTGTTTTGTTGGAGTACCTCGATCCCGGGTATCGGGGCGCCGGTTTTGTCGGTTACCTTGCCGCCGACCCAGATATCTACGTGCGGCGTCCCGTACATGACGGGCGGTGGTTCTCCGTTTTTCTGTTTTTCGCAGGCCGTAGAGAACCCGAGCAGTGTCAGCAACAGGAAGGACAGGCGTTTTTTGATGCGTTTTTTCATGGCAGGAGCGGGATTGTGGTTGCTACCCGAAATATAGGGAATAAATCGGAATTCGCAAAATCGCGGATTATCTTTATCTTTGCATCACAATCGCAGAAGAGATGAATCTTTCGGAATACAGTCGCCGTCCGAGTTGCGAGGTGCGCATCGGGCGGGTCGTGATCGGCGGCGGGCACCCGGTCGCCGTGCAGTCGATGACCAACACCGACACCAACGATACCGAAGCCAGCGTGGCGCAGATCGAACGGATCGACCGCGCCGGGGGAAAGATCGTGCGCCTTACGGCACAGGGGCGGCGCGAGGGCGAGAACCTTGCCCGCATCGTCCGCCGCCTGCGCGACGAGGGCTTCGATACGGCCGTCGTGGCCGACATCCACTTCCTGCCCGAGGTGGCCGCCATTGCCGCGCAATATGTCGACAAGGTGCGCATCAACCCGGGCAATTACCGCACGGATCGCGGGGAGCTGGAGGAGTTGATCGCCCGCTGCCGCGAGCGGGGCGTCGCCCTGCGCATCGGCGTCAACCACGGGTCGCTCGCCAAACGTGTCTTCGACCAGTGGGGCGATACGCCGCAGGGCATGGTCGTCTCGGCCATGGAGTTCCTGCGTGTCTGCAAGGCGCACGGGTTCGACCAGGTCGTCGTGTCGATGAAGTCGAGCAACACGCGCGTCATGGTCGCCGCGTACCGGCTGCTGGTCGCGGCGATGGATGCCGAGGATATGCACTATCCGATCCACTTGGGCGTCACCGAGGCCGGCAGCGGCATCGAGGGGCGTATCAAGAGCGCCGTAGGTATCGGGGCGCTGCTCTGCGACGGCATCGGCGACACGATCCGCGTATCGCTGACCGAGGCCCCGGAGCACGAAATTCCCGTGGCGGAACTGCTGGTAAGGCACTTCGCGGAGCGCCCCGGGACATTTCCCGTGCTGCATCCCGAGCGCTACTCCCCGACCGAGTACCGCCGCCGTACGAATATACAGGTGCCGGTCGTGCACAGCGAACCGCTCGACGGCTTCCGCGTAATCGAGGCCGTGTCGGGCAATCCCACGGCCGAGCTGCGCGCCGCGATCCTGAACCTCGATACCCCCGAACCGGTCGTCGTGAAACGCCGTTACGAGGAGACCTCGCCCGAGGTGCTGGCCGTGAAGGCCGCCGCCGACCTGGGGGTGCTGCTGCTCGACGGGCTGGCCGACGGCATCTGGATCGACGCGCCGGGATTTGCCGAAGACCAGGTGCGCGAAATCGAGCTGATGATCCTGCAGGCGGCGCGTGTGCGGTTCTCGCACACCGAGTACATCGCCTGCCCGAGTTGCGGCCGCACGCTTTACGACATCGAAAAGACCCTCGCCGACATCAAATCGCGCACGTCGCACCTCTCGAACCTCAAGATCGGCGTCATGGGGTGCATCGTCAACGGCCCCGGCGAGATGGCCGATGCCGACTACGGGTACGTGGGTGCCGCACCCGGCCGCATCACGCTCTACAAGGGGCGCACGGTCGTGGCACGCAACATCCCGCAGCAGGAGGCGCTCGACCGCCTCGTGGAACTGATCAAGGCCGACGGCGAGTGGGTGGAACCATGACGATCCTGCCGCTCGCATACCTGCCCTCGGTCGAGTACTTCGCGCACTTGTTGCGCGGCGGGTGCGTCGTCGACCTGGGCGAGCATTTCGTGAAGCGCTCGGAGCGCAACCGTGCCCGTATCCTCGCTACGGACGGGGTGATGGAGTTGACCGTCCATGTGCGCAACGCCAACCGTCCCCGCCAGCCCGTACGCGACGTGCGGATCGACTATTCGAAACGCTGGCAGCACCAGCACTGGGGGGCGTTGGTCGCCTCCTACAAAGGGTCGCCCTATTTCGATTTCTACGCTGAATATTTCGAACCTTTCTACCGCCGGGAATACGGATTCCTGGCCGATTACAATGCCGAACTGCTCGGGCGGCTCTGCTCCCTGCTGAACGTACCCATGCCCGAGTTCTCCCAGACGTATGTCGATGCCGCCGCAGGCGACACCGACCTGCGCCCCAAACGGCGCAAAGAGGGCTCGGCGTTCATTGCCGAGCCCTATGTGCAGGTCTTCTCCGACCGTATGCCTTTCCAGCCTAATTTGTCGGTTGCGGATTTGCTGTTCGCCGAGGGCCCTGAAGCCGTTTCGGTTTTAAGACGTTGCCGACTCTGAGCGTCACGCTGTCGCGCAGCGGCCCGGCGATGGCCTTGATTTCGACCGTGCCCTGTAGCGACACCGAATCCGTGCGGTACTGGCAGGCGGCGTATTCCGTCACGGCCAGCGTGTCGGCTCCTGCGAGCAGCGTGGGGGCCCCGGCCGACGAGTAGATTTGGAATGCCTGCCGTTCGCCGTCGCGCAGCGTCCGCCGCTTGTCTGTAATGTGCAGTGTCGGTTCCTCCTTGTTCCACAGAGCCTTATACAGGTAGAACGCATCCTTGCGCTCGCGGCGGTCGATGGTCACGAGTCCGGCACCGTTCACCCCGTAAGGCCGGCGTACCGAACCGTAATCGAACATGTTGTTGATCCATGTGCCCCAGAAGAGCGAGTCGTTCTGGAGGTTCTTGGCGTACTGCTCGTGGAAGCGTGTCTGACGCTCTTCGGGCATCCAGTTCGCGCGGGGTGCCGCCTGTGCCGTATAGCTCTTGTGTCCGATGAAGCCGCTGCCCCCGTAACAGATTCCCGAGCGGAGGTGTGACCAGCCTTTCTGCAGCTGGTCGCGCCATACGGTCACGTCGTCCGTCGTACCTTTGCGCCAGCCTACGTCCTGCCGCCAGACGATCAGGTCGGTGATGAAGTTGATATTGCCGTCCTGGTCGCTGCAGGCCACTGTGGGACGCGAGGGGTCGAGGGCGTGTGCCGCCGCGTTGAGCTTGGCCAGGTAAGGGGTCACGTCGTTGCCGCGTGTCCAGAGCCGCGAAAAGATGCCCCACATCACCACCGAGGGATGGTTGTAGTTCTGGGCGATGATCTCCTGCAACTGTTGCAGGCCGTTCTGTTCGAACTGCGGGGTGGCGTAATAGGCCACGTCGCCCAGGAACGAGGAGCGGTGGAACGGCGCATCGACCCACGCCAGCATGCCCAGTTCGTCGCAACGGTCGTAGAGGTATTGCGCATGGGGCATCACGGCCGAGCGCAGCGCGTTCGCCCCGAGGGTGCGGATCTGGCTGAGGTCGGCGTCATAGTCGGGCGCGATGAGTGCGCCGCCCGAGATGGCGTTGTCGTGGTAGAGCGTTACGCCGTGTATCGGGATGCGGATGCCGTTGATCGCAAAGCCGCCCGCCGGGGTCGCCGCGATGCTGCGGAAACCTGTACGCACGGCTACGCTGTCGGTGACGGTCGCGTCGCCGATACTTACCGATACCCGGTAGAGGGCCGGGCTGGCGGGGCTCCACAACCGGGGGGCGTCGACCGAGAAGGGAATCGTGACGGGTTTCCCGTCGAGGCGCGCCTTCTGCCGTTTGGAAAATACGCGGCTGCCGTCGGGCGCCGTGATGTCGAGCGTCAGGACGCAGCTGTTCTCCCCGCCGGTGACGAGGTGTATCTCCGCTTCGCCTTCGACCCGATCTTCGCCGACCGAGTTCTGGCGCACCAGTATGCCGTCCGAGCCGAGGTAGAGGGGCGATACGGCGGTCTTTTCCGTGAGGATCAGCTCGGCTTCGCGGTAGATGCCCCCGTAGAGGTTCATGTCCGTCGAGGTGGGAAGCACGTCGTCGCAGTAGTTGTTGCTGACCACGACCAGCAGCGCATTGTCGGAACCGAACCGTATCTTGTCGGTGATTTCGAGCGCAAAAGCCGTACCTCCGCCTTTGTGCCCGCCGACATAATAGCCGTTGACGAAGACGTCGGCCACGCTTTGCACGCCGTAGAATTTCACGAATAACCGTTTGGCCGCCCATTCGGCCGGGATATACATGTTGTTCTGGTAGTTTGCCGTTGTCTCGAGGAAATATCCGGTGCCGCCCGTGTCGGTATTCCAGGTGTGGGGCAGCGTAACATGCCGGGCATTGTCGCTGCTGTTCTCCGACTTGAAGAAGAAACGCCATCCCTCGTTCAGGGGGAATACCTCGCGGGCCTGTGCGAAGGCGCAGGCGGCGAGGAGCATGAGTGTCGCTATGTATCGTTTCATTGTCGCGGATGGTTTTGGTGTCTTGTTGCAAAGATAATACAACGCCGGCTCAAAATCAAATTTTCCGTTGCGGGCGCCGTTTCCGTGCGGGGGGGGCATCCGCGGTTGGCTGTCCGGCGTTGCGCGGGGCGAATGCCTGCCGGGGGCGTGTGTCCGTGTATTGCGCCACTGGGCGGTTGTATGCTTGCGCGGGCCGGCTGGGCCGGGTGCATGGCCGGGCACATGGCTGGAGCAGGCTTGGGCGAGAGCCGTGTGGCGTGTGTGGTGTGTCGCGGGCGATGCCGGAAAGAGGAGTTCCGGAAGAGTTCCGGGGAACTTCCGGGCATAAAAAAAAGCGGCAGACCGCGCCTCTTCGGTCTGCCGCAGGCAGGAGTTTTACTTGAAAGTGGGAGTTGTTACCAAAAAACTATTGGGATGTGCGACCCCTGCTTTGGGGAACTGGTTTCCCGCATCCCCGGCACCGTCCCGAAGGACGGCGCCGGATATTGCGGAAAGGGAAGCTAAACTTATTCGGTTACGGGGGTCAGCTTGAACTCGAAGACCGAGCTTTCGTTGTATCCGTAGTTGCCCGTTACGGCGATCTTTGCCTTGACGGTGAAGGTCTTCACAAAGGTCTGGGCCGTGTTGTCGTTCACAATGAACTTGTAGCCGTCGGTGAACCGGTAATCCAGTACCGAAGTGCCGTCTTCGCAAGCGACCGATGCGATCGACCACGTAGCGTTCAGGTTGTAGGTATTGCTGATCGAAGCCCAGTTCATGACACCGATCCACTGGTTCGTTACCACGCCGCCTTCCGTTGCCGAGAACAATTCGTTGTTTTCGAAGTCATACAGCTGGGCATAGTCGTAGAGGTTGATCTCCTTGCGTACGTTGGCCGGAACCTCGATCGAAACATTCTCAGCTACGGTCGGAACGGCGGTGATCGGTTTCTTGACCGCTACCTTGAAGTTGCGAACCTCGACCTTGCTGTCGTTTGCATCGTACAGCGTCGTGGTGATGGTGATGTCGTCTGCCGGGTAGGCGCTGTTCCAGTTCAGCGTCTTGCCGTCCGCCGCGATGGCCGGGCACTGGCCTGCCACCATGCTCTGCGGGATGTTCACGGCATACGTAACCGTTGCACCCACATCGGCTGGCTGTGCATAGAGGGCCAGCGTCAGGTCTACGTTATTGTACTTGAAGGTACTGTTCCGGTAGGTGAGACGTCCTGTCGAGAAATCGAGTACGCCTTCGAGCGTTACCACGCCGTTCAGCAGGCGTGCGCCTTCCTGGAGCTTGACCGTGGGCTTGGTTACCGTGAAGTTGCCGGCCACCTTGATCTTGGGCCCGTAGGGAACCTCGATCGTCTGGTTCGCATTCATCGAGAAGCCGATAGCACCCGTCGAGAAGTCCATGTTGCTCAGCGTTACACCGAAATGCGGGTTGGAAGCGGCTATACCGTTGAAGAATTGAATAGTCCGGTCTGTCCTGCCTGCATTGGGGGTCAGCGTCGAGGTGAAAGTCTCAGCGGCTGCCTTGCTAACGAATTTCCATACATTGGAACGAGTATTACCGAAATACCTGCGTAGGTCAGCAGAGCTGTAAACGCCTTTATCCCCAGCATTCCCTGAGATCTGGTCATATGTGTAGACATTCTGTTCCGTCAGGATGGGCTTCAGCGTCTTCGAAATATCGAGCGTCTGTGCCGTCGGGCCGTTTACGGTGATCTCGGCCGTAACCTTGATCTGGTCGCCCGCCAGAATGTCGATCGTCTTGCTTACCTTGATCGTCCGGACGCCTTCGCTGTAGGAGTAACCCGAAACCTGGAACTGGATCCACTGCGAGTCGGGATCGTCGTGCGGGAGCGAGGAGCGTACTGCGGATACCTTGATACCTGCATCCAGGCCCGAGGCTTCCTCTACGACCCATTCGATCGGGTTTTCCAGATAGCCTGCGATGTCGTTGAACTGCTCTGCGGTGAGTGCGGGAGCGCCGCCGGTAGCCGCGAAGCGGCCTTCGCTGGTCGTGTATACGACGTTCGAGAAGTCGCCGGCAGCGTTCGTATCCCACTTAGTATACTGCCAATCGAACGAAGTCGGAGCCACGGCATAGTCGCCCAGCATTTCGCGGGTGTAAGTGATAACGGCAACGTACTGATCGAGGGTTACGATCTTGTTGTTTACAGTCATGGTCATGTCGCCCCTGTCGGTAACCGTACCGCCGATATTGCGGGTATTGGGCGTTTTAACCGTAACAGTCTCCTTCGTCACGCGGTTGCCCGCTACGTTGTAGGATTGTGCCAAAGCCGGCGAGAAGGTGAAGTCGCTCGCGGTGATACCATTCGTGGAAACTGCAGCCGCACGCGATACGTTGGCGGCAACCTCGTCGCCGTCCTTCATGAATTTCGGCAGAATGTCCCAGTCGTACTTCTTGGCAGCGTCGGCTACCGGGATCAGCGTACCGTCGAAGTCTTCGAACACGACTACATATTCGCCCATCATCTTGAGGGGGGTCTTGTCGTTGTAGAACTTCGAATATTTTACCGTGTTGTACTCCAGGGCGCTCAGCGGCTGGTAGCCTTCGCCTTCGGGTTTGGCGACGATGAATTGGTCGGTGAGGTTTTCGCCGTCGGGTACGACTGCGTAGTATTTCGAAATGAACTCGATACCCTGCATACCTTCGCTGGCGCTGGTCTGTACGATTTTCAGGGCGATGGCGAGCACTTTTTCCTCTTCGAGCTGCTGCTTGTAGTAGTCCGTGTTGATCAGCATGCGGAACTGGCCTTTGGCCGCGCTTACCAACTCTACCTTTTCGATGTTGGTGTACTGGGCGCGCGTATTGGACGGGTTTATCTCTTCCTCGCAGAAATCAAGCGATACCGTACCGTTGGCATAACCCGTGACGATGCCGCCGGCGAGTTTGGCGGGGGCAACCTGGAAGGTGATCCACTTTTTGGGGTTGGTGTTCACGTCGATAGGCTCGCCGTTGTCGGGCAAGATATAATCGTTGCCCAACTGGATCATGTTCTCCGCCATCTCGTCCCATAAGCACGAGGGAACGAGTTCCAGCGACTGGATACGGTCGGCGAGTTCGCCTACCTGGCCTTCGAGTGCTCCGATACGCGCTTCGTGGGCGTCGATCTGATCCTGGAGGTTCTGTTTGAGGGCGTCGAGTTTCGATTTCAGCTCCGTGCCGATGATGCCGTCTTCGGCCAGCGCCGAGGTGATGATGCCGTTCACGCCGGCGAGGAATTCATCACAGTTCGCGTTGTAGGTGGCTTTCACCTCTGCGAGTGTCGTTTTGGCGTCGATGGCGCTCTGCAGGCGCTGCTCGAGCAGGGCCAGCGTACCGCCGTCCTTGGTCATCTCCTCCATCCATGCGTTGAGCGTGTCGATCTCGGCTTCGGCGGCGTCTGCACGGCCTTCGATGCTGGTCTTGAACTCGCCGTAGGCCGTGAGGAACGCCTCGTAGGTGCTCTTCAGCAGGTAGTTGTCGAGCATAGCTACAACGTCTGCCTTGGCAGCGTCGATGTAACCCTTGATCGTCTGGCCCTCGGGGAACCCGGCGCAGAGAGCCTGCAATACCGAGATAGCCTGGGCGTTGGCCTGAAGCGACTGGTTGGTTGCCTGCGTGAAAGCATCGTATTCCGACTGGTCCACCTTGCCGGCGATCTGGGTCTTCATCGTTTCGATCTGGCCCTTGATGGCGTCGATCGCTTCGTTGCAGGCCGTGATCTTAGTGTCCAGCGCGGCGATCTCGCCAGCGAACTTGGCATCCAGTGCGGCCAGTTTCTGGTCGATGACCGTCTTGGTGTAGTAGTTGGCTGCCAGATCGTCGGCGACCTTCTTGATTTCGGCTTTGAGGTCGGTGTTGTAACCTTCGACTTTCGAACCCAGGGCGTTCAGGTCGCCGGTGAGTTTTGCGATGTCTGCTTCGTGGGTGCTCTTCAGCGCAGCGATCGACGATTCGAGCGCACTCTTCGCTGCCGTCAGATCCGAAGCCTGTTTCTCCAGGGCGGTTTTTAATTCTGCGTCAGCTGCTTTATAGGCGGTTTCAAGCGAAGCGATCGACGAGTTGATGGCGGCAATCTGCTGCTCTAAAGTAGCGAGTTTTCCCGTTTCCAACTGGTCGAGGCGATCGTTCACTTTGTCGATGTCGTCGTCGTAGTCCTTACAACCGACACCGGCTAACATTGTTCCCGTGAGGAACAGTGCAAGAAATTTTCTGAATAAGTTTTTTTTCATAGTAATGAAGAATTGAAATGGAATTGTTTTTTAGTGTTGACGCATTTAGTTTTATCAATAGAGTGACGCTTGCTATTTCTCATTCGCGGAGTCTGCCTTTTTTGTAGTATTTCATAGACTTTTCAGACCATCAAACACGTTATTTGTATTAAGTGACGCATTCTTTATAATTAGTTGACGCATTAAATTTTCCAGTTATGACACCATAGTTGCTGGTATCATATATGATACGCATGGTGCAAATATATATATAAAAATTTGCACAACAAAATTTTTATCCAAATTTTTGAAATGGGAGTTGTTTACGAGGAGGAGATATCCTATATCTCTTCCAGGATCAGAGAGTTGAGGAAGGAGCGACGTCTGACGGTACAGGAACTTGCATACCGTTGCGACATGGAAAGATCCAATTTGAGCCGTATCGAAGCGGGACGTACGAACCTTACGGTCAAAACGATGTGTATCATTTGTAATGCGCTGAGTGTGAGCCTGCGCGATGTAATTCGCTAAAAGGGATATACCTATATTTATATATCCCGGCCTTATCGTCCGAAGGGTTCTTTTTTTG
This sequence comes from Alistipes onderdonkii, assembly GCF_025145285.1. NCBI lineage: Bacteria > Pseudomonadati > Bacteroidota > Bacteroidia > Bacteroidales > Rikenellaceae > Alistipes > Alistipes onderdonkii. The sequence goes on from NZ_CP102251.1 coordinate 1,908,665, forward strand.
GGCATTTTCGGTAATTTATCGTATATTTACGACCGAAACAAAATAAGGTACAGCTATTTGTGAACACTATCGATTTGATCGTCTGCCTCATGCTGGTGTTAGCCGTCTGGAACGGTTGGCGCCAAGGATTTGTCATGCAGGTATGTTCGTTGGCCGGAATCATCGCAGGCATCTGGGTTGCTTCACGTTATGGTGCCGAAGTCGGCGCCTGGCTCAAGCTTGACGAGACGATTTCAGCTGCCGGAGGTTTCGTCGTGGTGCTCCTGGCGGTCGTCCTGCTGGTGGCCATCGCCGGACGGCTGGTACGCAAATTGTGCCACTTTGCCGGGTTCGGGATAGCCGATATCGTACTGGGCATCGCCGTATCCGTTTTGAAATACATGCTGCTGCTGAGCGTCCTGTTTTCGGCGTTCGACACGCTGAACGAGGACTACACCCTGATCGGGGCCCGTACGATCGAGAAATCAAAAAGTTACAAACCCGTCATGCGCCTCTCCGAGCGTATTTTCCCGTTCCTGGAATGGGTCGGCGAACAGGTGCCGCAACAAGCACGGGAGCAGGACGAAGAATAGCCGATGGGAAAACGGTTCACAGGCGTGGTGATACGCGCCACAGGGAGTTGGTACGAGGTGCTGCACGACGGGGAGGCCGTCCGCTGCCGCATCCGCGGGCGCCTGCGTCTGAAAGGCATCCGGTCGACCAACCCGGTGGTGGTGGGCGACCAGGTCACCTGCGAGTCCGACGACGGGGGCGACTACGTCATCTGCGACATCTGTCCCCGCCGCAACTATGTGATCCGTCGGGCTTCGAACCTTTCGAAGGAGTCCCATATCATCGCCGCAAACATCGACCAGGCATTGCTGCTGGCGACATTGCGGGCCCCGGAAACGGCCACGGAGTTCGTAGACCGCTTCCTGGTGACCTGCGAGGCCTACAAGGTGCCCGTAACGATCGCACTTTCGAAAGCCGACCTGCAGGATCCGTCAGCCATGGCGGAATTCCGCGCCGTATACGAAGGTGCCGGATACCGCGTGCTGGAGGTTTCGGCCACGGAAGGTGTCGGCGTCGAAGCGGTCTGCGAACTGCTCGAAGGCCGCGTGACGCTGTTGTCGGGGAACTCGGGCGTTGGAAAATCGACGCTCATACATGCCATCGACCCGTCGCTCGACATCCGTACAGGGGAGATCTCCGACAGCCACCATAAAGGGCGTCATACCACGACCTTCTCGACGATGTACCCGCTGGCCGGGGGCGGGGCGGTGATCGACACGCCCGGCATCAAGGGGTTCGGGCTGATCGACATCGACGATGCCGAGCTGTGGCACTATTTTCCGGAGATGATGCGCGTCGCCCCTGAGTGCCGCTTCTACAACTGCACCCACACTCACGAGCCGGGGTGCGCCGTGGTCGAAGCGGTCAGGGAGGGGAAAATCGCCTATGCCCGCTACGAGAGTTACCTGAAAATCCTCGATGAAGATGAAAAATACCGCAAATAGGGACACCGCCTGGTATGGCGCGCGTACGGCCTGCCTTGCGGAATTCATGACCCCCGAACGCAATGAGGTACTTCGCCGCACGGTCGCCATGCGTACACGTTACATGACCGTTATGGCCGAAAACATGTACCACGGGCAGAATGCAGCGGCGCTGATCCGCCATTGCGAAGCCTTCGGCATACAGGAGATGCACACCGTCGAGACACTCTGCAGATTCGACCCCAATCCCGATATCGCCCGCGGCACCGACCAATGGGTCGACGTGCAGCGCCATCGCTCTACCGCCGAGGCGCTCGCCGCACTGCGCCGGGACGGGTACCGCATCGTGGCGACAACACCCCACCGCGAGGATGTGACGCCCGAGACTTTCGACGTCACGCGCGGGCCGTTCGCACTGGTCTTCGGCACCGAGCACGCCGGAATATCCGACGAAGTCATCGCAGGGGCGGACGAATTCCTGCGCATCCCGATGTGCGGCATGGTCGAAAGCCTGAACGTTTCGGCATCGGCCGCAATCCTGATCTACATGCTCTCGGAGCGGGTACGGCTCACGGTCGGCGACTGGCGCATGGACGAGGCGCGGCAGGCCGAAGTGCTCTACCGCTGGATGATGTCCAGCGTGAAGGATGCCGGGGGAATCCTCGCCCGAAAATTCGGAAACCGACCATGAATACCATCCTCAGAAAACAATTCCTGGCCCATGTCGGCCAGACCTCGCCGTCCCCGATGCTGGTCGAGGTGGCGCGCGCCGAAGGGTCGTTCTTCTATACGCCCGAAGGAAAACGCTATTACGACCTGGTCGCCGGAGTATCGGTGAGCAACGTCGGGCACTGCAATCCTGCCGTCGTGAAGGCCGTACAGGAACAGGCCGCGCGTTACATGCACGTCATGGTCTACGGCGAACTGGTCGAAACGCCACAGGTGGAGTATGCCGCAAAGGTGGCGTCGCTGCTTCCGGGCGGGTTGTCGAGTCTCTATTTCGTCAATTCGGGCGCCGAAGCGGTCGAAGGGGCGCTCAAGCTGGCCAAACGCTATACCGGACGCACGGAGCTGGTCTCCATGCGTCGTGCCTACCACGGGTCGACCCACGGGTCGATGAGCATGATGGGGGCCCCTGAAGGCGAGGAGTGGAAAGGAGCTTTCCGGCCCCTGCTGCCCGACGTGCAGGCAATCGAATTCAACGATTTCGGGGAGTTGGAGCGCATCACGCGCCGCACGGCATGCGTCCTTGCAGAACCCGTGCAGGGCGAAGCGGGCGTCCGCCCGCCTGTCCCGGGCTATCTGGAGGCGCTGCGGCGCCGTTGCGACGAAGTCGGGGCGCTGCTCGTATTCGATGAGATACAGACCGGCATGGGGCGCACGGGAGCGCTGTTCGCCATGCTCAAATACGGCGTTGCACCCGACATCGTGTGTCTGGCCAAGGCATTCGGGGGCGGCATGCCGCTGGGTGCGTTCGCGGCGCGGCCCAAGATCATGCAGACCCTGCAGGAGAATCCCGTGCTGGGGCACATAACCACCTTCGGCGGACATCCGGTATGCTGTGCAGCCGGGCTCGCCGCGCTGAATTACCTGCTCGACAACAAGGTCGTCGAAGGGGTCGAGGCGAAGGGCGCACTCTACGCTCAACTGCTGGGCAACCATCCCGCGGTGCGGGAAATCCGCCGCAGCGGACTGTTGCTGGCGGTCGAGTTGGGCGAGCCGCAGAAACTCTACCGCATCATGGAACTGTTCAAGCAGGCGGGGATCCTGAGCGACTGGTTCCTGTTCTGCGACACGGCGTTCCGCATCTCCCCGCCACTGACGATTTCGGAGGAGGAGATTCGCCAAAGCGCGGCGCTGATCCTCAAATGCCTCGACGAATTGGGATAGGCCGGGCGCGCAAACGAAAAAGAGGGTCGGAAACCCTCTTTTTTTCGTGTTACGCCGGAATCTCCCGGCCGCGATCACCCGCTGTCAGCACTTATGCGGCAACTATTTTCCGACGGCGGCGCATGCCGGCTGTAATTTTCCGCAGCGCCGTGCCTGCCCCGGCTGCCGGAGTCTGCCGAGGCAGCGGCCTCTTATCCTTCGGCCAATGACTTGAGCAGGGCGATCTCCTCCGGCCAGCGCTGCTCGTCGGGGGTTTCGAGGATCAGCGGGATGCCGTCGAAACGCGCGTCCTGCATGATGTAGCGGAAACACTCCATGCCGATCATCCCCTCGCCCAGCGGCGTGTGGCGGTCGACATGGCTGCCGAGAATCTTCATGGCGTCGTTCAGGTGCATCCCCTTCAGGTACCCGAATCCGACCACGCGTTCCAGCTCCGCAAAGGTTTTGTCGCAGGCCTCCGCCGTCCGCAGGTCGTATCCGGCGGCAAAGGCATGGCAGGTGTCGATGCAGACCCCCACGCGCGATTTGTCTTCGACCCGCTCGATCAGGTAGGCCAGATGTTCGAAGGCGAACCCGAGGTTCGAACCCTGTCCGGCCGTGTTTTCGATCACGGCCGTCACGCCGCGGGTCTTGTCCAGTGCGATGTTGATCGACTCGGCGATCAGGTCGAGCGACCGTTCGGGCGAAATCTTTTGCAGGTGGCTGCCGGGGTGGAAGTTCAGCCGGTCGAGCCCCAGCGCTTCGCAGCGCTGCATCTCGTCGAGGAAGGCTGCGCGCGACTTCTCCAGAGCCTCCCGTTCGGGATGCCCGAGGTTGATCAGGTACGAGTCGTGGGGCAGTATCTGCGCGGGTGTATACCCGTACTTGTCGCAGGCTTTGCGGAAGGCGTCGATCTGCGCTGCGGTAAGCGGCGCGGCCACCCACTGGCGCTGGTTCTTCGTGAAAAGGGCGAAGCCCGTGGCCCCGATCCCGTGTGCATTGGCGGGCGCGTTTTCCACACCTCCCGCAGCACTTACGTGTGCTCCGATATATTTCATATGATTGTCTCTGTATTAACTTAAGACAAAGTTAAGGATTTTGTAAATAATTTCATAAATTTGCATGTTGAATTTGTAATTATAATCGCTTCACTATGAAATATTTTTACCTGCTTTTCGGACTTGTTCCCGCCCTTTTGGCCGGCAGTCCCGCGCTCGCACAAATATCCATCGACGAAGTCGATGCCAAAGAGGACAAGGTGACCTTCGAGGACAAACTGAAATCCACCTCCGTCGATGTGGACTATTTCAGCCTGGCCCGCTACAAGGCCGAACGCGCCGCAATCCGCAAGGAGCGCAACTACCTCGAATTCAGCGGCGGCATACAGGGTTCACTCATGTCATATAACGACCCGTGGATCTCGGTCTCGGGCGGTGACAACTCCATTGCCCTGACGGCGGTTTTCGGGCTGCGCCACCTCTTCACGAAAAACCTCTTCACGCTCGAAACCAAGTTCAATGCCAAGCTCGGCTACAACCGCATGAAGGTCGAAACGACGCAGAAAGATGACGAAGGCAACGAATACACCGACAGCGAAGGCATCTGGTTCAAGAACCAGGACGAATTCGTGATTTCCGTCGCCCCGTCGTTCAAGATGTCCGACAACTGGTCGTACGGTTCGATCCTGAATTTCCGCAGCCAGTTCGTCAACGGTTATAAATCGCGTACGGAACAAAAGGAGGAGCACCTCAAGAGCAAGTTCATGACCCCGGCTTACCTCGATATCTCGCTCGGTATCACCTATAAAAGCCCCAAGGCCAAATTCCCGATCGTGGTCAACATCTCGCCGATCGCCCTGAATGCCACCTTTGCCGAAAACGACCTGATCCGCAAAACGAACGGATTCAACTACGGTATTGAAGACCCCGACAAGACGTCCAAATACGAAGGCGGTTCGTCGATCCAGATCGATTTCGACCGCACGTTCGGCAAGACAGGGTTCCTGCGCTACCGCACGACGCTCTATTCCTTCTACGGCTGGATCACCGACATCGGCCAGAAAAACAAGATCAGCGACTATTCCGAATACCGGATTGCATATGACGACTGGGTGGAGAAAGGCAGCGACATCAAGACCAAGCCCCGCCTGCCGATCCACCCGATCGTGCGCTGGGAAAATACGATCGACATCAAGGCAACAAAATACCTCTCCACGTCGTTAAGTTTCCAGCTCTACTACAACCGGGCGCAGAACCTCGACGTGCAGACCCGCACGCTGCTGAGCGTCGGCCTGACGTATACGTTCAAGAACAAGGAAAAACCGCAAAAATAGTCCGGCCGCCGGCCGGCGTATGACACGCAAATGTATAAGAACTCGAAATACACCGTCCTCTTCCCGCTGCTGCTGGCAGCGGGTGTTGTGTTGGGGCTGCTGCTGGGGCAGTACATGGGCCGCAACAGCACCACTTCAGAGATCAAAGGGATGCTCCGCCAGATGGCGCTGCCCACCAACAAACTCACCTATACGCTTTCGCTCATCGAGAACCAGTATGTCGATTCGGTAGCCATGGATTCGCTTGCCGAGCACGTCATCCCGCTGCTGGTCAAGGAACTCGATCCCCACTCGGTCTATATTCCGGCATCGGAGATGCAGGAAATCAACGAACCGCTCGAAGGCGAATTCGACGGCATCGGTGTGGTCTTCAACATGGCGACCGACACGGTGATCGTGCTGAACGTCATCCCGCAGGGCCCGAGCGACAAGGCCGGCATCAAGGCCGGCGACCGCATCATCGAGATCAATGACACGCTCGTCGCGGGGCAGAAACTCCCGCAGCGCGACGTGGTGAAGAAACTGCGCGGCCCGCGCGGCACGACCGTACACCTCGGGCTGGGACGCCAGGGTATCACCGACCTGGTGGGCGTCGACGTCGTTCGCGACAAGATTCCGATCAAAAGCGTAGAATCGGCGTTCTGCATTGCCGACGGCATCGGTTACATCAAGCTGGGACAGTTCGCACGGACGACCTTCGACGAGATGCAGGCATCGCTGGATACGTTGCGTGCGCAGGGCGCCACCAAACTCATCTTCGACCTGAGGGGCAACTCGGGCGGCTATCTCGACCAGGCCATCATGGTCGCCAACGAATTCCTGCACAAAGACCAGCTGATCGTCTACACGGAAGACCGCCAGCATAAACAACTCCGCGAATACGCCGACGGCACGGGCGCCGCACAGGACATGGATGTTGTGGTGCTGATCGACGAGGGAAGCGCGTCGTCGAGCGAAATCCTCGCCGGGGCATTACAGGATAACGACCGTGGTACGATTGTTGGTCGCCGTTCGTTCGGCAAGGGACTCGTCCAGCGTCAGATCCCGTACAGCGACGGATCGGCATTGCGGCTCACCACGGCGCGTTACTACACGCCTACGGGCCGTTCGATCCAGAAACCCTATACGATCGGCGACGACGAAAGTTACGAAGAGGACATCTGGAACCGGTATAAGAACAACGAGTTCTTCTCGGCCGACAGCATCCACTTCGCGGATTCGCTCAAACGGGTGACTCCGGGCGGGAAGGTGGTCTACGGCGGCGGGGGTATCATGCCCGATGTCTTCGTGCCGGCCGATACGACCGACGTAACGAAATATTTTGTCGAGGTGGCGGGGCGCAACATCCTCTACCGCTACACGATTGAATATGCAGACCGTCACCGCGAAGCGTTGAACCGGGTCAGGACGATCCCCGAACTCCAGGCGTTGCTGGACAGCGACAAGGGCCTCGTGGAGGATTTCATCCGCTATGCGGCACGCAAAGGCGTCGCGCCCGATTACCGGGACATCGCCCGCTCGCGCAAGCTGATCGAGGCCCAGCTGAGGGCTTATATCGGCCGCAACACGGCGCTGGAGGACAACGGCTTCTACGCCAACATCTATCCCGTCGACAACGTGGTGGTGCGTGCCATCGGGATATTAAACGATACACAGAAAAATGATTAAAAAACTCATCGGTATTATCGTGGCCGTGGCGGTGATCGTCATCGTCGTCATTGCGGCCATCCGGCGCGACAATTTCCAGTCGATGTTGCTGCGCGACGAGATCGAAAACCAGACCTTCCCGGAACCTGTCGTTACCGGCCAGCCGGCGGCACCCGTGGCGGGTGAAATCGAGGTGACGGATTCGGTAACCGTCGAGGTGGTCGATTCGATTCGGTAATACCTGTCCGGGAAGCATACGGGAAATACCCGTCCGGAGACCTGCCCGGAAACCACCGATCCCGGCTCCGGATAATATCTCCGAGGAAGATATTTTCCCGGGGGAAACGGATCGAAATCACATCGGATCGGGATCATAACAGGCAGCAGCCCCCGCGGGGGCTGCTGCCTGTCGTATTCCTGAAATCCGTCACAAAGTCCGGACTGCCGCATCCCGTATCTTTCCCGGCACGCACATGCAGTATCGGGCGATTTCCCGCATTTATTAGGTAGTCCGTCCCTTTCGGCCGCGACTGCGAGTTCTGCACATATCCCGGCCGCGGGCAGCCAAAGTACATCCTCCGTTTGCATGAATAATCCCGGCTGCACCGGCGACCGGGATATTGTTCCTCGGGGTGGGGCGGTTCTGGCCATCGGGAATGCCTCGCAGATGTCGGCAAGCCGTAGGCGGAAGAATTCGACCGCATGATGTTTCCGAGAAAGCAACCGTGGCGACAGAGGGGGGGGGCAGTATCCTCGGCGACTCGCGGAAAATGGATCCTCCGTTTCTGTCGGTTCGAACAACCTCATCCCGTGCAGTCGAAAGTGTATAGCACGATCTTTCCCCTGTCGTATCGCTCATTCATTCGTCAAAAAAAACAGCAGCCCGTTGCGGGCTGCTGCATACCTCCTCCGGGAACTGCCGAAGATCAGAAATATTTGATCTCCCTGCCCTCGATCGCCGAAAGGATATTGTTTGCGGCGGACGATGCGCCGATACGGAACAGGTCGGTCGTAAGCCACTCCTTACCGAGGATCTCCTCGACGATGGTATAGTAAAGTGCGCCGTCTTCGGCCGTGCGGACTCCGCCGGCAGCCTTGAATCCGACCTTGCGGCCGGTCTTCTCATAGTAATCGCGGATGGCCTGGCACATGACGACCGCTGCTTCGGGAGTCGCTGCGACGTCGATCTTGCCCGTCGAGGTCTTCACGAAATCGGCACCTGCGAACATCGACAGCAACGATGCCTTGCGGATCAGGTCGGGGGTTTTCAACGCCCCGGACTCGATGATGACTTTCAGTACGATGTCGCCGTCCATCTCGGAACGGATCACCTCTACCTCGTTCGCCGCCTCGTCGTATTCGCCCGTAAGCATACGCCCCACATTGAGCACGATGTCGATTTCATCGGCGCCGTTCTCCACGGCCATCGCCACTTCGAGGGCCTTCACTTCGAGGAAGGTCTGGGCTGCAGGGAACCCGCCGCCCACACTCGTAATGCGCATCGGAGTGCCATCGACGGCCAGCCCCACGGTCTCGACGAATGCCGGATAGATACAGATCGAAGCGACATTGGGAATATGGGGATACTTCTGGTAGAACTCGGCGGCTTTGCGGGCAAACTCCGTGACCGAAGTCACCGAGTCGTTGCACGACAGGGTCGTGAGGTCGATAGCCGAGTAGCACAACTTGTATACCTCGGTATTGTGGTTGCGTTTCGCGGCTTCGCGGATGCGGGCGACCTCCTGGTCTACCTGGGCTGCGCTCCACGCGGGAGCATATTCGTTCAGATGGTTGGCGTATTCCATAATAATCGCTGTTTTTACAAAATTAGGAAAAAATATTCATACGCGCGGTTCCCGTCCGTAAATTTTTCCCGTCATACCGGCTATCCTGCAAAAAAAGAGCCTGAACCGCCGGGTTCAGGCTCTTTTTATCGGTTGACGGCGATTATTTGTTCAGCGCCTTCAGGTTGATGTCGTTGGCAGCCTTCTGAGCCAGTTTCGGGTTCTTCGAAACAGCGCTCTTCAGCTGAGCCTCTGCGGTCTTCAGATCACCCTCCTTGGCTGCGATAACGGCACGCAGGTAGTCGGCGTCGGCCGAGTTGTCCTTGGAGATGGCCTGCTTGGCGGCAGAAAGGTTGTTGCTCATCACCTGAGCCACGGCCTCGTTGTAACCGTCGAGGTTCTGGGCAGCAGCCTTGTAGTCGCCCTCGGCAGCAGCGATAGCGGCCTTGGCCTGTGCATCGGCAGCCTTGGCATACTTCTTAGCCTCGGCGGTGTTGCCGTTGGCCAGGTTGCCCAGGATGAGGTTCTTGGTGATTTCGCTCGACGAATCCATCTTGGCAGCCTTCTCGAACGATTTGAGCGCAGCAGCCTTGTCGCCTGCCTTGGCCTGTGCGATACCCAGGTTGTTGTAAACGCGGGCGTCGTTGTATTTCTTCGAAGCGGCGGTCAGGATGGCAACCTGCTCCTCGGCACCGTTGGCCAGCGTCTCGGCAGCATAGAGGTACTCCTCTACGGTAAGCTCCTGGCCGTTGCGGAACGCAGCCATGATCTCGGCGTCGGTCTTGCCCTGGATGTCGGTGCTGTTCACGATCTGCGAGCGACGCAGTTCGGGAAGAACCTCCTCTTTCAGTTCGTTGAATACCGAAGACATGTTCTTGATTTCGCTCTCACGCTCTGCGGGCGAGTTGTAGAGGCTCAGCACCTGGAGAATGAGGTTCTTGTCCTTGATGTTCGACTTCTCGACCAGTTCCTTGAAACCGTCCCAGTCCTCACCGTAGGCGGCAGCGTCGATGTCCAGGCCCGAATCCTTCAGCAGCTTGGCAACGACTTTCTTACCGGACTCGCTGCGCGACTTCGACAGTTTGTCGTTGAATTTCACGGGGCCATCGGGCGAAGCATAACCTTTCACGGCGATGTTCTGCGTGGCACGGTCGTTCTGCAGTTTGGCGTCTACGTCAGCCTTGAACGCGTCGAGGTTGGCTTTCTTCTCGTTCTTCTTGGTTACGACCGACGAGTTGATCGCATAGAGCAGATCGGTCTTGTCGACGACGGTGGTCACCTTCTTGTAGTTGTTGGCCATCGGGGCCATCAGGTCGGAGTATTTCAGATCCTTCTGGAGCGTATTGAGACCATAAGCTACGGTCAGGCCGAATTCCTTGGCCAGAGCGGCCTTGGCAGCCTCGTCGTTACCGGCCAGCACGGCAGCCTGCTCCTTGGTCGGGATGGCGCCGGTGTTCAGGTTCACGAGCGTGAATTCCTTGCACTTGCCGCCCGGGCATTTGATCTCGGCGCGGAGCTGCAGGGCGCACTTGTCCATACGGGGGTCGTAGGGGAACTCTACGTGCTGCGTGAAATTGCCTCCGTTCTTCTTGTCGATGACCGTGTAGTTCTCGTCGACTTTCGAACCCTGGAGATATTTGGCGGCACCGGCAACCTCGCCACCGTCGAATACGATCACGGGAGTTACTTTGATAACGGCTTTCGCGTTGAAATACTTAACCGGGAACGTAACATTGATGTCAGCGGCAACGATACCGTTGTTCAGCGTCAGAATCTCGGGGGTAACCGTCAGGTTGATGTCATCCCGGTTCTTGGCCATCTTCTTGAAGCAATTACAGCTCGAGAATACCAGTGCGGCAGCTACGAGCACAACGCTCAATTTCATTAGATTTTTCATAATCGGTTAATTTAATGTGTTTATTTTAAATGTTTGCCTTTTTATCTGTCTTTCGGCCCGGTTCGTACGGAATGCGCGGTATTGCATCTTCCAACTCCCCAGCCAGAACAACGCAAATATAGAAAACTCTTGGTAATTGTGCAATATTTCAGGCGGAATTTCAGTACTTTTCCGCCCGAAAATATCACATTAACAGTCGTTTTACTCTTCTTTGCGTTCAGGGCGTCCGTGGCGTTCGTGGCGTTCGCCGCGCTCGGGACGGTCGCCACGCGGGCGGCGTTCCCGCTCCACATAGCCCTCGGGCTTGGGCAGCAGCACCTTGCGCGACAATTTGAGCTTGTTGGTCTTCGGATCCATTCCGATCAGCTTCACGTCGATCTCGTCGCCCTCTTTCAGGCCGGTCTCCTCCATGGTCTCGAAGCGCTTGTAGTCGATTTCCGAGATGTGGAGCAGGGCGTCCTTGCCGGGCATGATCTCGACGAACGCACCGAAGGTGACGATCGAACGGATCTTGCCGTGGTACGTCTCGCCGATCTCCGGGATCGCAACGATGGCCTTGATGCGGTTCAGCGCGCCGTCGAGGGCGGTCTTGTCCTGGCCGAAGATGTCCACGATACCCTTATTGTCGACCTCGGTGATCGTGATGGTCGTACCCGTGGTCTTCTGGATGTCCTGGATGACCTTGCCGCCGGGGCCGATCACGGCACCGATCATATCCTGCGGAATGGTGATCTGTACGATGCGCGGTACGAAAGGCTTGTAGTCCTCGCGCGGTTCGGCAATGCATTCGGTGATCTTGCCGAGGATGTGCAGGCGTCCCTTGCGGGCCTGCTCCAGCGCTGCGGCCAGCACCTCGTACGAGAGGCCGTCGACCTTGATGTCCATCTGCGTGGCGGTGATGCCGTCCTTGGTACCCGTCACCTTGAAGTCCATGTCGCCCAGGTGGTCTTCGTCGCCCAGGATGTCCGACAGTACGGCCCACTTGCCGCTCTGCGAATCGGAAATCAGCCCCATGGCGATACCCGAGACGGGTTTTTTGAGTTTCACACCGGCGTCCATCAGGGCCAGCGTGCCGGCGCAGACAGTAGCCATCGACGACGAACCGTTCGACTCCAGGATGTCCGATACGATACGTACGGCGTAGGGGTTCTCTTCGCCCAGCGGAACCATCGGTTTCAGGGCGCGCCATGCCAGATGGCCGTGGCCGATCTCGCGGCGGCTCAGACCGCGTGCGGCCTTGGCCTCGCCCGTCGAGAAGGGCGGGAAATTATAGTGCAGCACGAACTGCTCGGTACCCTGTACCAGCACTTCGTCCTTGACTTTTTCGTCGAGTTTCGTACCGAGCGTAACGCTGGTCAGCGACTGCGTTTCACCGCGCGTGAAGATCGCCGAACCGTGGGCTGCGGGCAGGTAACCCACCTCGCACCAGATCGGGCGGATCTCGTCGGTCTTGCGGCCGTCGAGGCGCTTGCCCTCATTGAGGATCATGTTGCGCATGGCCTTCTTCTGCACCTCGTCGTGGAAATACTTGTGGATCAGCGGGGCTTTCTCCGCCAGTTCCTCCTCGCTGTAACGCGCTGCGAACTCGGCCTCGAGGGCGTTGAACTTTTCTTCGCGCTCGTGCTTCATCGTGCCGCTCGTGGCGATGGCGTACGCCTTGTCGTAGAGCTCCTCGACGATCGTCTGGCGCAGCTGCTCGTCGTTGACCTCATGGCAGTAGGTGCGTTTCACGTCCTTGCCCAGTTCTTTCGCGAGTTCGATCTGTACGGCGCAGTGCTTCTTGATCTCCTCGTGTGCGAACTTGATGGCCCCGAGCATCACCTCCTCGGAAACCTCCTTCATCTCGCCTTCGACCATCAGGATGTTGTCGATCGTACCGCCGACCATGATGTCGAGGTCGACCTTGCCCATCTCCGAATAGTTGGGGTTGATGACGTAGTTGCCGTCGATGCGTGCCACGCGAACCTCCGAAATGGGGCCGCCGAAGGGGATGTCCGAAACGGCGAGGGCGGCCGAAGCCGCCAGGCCCGCCAGGGCGTCAGGCTGGATATCCTTATCCGCCGAGATGAGGTTCACCGTTACGTAAACCTCGGCGTGGTAATCTGCGGGGAACAGGGGGCGGAGGGCTCGGTCGATCAGGCGCGCGACGAGCACTTCGCTGTCGTTGGCCTTGCCTTCGCGCTTCATGAAGCCTCCGGGGTAGCGTCCGCAGGCGGCGTACTTCTCTTTGTACTCCACCTGGAGGGGCATGAAATCGGTGTCGGGTTTTGCGTCCTTGGCGGCCACCACGGTACCCAGGAGCATCGTATCTCCCATCTTGACTACCACGGAGCCGTCGGCCTGCTTGGCCAGTTTGCCCGTTTCGATCTCGATCTGGCGTCCGTCGGCCAGCGTGATGATCTTGCGGACTGCGTTGTACAGCTTCTTTTCTTCCATAAAAATCTAAACCTATAATGTTTTTCGAATCGTTGTCCTTTACGAAAATGAAGGCAACCCCTCGTTGGGAATTGCCCTCATTTCTCCCTCGCGGATTATCGGCGGAGGTTGAGCGTCTTGACGATGGCGCGGTAGCGCTCGATGTCGACCTCTTTCAGATACTCCAGCAACGCGCGGCGCTTACCGACCAGGCGCAGCAGTGCGCGCTGGGTTCCGAAGTCGTGTTTGTTGCTCTTGAGGTGTTCTGTAAGGTGGCTGATACGGTACGAAAACAACGCGATCTGGCTCTCGGGCGAACCCGTGTCGGTGTTAGACTTGCCGTACTGGCCGAAAAGCTCCTGCTTTTTCTCAGCTGTTAAATAAGCCATTTTTTGAAAGTTTATTTAAATTCCACTCTACGACGCATCCCCCTTACCGTGGATAACGCCAGAGCGTCCGGCAAAGTTACGAAATAATTGACAATTAAGCATGGTAAATGAAAAATTATTTACCTTTTTTACACGGATTTATCGCCTAAAACTCCGGAAAATACTATTTTTGCGGCTAAACAAGTCTACGTTATGGTAAAGACGCTTATTTTCGCACTCCTCGCGACGATGTGCGCGGCCTTCCTGTGGGGCTGCGGCGGCAAGGTTTCCTATACGACCGTCGACGGGACGATGCTCGGCACGACGCTGCACGTGGTGGCCGACGTGCAGGGCACCTCGCCGCAGGAACTCTACGCCGCCGTCATGGCGCTCGACCGTGAGGCCAAAGCCTCGATGTCGATCTTCGACCCGGCATCGCTGCTGAGCCGTCTGAACCGCAACGAAACCGACAGCGTCGACCGCCATATCGCCTTCAACCTCCGCCTGGCCGACAGCATCAGCTCGCTGAGCGACGGCCGCTACGACGTGACCGTCAAACCGCTCGTCGAGGCGTGGGGGTTCGCCGGAAAAGAGGCGCAGGAGAACCCGAACATCGATTCGATCCTGGCGTTCGTGGGACGTGGAAAGGTGCGCATCGAAAACGGCCGCCTGATAAAGGACGATCCCCGGGTGCAGCTGGATTTCAATTCGATAGCCAAAGGATACATCGTCGACCTGCTCGCGCAGCTCGTCGAGTCGTTCGGTGCCCGGAACTACATCGTCGACATCGGCGGTGAAGTCCGCTGCAAGGGTGTCAACCGGCAGGGCGATCCGTGGCGCATCGGCATCGAGACCCCGTTCGACGGCAACATGTCGAACGGCGAATACCTCCAGCGGCGTATCGGGATGACCGAAGGCGGCCTGGCCACCTCGGGCAACTACCGCCGTTTCTACCTCGACGCCAAGGGCAACAAGATCGCCCACACGATCGACCCCCGCACGGGACGCAGCGCCGTTTCGCGCCTGCTGTCGGTGACGGTCGTGGCCCCGACCTGCGCCGAGGCCGACGCCCTGGGAACCATGTTCCTGGCGATGGGAGCAGACGATGCGCTGGCCGCAGCGAAGTCCATGCCCCAGATGAAGGTCTATTTCATCCTCGCCGACGGTGCGGACGCCTATGAAGAGTATGTTTCGCCTGCCATGGAGGCGGTAATCATGCAATAACCGACTTATGAAAAGCGCAGTTTTCCTCTACAACACCCAATCAGGCAAGTGCAAGATCGGCCACTGTACCGCGAGCATCTGCACCGTATTCCGGGCTTACGGCTACGAGATCGTTCCGCAACCGATCGATTTCGAGGCCAACCCGTTCGACGGCAACGAGCAGATCGACCTGATGGTCGTGGCCGGCGGCGACGGCACGGTCAACTATGTGGTCAACGCCATGAGAAACAAGGGGCTGGATATTCCGCTGGGGGTAATCCCCGCAGGTACGGCCAACGATTTCGCAGGGGCGCTCGGCATGTCGCACAAACCGCTCGAAGCTGCAAAGCAGATCGCCTCGGGTGCCATCGACCGGGTGGACTGCGGCTGTGTGAACGGACTCTATTTCGTCAACATTTTCAGCTTCGGCATCTTTACCACCACCTCGCAGCGTACGCCCGACGAACGCAAGCACAAGATCGGCAAGCTGGCCTATATCATCGAGGGGGTCAAGGAGTTCCGGGCGATGCACGCCGTGCCGCTCCAGATCGTGGCCGACGGCCAGGCATTCGATTTCAATTCGCTCATGGTACTGGTGTTCAACGGCGAGACCGCCGGAGGATTCCGCCTTGCGCGCCGGTCGTCGATCAAGGACGGCCTGTTCGACTGCCTGATGCTCGAAAAGAAGAATTTCCTGCGTTCGACGCTGGCCATGGGACGCTACCTGTTGGGCGGAAACCCCAAGATAGTCCGCCACTTGCGGGCCCGGGCTCTGGATATCGTCTCGACACTCAACGAACCTACGGACGTCGACGGCCAGAAGGGTGCCGAATTCCCGCTGCATATCGAGTGTATCGCCGGCGGCCTGCGCGTGATGTGCCCCCGCGAAGAGGGGAAATAAAGGCGGTGCTGAATCCGGCCGCGGATATTGCGTTTTCTTTGTTTTTCGCGTAAAATGTTGCATTTCCGTATGAAAAATGTTACATTTGTCCGAAATACCACGACGATATGGCGGATAATATCAAAACGGCAAGGGCGATAAAGGAGAACGGAAGGGAGAACTTGCGTAAGGTTTCGATCTCCCGCATCAAAAAGGAGATGAACGATGTGTTCTACCTCTCCGACGACCTGGTAATCACGACGCTTTCTGCGCAGAACAATACGACGGCCGAGTACCCGGCTTCGATCGACGGTTTTTCGGCCATCATCATGATGACAGGCGAGGCGACCGTGTCGATCGACATGCAGAATTACAGTGTCAAACCCAATACGATCGTCTTTTTCAATCCCGACAGCATCATCCGCACGGTGAAATGTTCGGCGAACGCCGCAGCCTATTTCCTCGCCTTCTCCAAATCGTTCGTCAACGAAATCCAGATCGACCTTTCTACCTCGCTGCCGGTCTACATGCGCTTCGGGAAAGCCCCCGTGCTGGAAGTCGCGCCGCAGGACGTGGATGAGATACGCCAGTTGTTCCAACTGATCAAAACCATGCTGCGCAGCGACAAGGAGCGTTACCGCCACGAGATCATCCGCACGCTCTTTACCACGGCGTTCTACATCATCACCGAGATTAACCAGCGCGAGCAGCCCGGCGGAATCAAACAGGGGCGCTGCGAAGTACTTTTCGACGAATTCATGTCCCTTTTACAACAGTACAACAAGCGGGAACGCAACGTGAGTTTCTATGCCAAACAGTTGAATATCACGCCTAAATACCTTTCATCGGTCGTCAAGGAAGTCAGCGGGAAAACTGCTGCGCGCTGGATCGACGAGTCGGTGATCCTCGAGGCCAAAGCGTTGCTGAAATACTCGGGAATGAGTATCCAGGAAATCGCTTACCACCTCAATTTCTCGACCCAGTCGTTCTTCGGCAAATACTTCAAGCAGCATACCGGCACAAGCCCCTCGCGCTACAAGCGCAAAGGCTGATCGGCATGCGCGGCCACAGGATGAATCCCTCTCCCGGAGAGGGATTTTTCTTGTGCCTTTTCCCGACGGGGAATAAGGCCGGATTTATTATTGCATATCAATCGCATAGGACATATGTTGCCGGGGCAACGGGGCTTTTTCCGCCCCTTAATTTGTAAACCATAGCGTAAACCGGAAAAAAGATGAAAATTGCAAAAGCTACCATTACCGCGCTCCTTTACACCTCCAAGACCCTTGCCAACGGCGAACACCCCGTCATGATCCGGGTCTGTTACAACGGCAAACGTAAATACAAGAGTACGGGGCTCTCCTGCCCCGCAAAACTCTGGAATACGGCGAAACAGGAAGTACGCGGACGCCATCCCCTTTCGATGAATATGAACGCCCTTATCGAATCGGAACTGATGTGCCTGAAAAACAAGGTGCTGGATTACGAACGGCAGGGCATGGCCTATTCGGTGCAGAGCCTGCTCGAGGCTTCGGGGCGGAAACCGCCGTCGCGCAAAACGCTGGACGACCTGTTCGAAGAACGCATCGCCTATTTCAGGGACTCCATGCAGAAACACAATACGGCGGCCGGCTACCAGACGCTGCGGCATATTATCGGACGGTATTCCCAGAACCGGACGGTCGAGCTGTTCGACGTGGACAAGGCCTGGCTGCAGGATTTCGAACAGCACCTCCATACGCGCTACGCCGACACGAGCATAAAACGCTTCTTCAGCGCATTCAAGGCGCTGATGAATTACGCCTGCCAAAGCGGCCAACTGGCCGTAAGTCCGTTCCACGGGTTCCGCCTCAGCCGGAGGCTCGATGTCAGGACGGCCAAGCGGGCGCTGGAAACCGGGGAACTGGAGGCGATCGTACGTTACTACCTCGACACCTATTATTATAAGACGAACCGAAAGCCCGATGTAAAAACGATGCAGCGACGCTACTGGCGCAACCGTGTGTATGGGCCGGACGGCACCGTCAGGCAGGCCGCGATCGATGCCGAACAGTTTTCGCTCGCGCTGTTTATCTGCTCCTATATCTTCCAGGGGCTTGCCCTGGTCGACCTCGCCCGGCTGAAGTGGAAGGATATGGTCTGCATCGAAATTCCTGACAAGGAGAAATACGACCGGGATCGTACGACATACGGCCTGCGATATGCCGAGGTGCACAAGGCCACAGCCACGTTCTACGAAATCAACCTCGTCCGTGCCAAGACGCAACACCCGACACGGGTGCTGGTCGAACGGTCGGTGGCATGGCCCTACATGGTGCCGTTCTTAGGGCCGGGAAAGGCGCGGGGCAACGATTTCGTCTTTCCGATCTACTTCGACGAAGACCCTGTGCACCAGTTCGAGCGGATCACCTATGCGAACAACGTGATAAACCAAAGCCTGCAACGGGTTGCCAAACGCATCGGCCTCACGCGGAAAGTCACCTTCTATGCGGCACGCCATACCTATGCGTCCAGGCTCTACCATGCCGACGTTCCCCTGCCCCTGATCGCTCAGAACATGGGACGCAACCCCGCGGAGATCGAGACCTACCTCAAGGAGTTCGACACCGACAAGATTATCAGCGCCAACAAACGCATCTGGCAAATCCCCCGAACAGAACCGCTCGAAACGAATACCGGCGGATTGTAAACCGTCCAGTCAACCGGCTACTTCTTATTGCCATTAACAGACTGATAAACAAGGTCAAAATAATTATCCGCACTGTTCCTCACGGGAACAATGTTAGCCGGTGTCGGTTGTAAGGACTACGACGACGACATCGACCAACTTAACAACCGCCTCGACGAGTTGACCACCGGTAAAATTGCAACACTGGAGTCGCAGCTCGGTTCGTTGCAGACGGCCGTCGACAACCTGAAGAGTGCCGATGAAGCTCTCGGAAAACGGATCGACGATCTCAAGAGCGACGCTGATGCCAATGCCAAGGATATCGAGGCTTTGGAGAAGGCGCAGGGGCAGCTCCAGAAGGACATCGACGCCATCGAAAAAGACCTTGCGGACAATTATGTAACTAAGAGCTATCTGAACACGACGCTCTCTTCGTATGCAACTACCAAATATGTGGGTGACGCCGTAGCGGCTGTTACGAACAATCTTGGTAAATTCACGACGGAGAAGGCTATTCAGGATGCCATCAACGCAGCAAAGGACGCAGCTATCGCGGCTGCCGGCGACGCTTGCAAGGATGCATTCCAGACGTCGTTCAATGCTGCCGTCGCTTCGGCCAACCTCGTCAATGAGACCAAGTTGACCCAGGCGATCAACGACTACGACACCAAGATCAAGCAATACCTCGAGGATGCCATTACGAAAGAGGACGGTTTCATCAACAAGGCCATTGCCGAGGCTGTCAGCGATGCTGTCGCAGACCTGCAGGCTATGATCTCCGGTCGTCTGACCAGCGTGCTGCTGATCCCCGACCTGTATGTCAACGGCATCGAAACCATCGAGCTGAAATCGCTGTCTTACGAGGCATGGAAAGTAACCTCGAGCGCGTCGGCCGAGACCGTGACACAAGGTTCGACGACCTCGACGACTGCTGCTTCGGCTACTTCGGTACGCTACAACGTAAGCCCCTCGGTCGTTACGAAAGAGGATATCAAGGATCCCAGTTTCGTGTTCGAGAAGGCTGAAGTTCGCACGCGCGCTGCTGTCAGCGAGCAACTGCTGAACGTCGCTTCGTGGGATATCGCAGGCGGTGTGCTGACCGTAGACGTGAAGAAGACAGCAGGTACCGCTCTTACGCTGGATGCAAAACACATCTACACGGCTGCCCTGAAAGTGCCCCTCGCAGACAAATACCTCGGTGAAGGCGAAGTAGGCACTGCCGTATATTCGGACTATGTTGCGCTGACCGAAACGGCTATCGAGCCGAAAATCGCCGCCCTGATCGACCTGAACTCGGACAAGAGCGAGGACGGTGAATTCGAGTGCGATGAAGCAGCGGATCACTATCACTTCTCGGCTGATTATGAGGCTGCACAGGCTGCCGATCCTTCGTTCACCGAAGCATACAACAAGCCGATCGACCTGCTGTCGATGGTTACCGGTTGCTATATCGACGATGATGAAGCCAAAGAGATCACCAAGGAAGCGCTCAAGGCTGCCGGCCTCGAGTTCCGCTTCGTACTGCCGACCAAGCCTTACAAGGTAGGTGACAACGATACCGACCAGCAGAAATTCGCCAGCGTAGCCAATACGGACGGCGCGTGGACGCTGACCTCGAAACTGCCCGACGGCACGACTAACAACCAGGCTGCTATCGACAAGACGCCGATCGTACGTGTCGAGCTGGTTGACGTGAACAACAAGAACGCCGTCGTTGACGTTCGTTACTTCAAGGTACAGTGGCTGAAGGAGAAGATCGCTCCGGTTGACCTGAAGGTTCTCAAGACGTTCGACTACACGTTGACTTGCGATGCCTTCAAGGGTTCGTTCACTTGGGAAGAGATGGTTACCAAGGTACTTGGCAAACTCGGTGAGAACGGTCTGTCGCAGGCTGAGTTCATCGCAACCTATGCTGCTCCCGAAATCGCTGCTACCGATCATACCGTAGGTACCGTGGCCCAGGCCGCTGCTGACGGTGTCGAGCTGCTTTACAACTTCGACGCTACTGCTGCCGAGTCCGCTGCCGCCTTCACCTGGACGCTGACGCCCGAGCAGATCGGCAACGTGATCGCCGACCTGATTGCTGGCAAGGAAGTGAAGAAGGTTGTCAATGTGACGATCCCTGCACAGAACGTATACCAGGGCAAACTGACCTTCTCGTTCGTTGTGAACATCAAGAAGCCGACCCTGCCTTCGATCTACGGTTACGACTCTTCGTTCTGGCACTCCGATTACACGCTGGCTTATGTTTACCCGATCCAGTACAATACGCCCGGTGCATATGCGACCTGCGCATACCGCTATGAACTCGACCGTCTGTTCGCCGACAGCAAGCCCGTCACGAACCTGCTGCCCTGCGGCAAATGGGATATCCAGTTCGCCAAGAAGCAGCCTGCTACGGGTTACGCTCCCGCACTGACGGGTGCCGAACCTGCCGGTGAAACCGACGTGACGGGTTATACGCTGAAGAAGGGTGTTATGGATGCCGTCAAGCTCAACTACAACGGTATGGGTGACAACTGGTATGCTCCCGCAACCACGAACCCGGGTGCCGTCAATACCGCCGCCGCTGCCGACATCACCGTACAGGTGCTCAACAACGAAGCCGGTATCGGGATACTGAAGCAGCAGGCAACGCTCAAGGTATGGGCTGCGATCAACCCCTTTAACCACATCGAGCTGACGGACTTCAACGTATATTTCGTCGAGCCTCTGAAGATCAACACCGAGCTGACCGACGCCTATTTCGTAGACCAGATCATCAGCGGTTCCGAGGTTGACTGCTCGAAGGCCTTCACCATGACCGACTTCAAGGACTACATCGTGGCTGAGGTGACGACCGGTACGGACGAGAAGGAGAAATATGCTTCCGACCTCTATGCTTACTATGCAGTGAATGCCCCCGCATGGGATCTGGCCAATGCCAAGACCAACCTGAAGAAAGATGCCAGCGGCAACTACGTAGTGGACGGGACGATCACGGCACAGACCGCCACGATCAAGGCTGAAGACCGTTTCGGTGTGAACTGCATCACCAAGGTTGGTTCGAAGCTCGTCTTCAAGAACATCAACGGCGTGAAGGTCGAGAAGACCGTGAAGCTCTTCATCCCGGTTACCGTTAGCCACAAGTGGGGCACGATGACCGCCAACGTGACGATCGAGCTGCACCCTGAAGAGCCTGCTAACTAATTCTGATCCTTTCCGCGGAATCCGGCGCTGCCTCGCAGCAGCGCCGGGAACCCGGGAAATACTCCCTAAGGCAGGGGTCGCACATCCCAAATTTTTTTGGTAACAACAACTCCCACTTTCAAGTAAAACTCCTGCCTGCGGCAGACCGAAGAGGCGCGGTCTGCCGCTTTTTTTATGCCCGGAAGTTTCCCTGCGTTCTCTCGATCCGCATTGTGGGTTCGTTACCCTGGAGCCCGTTTTTTTCGGGGATTGAGGCTTTTGTGCGGCTCCCGTTTCTCGTGTGGTTCGCGGTTCTCGCGCGGATTGCGGCTTTCGGGCGATCGCAGGGCTGCGGGCGCGGAGTGCCCTGGTATTTATGAAATATCCGTCGTTGCATCGGGCAGCGGCGGATATTCCTGTCTATTTCGGGCTGTTGGCCGGTCGGGGATGATGGACGAAAAGCAGCCGGGATCTGCGGATCCCGGCTGCTTTGCTATTCGGTTAGTGTGTCGTAAATTTTTCTTTCGCCCGTTATTTCGCCTTTGCGGCCTTTGCCGCCACAGCCTTGTCCAGTTCGATGATGAAATCCGAGAGGACGTTCATGTAGTTGATGAAAGCGTCGTAGGCCGAATCGTAGGGGTTGAAATAGGAGTGTACGTCACCGTCCGAGAGCCATTTGGTAGCCATGTAGTAGAAATGGTCGGAGGTCTGCATGAAACTCCACACATAGTCGAAGTCGGGGCTTTTCAGTGCCGCGATCTTCTCCTTCTGGGCGTAGAGCTTCGAGAACGCTTCGTTCTGCAACTCGTTGCCGAGCCATGCCGTCACGTCGCGCTCCTCGTCGGCCCACGACATCACGTGCGGACAGTGGAGTACTGCTACGGGCTGGTGTTTCTTGGCGGCTTCGGTGACGGTCGCGAACTCCAGACCGTTTTTCTTGGCGAGGATTGCCTTCGGCAGCGCGCGCATGAACTCGAAGATTCCCGTGTCGGCGGTCTGGTGTTCGCCGAAAGTTTCATAGTCCATGAAGAGGTTGATGACCTCGCCCGGAGTATCGTCCGAAGCGAGCCATTTCACATATTTGTCCGCCGTCAGCGGCCATTCGTTCCAACTGCGGTTCGAGAAGCGGAAGGCGATGTCGTCCGAGAGTTTGTAGTTGCGCAGCAGCAGGCGCAGCTTCTGGTTGACGGCGTTGGCGTATACATAGTTGGGCGATTTCCAGCCCAGCACGTGTTTGGCGCCTTCAGCCAGCATCGTACGAAAGCCCATTTCGGCCACGGCGGCGCCGATGTCGTCGGAGTAGATCAGCTCCGTATTGCGGAAGGCGGTCGGTTTCACCCCGAATTCCTTTTTTATGAGCGCCGTGTGGAGCTTTACCTGTTCGGTGAAATCCTCCTTCGAAGCCAGCGAGGCCAGCGAGTGGGAGTAAGTCTCGGCGAGGAACTCCACGCAACCCGTGGCGGCCAGTTCCTTGAACGATTCGAGGACTTCGGGCGCATAGGTGCGGAACTGTTCGATGGCGATGCCCGTGATCGAGAACGAGCAGCGGAACTTACCCTTGTTTTCCCGGATGAGCTTCAGCAGCAGGGCATTCATCGGCAGGTAGCACTGCCGGGCGACTTTCTGCATGATGGAGCGGTTCAGCAGGTCGTCCAGATAGTTGTGGTCCTTGCCCATGTTGAAGAAGCGGTACTTCTTCAGTCGCCAGGGCTGGTGTACCTGAAAATATAAGCAGACGGTTTTCATAGGGTAGCTATTTTATTGTTTTTTATTCTCTTCGATCACCGCTTCGTATACGGTTTTGATTTTGGCTGCGGCATCGTTCCATTTCAGGTTCGTGACCTCTTCCAGGCCTTTCGAGGCGAACATTCCCGCCAGCGCCGGGTACTGGATCAGCCCGTAGATGGCATCGGCCAGGGCGTCGACATCCCAATAGTCGACCTTCACGGCATAGTCGAGTACTTCGGCCACGCCGCTCTGTTTGGAGATGATCACCGGGACGTTCGAACGCATTGCCTCGAGGGGCGATATGCCGAACGGCTCCGAGACCGACGGCATGACGTAGACATCCGACAACTGGAACATCTTGTGTACGTCCTCGCCGCGCAGGAATCCGGTGAAGTGGAACCTGTCGGCGATACCCAGCCGCGCCACGCGGCGGATGACATGGTTCATCATGTCGCCCGAGCCGGCCATCACGAAACGTACGTTGGGGACTTTCTTCAGCACCTTGGCCGCGGCTTCGACGAAATAGTCGGGCCCTTTCTGGTAGGTGATACGCCCCAGGAACGTGACGATCTTGTCGTCCACGCCCCGTTCGGGCATTTTGCACTGGCCTGCGGCGAACCGCACGGCATTGTGTACCGTCACGACCTTGTCGGCCGGGACGCCGTAGCGGTTGATGACGATGTTGCGCGTGAGGTTCGAAACGGCGATCACCCGGTCTGCGGCATGCATGCCTGCACGTTCGATGGCGTAGACCTGCGTGTTGACGTTCTCGCCGCTGCGGTCGTATTCCGTGGCGTGCATATGCACGACCAGCGGCTTGCCCGATACGCGCTTGGCGGCGATACCGGCGTAGTAGGTGAGCCAGTCGTGGGCGTGGATCACGTCGAACTGCCCTTCGAGGTCTTTGGCCACCTGTGCTGCGACCACGGCATAGCGGGCGACCTCCTCCATAAGGTTGGCGCCGTACTTGCCCGAGAAGGTATAGCGTTGTTTCCAGGCATCGGTCGTCGACCAGACTTTCTGTCCGGATTTGACGTAGCGCTCCTGGTACTGTTCATACTCTTCGGGGGAGATATAAGGTACCATGTTCGAGTCGATGTGGATGAACGACATCTTCTCGAGAATGTCGTCCGCGCCGCTTCCCGTGGATCCGTAAAGCGCCTCCACGTCACTGGCATTCAGGACGTGCGTGAAACGCTGATCCTCGTCGCCGTAGGCGTGGGGTACTACGAATGTTACGTCGACATCGTTGCGTGCCAGCCCGCGGGTCATCCCGTAACATGCCGTTCCCAAACCACCCGCGATGTGGGGCGGGAACTCCCAACCGAACATTAAAACTCTCATAACTATATCCTTGTTTTGCAATTTTTACCTATCCTCTCACAGGAACGCCCCGGCTCACGGCCACAAGCCGCGGTTGCAAGTCCGGACGCCCCGGAATCCCGCCTTGGCAGGATTTTCCTCCCCTCACAACTTGTTATTTCCCAGCCTTTATCTTTTTTGTCGCGGCCTTTGTCGCAGCCGGCTTTTTTCCTGTCGGTTTCTTCTCCGCACTCTTTTTCGCTGCGGGTTTCTTTTCTGCGGCCTCTTTTGCGACGGCCGTCTTTGCCGCGGTTTTCCTGGCGGTGCTTTTCGCCGCCTTCGCGGTTTTGCTTTCCCGGGCCTCCTCCTGCGTGCGCTCGCGGATCATGCTGTGGATATTGAGCACGGCCCCGACGCTCCACGCCTGCGAGATAGCCCCGCGCGATGCATAGGGCGGGTCGGCATCGTAGAGCTCGCAAATCGACCCGATGCCGTAGCTCTGGATGTCCTCGTCGAAATTGGCGAGTATCTCCCGGGCCTGCGGCAGGAATACGTCCCTGTCGATATCGAAACATGCCTTGACGTAGAATTGCAGCAGCCACGGCCATGCCGAACCGTTCTTGCCCGCGAAATCGCGTTCTGCGGGCGATCCTCCCTCCAGCGAACCTTTGTAGAGCAGGTTGCGGGGCGAGAGTGTCCGCAGCCCCTTGGGGGTGAGCAGGTGCTGGCGCACGGTGCGGATCACCTCCAGCTGCAACTCCTCGTCGAGCATCTTGTAATTCAGCCCGCAGGCGACGATCATGTTGGGGCGCGTCGATTTGTCGGGCCCGTCCGTCCCTACGAAATCGGCCAGATAACCTTCCGGCAGGCGGAACAGTTCGACGAACGACGTCTGCGTGCGTGCCGGGAGCGACTCCCAGGCCTTGACGAAGGCTTTGTCTGCGTGTTTGCCGGCCAGTTCGAGCGCATAACATACGGCGTTGTACCACAAGGCGTTTACCTCCACCTGGTAGCCGTTGCGCGGGGTGACGGGGCGGCCGTCGATCACGGCATTCATCCACGTCATCGGGATGTCGTCCGCAGCGGCCCACACCAGTCCGTTGTCATGCAGCGCGACGCGGCCGCCGACTCCCCGGCGGTAGCTCTCCAGAATATCTTTCATGGCCGGGCCGTAGGCTTTCCATATCTGCTTGCCGCCCACTTCCCGTTCGAGTTGCTGGAGCGTCCAGAAGAACCACAGCGGGGCATCTGCCGCGACGGCCGCCGAGGCGTTGCCCGTGAACATGCCGTCGCGCATTTCGCGCACCAGCGTGTCGAGGGCGTCGATACAGTCCTCCTTATGCCCCTGTTCGAGCGTGATGCCCGGGAGCG